>NZ_JAJAPB010000001.1:0-300000 GCF_026226615.1 Geovibrio ferrireducens
AAGGTAGTTATAAGAAATTCCACTAAGGAAGTCAACTACTTTTTTTAAAAGTTTTATCAACTGCCTTAACGACTTATTCTTCTGTCAAACACTTTTGGAAAACTAATCCCTCTCCCTTCTGCGGCACTCAAGCCCGTCCCGGAGAGGAAGGTTGTTATAAAGAAAGCTGCGAATTAAGTCAACATGTTTTTAAGAAAACTTTTAACATTTATTTCGTCTTTCTCATCAGGGCTTTAAACCCTTCCGCCACCCGGTCTCCCGTGCAGCGGAAGGTAGTTATACGAAAACGGCAGGAAGAAGTCAACCGTTTATTTTGAAAAATTTTAACTTTTTTATTTACTGTACATTATTAGTAGTTTATCTATTCAGCGAGAACGAATTTGCCGTTTTTAATCTCAACTATCACAAATGCATCCTTTGTAAGCCCGGTGTGATCAGAGGGTGACATATTGAATTCTCCGGCTATGCCGATGAATCCCTTCACCTTTTCTATCTCTGCGGGAAGCTTGTTCAGGTCGCCCTTGGATCTTTCATAGGCTATCTTAAATATATGGAACGCATCGTAGGCATGTCCGCCGAAAGCGCTTACAGGAGCATTGAATCTGGATTCAAAGTTCTTTTTGTAATCCATCAGCACCTTTTTGTATCTGTCACCTTCGGGAAGCTGGTCAGCGACTATGATTCTGCCCGCGGTGAGCTTTATGCCGTCAGCCGCATCACCAGCAAGTTCAATAAACTTGGCGGAGGCCGCACCCTGTGTCATATATATATTGCCCATGCCGAGAGCCTTGGCATTACGTGCTATAATTGCAGGAGCAGGTCCCACTCCCCAGCAGATTACCGCATCCACATCAGCCGCTTTGATTTTAGCAAGCTGGCTCGTCATATCCTTATCCGTATCACGGAACTTTTCCTCAATAGCTATATTGACACCGTACTTAGGAGCAACTTCCAGAAGGGCATCTCTGCCTGTCGTGCCGTAGCCGCTCTGCTCGGTGATGATCGCTATCTTCTTCTTGCCGTTTTTGACAAGGTGCTCGAACAGTTTTTCCACCACGAGGGTATCTGACTGAGCAGTTTTGAAGACATATTTATTTACAGGTGTAACAATCTGCTGGCTTGTGGCGCAGGAGATGAGAGGAAGCTTAAACCTCTCCGCAAGGTCTTTTATTACCAGAGTTGAGCCGGTTCTGGTCGGGCCGAGGACAGCAACAACCTTATCCTTTGTGGCAAGACGCTTGAAGTAGCTGAGGGTTCTGTTCTCATCCCCCTGGGTATCATAGAACACAAGCTCTATCTTATTGCCGTTGATTCCGCCTGCGGCATTCACCTGATCCACCAGCATTTCCACTGTCTGTTTTTCGGGAAGACCGAGATAGCCCGCGGGGCCTGTCACTGAAAAAAGAGCCCCAAGCTTGATTGTTCCGGCGAAAGCCGTCGCTGAAACCAGCAGCAGTGCGAATACCAATAACTTTTTCATACCAACCTCAATAAATTATATTTTTTCTATAAGAACGGTCGCAGAAGCGGCAATACCCTCGCCCCTTCCGGTAAAACCCATCTTTTCCGTTGTTGTCGCCTTAACACTTACCTCATCTATATATACACCGAGATCATCAGCTATATTCCTGCGCATATCATATATATAGGGAGCCATTTTCGGCATCTGCGCTATTATAGTGGAGTCGGCGTTAACAACTCTCCACCCTTCCCCTGCGGCCAGACGGACGGCCTCCCTCAGGAGAATGCGGGAATCTATCCCCTTATATTTACTGTCAGTATCCGGGAAGAGTCCGCCTATATCAGTATGGAGAGCAGCGCCGGCTATGGCATCCGTAAGCGCATGAAGAAGAACATCAGCATCACTGTGTCCGGCAAGCCCCTTTTCATAAGGGATCTCCACGCCGCCGATGATCAGTTTTCTCTCCTCTGCAAATCTGTGGGCATCAAACCCGCTGCCGACCCTTAATTTCACTTCTCAATTCTCCTTAAACGGAATGATACATGATTTTAATAGGAACCGCAAAATCTGTACATTATTTTTTTAAAAACCTTTTTTATTAATACGTTCATTTCCGCTTTATTTTTTAAGATCATTTGTGCATAATTAATTAAGAGCGTGTGTTCACGGGGTTTATTATGATAAACAGCTTATTAACAGGTCTGGGAGGAGCTTTAGTGCTTGTGTGCCTCTCATATATTTACACGCATATGACCCGCAGAGAGGATATTGAAAACGGTGCAATCGATTTCGGAGATCTGATGCATATGCTCAAAACAAAACAGAATCTCCGCCTGATCGATTTATCGGACTCAGCGCATTTTAAAATGCATCACCTCAAAGGGGCTGAAAATATACCGCCTCAGGCCTTCCGTAAACTTGCGGAAAGCATTCTTGACGAAAGGAAAACTGTTCTTTACTGCAAGTCGGGCAGGGAGTGCAGACTGGCCTACCAGTTCCTTAAGGAAAAAGGTTACAAAACCGATAATTTGTACTATCTTGACGCACAGATGATTTATACTTCCGTGTATAAACCCAAGGAGGCAATATGATAGTACGCGTAAGCGATATTGAGGCTAAGCACATCGAAAAACCGAGGGGAGGAACGGGAACCGCAGTTCAGATTCCCTATGAAGCGGCGAAACAGTACGGAGGGCAGATTATGGCCTTCGCTTTCATGGATCTCCCGCCGGAAGCATCTGTAGGCTATCACTACCACGAAAAGGATATGGAGATTTACGTTCTTCTGGACGGATTCGCCGAAGTTAACGACAACGGACGGGAAGACGTACTCACTCCCGGCGACATGATGATCACCGCCAGAGGCGAGGCGCACTCCATAGCCAATAAAACTGACAAAAATCTGTCTTTTATAGCACTGATACTGGAATAAAAGAAAATTTCATCATAAAGGGCGGCTTTTTCCAGGCCGCCTTCCCCTTTTCCCTTTAAATTCCGCCCGAAACGGTTGATTTTTCCACTCAGTTCTGTTTATATAGCTTGCTTTAGTATATGGAGGTCTGAAATGGAAAGAACTTTCGCAATCGTAAAACCTGATGCAACTGCCGCCGGCAACACAGGCAACATCCTTGCCCGCATCGAAAAAGAAGGCTTCAAAATTGTTGCCCTCAAAAAAATATTCATGTCAAAAAAAGAGGCTGAAGGCTTCTACGCAGTTCACAGCGCAAGACCCTTCTTCAACGACCTCACCAGCTTCATGAGCAGCGGCCCCTGTGTGGTTATGGTTCTTGAAAAAGAGGGAGCCATTAAAGAATGGAGAAACCTCATGGGCGCAACTAACCCCGCAGAAGCGGCAGAAGGCACGCTCAGAAAAGAGTTCGGCAAAAACATCGACAACAACGCAACTCACGGTTCCGATGCACCCGAAACCGCAGCAACAGAAATCGCATACTTCTTCTCTGCTCTTGAGCTTGTAGGTTAATAATTATGAGATACGTAAGCACACGGGGGAAAGTTCCCGCTGTTTCTTTTAAAGACGCGGTTATGATGGGGCTTGCCGATGACGGCGGTCTGCTTGTGCCTGAAAGTGTTCCCGCATTCACTGCGGATGAGCTGACAAAGCTTTCGGCGCTGGGGTATCCCTCGCTTGCTTACGAGATCATAAGCCGCTTCGCCACGGATATTGAGCCTACGAAGCTGAAAGAGATTATAGAAAAAAGCTACGCCGCTTTTGACACGGAGGAGGTTATCCCCGTTGTCAAAAAGGGCGGACTGTACATAGCGGAAATTTTCCACGGCCCCACTTTCGCCTTTAAGGACATAGCTCTTCAGTTTCTCGGAAACCTGTTTGAGCATATACTTGAGAAAAGGGGCGAGAAGCTCAACATAGTCGGAGCCACCAGCGGCGACACCGGCAGTGCGGCCATCTACGGCGTGCGCGGCCGGAAAAATATCCGCATCTTCATTCTGCACCCCAAAGGCAGGGTCAGCCCTGTGCAGGAGATGCAGATGACCTCAGTAACCGATGAAAATGTCTTCAATCTCGCTCTAAGCGGCACGTTTGATGACTGTCAGGACATTGTTAAAGAGATCTTCGGCGACCTGAAATTCAAGCATGACTTCTCACTCGGTGCTGTAAACTCCATAAACTGGGCAAGGGTTCTGGCGCAGATAGTATATTACTTCTGGTGCTCGTTCCGTGCGGCGGAAAACGGCAGAAAGCCGGTCTTCATAGTGCCCACAGGCAACTTCGGCAATATTTTCGCCGGATATTATGCGAAGCTCATGGGACTGCCTGTTGAGAAATTCATACTCGCTACAAACGAAAACAACATCCTCAGCCGCTTCATAAACGATGGGGATTACACCTCCAGAGAGGTTGTGGCAACATACAGCCCCTCAATGGACATACAGATAGCAAGCAACTTTGAGCGCTACCTTTATTTCTTCTATAATCAGGACGCTGCCAAGGTTGAAAGCCTTATGAAAACACTGAAAACGGAGAAAGGAATAAAATTCCCCGAAACTGACATAGCAAAAGTTCAGCAGGAATTCGGCACATACTCCGCCACAAACAAAGAGACAGAGGATGTCATAGCCTCATTCTATAAAACCACAGGCTACACGCTGGATCCCCACACCGCATGCGGAGTGGCGGCAGGGCTCAGGCTTGAGACAGAATCCCCGATCATATGCCTCTCAACGGCGCATCCGGCAAAATTCCCCGACGTGGTTGTGAAAGCGACAGGCAAAGCGCCTGAAAAACCCGCCGGAATAGTGAAGCTGGAAGGTCTGCCGAGAAAAGTTTCTGATATGCCTAATAACGCAGAGGCGGTTAAGGAATTCATAAGACGGAACGTTTGATGAAGACCCCTGCGGAACTGTTCGATTTTCCGCTCCCGGAAGAACTTATAGCTCAATACCCTCCTGAGACAAGGGGCGGCTCACGCCTGCTCCTTGCGGACAGGAAGGGTTCTGCCCGTGATCTGCTTTTTCATAATATTACCGAACTTATAGATGATGAATATTTCATTGTTATCAATAACACCCGTGTAATGAACGCCCGCCTTGAAGGCTTCAAACCCACAGGCGGCAGGGTGGAGATATTTCTGCTGGACAAAATTTCCGATTTCTCATTCACAGCCCTCACAGGAGGTAAGGTGAAGGAAGGAACGGAGGTTAATGTGGGCGAAGCGGTAATAAAAATCGAGAAATTTCTTGATGAAGGGCTCCGCATAGTCCGCTTCCTCACTCACACACCGGAAGAGGTGATGGAAAAGTGGGGGCATGTTCCCCTTCCTCCGTATATCCGCAGGGATGACAGCGAAGAGGACAAAATCCGCTATCAGACAGTGTACGCCAAGGAGGCAAGGTCAGTAGCCGCACCCACCGCAGGGCTGCACTTCACTGACAGTACTCTGGAAAAACTGCGGAACAAGGGTGTGCAGATACTTGAGGTTTCCCTAGATGTGGGCATAGGAACCTTCCGCCCCATGAAGGCAGATCATCTGGAAGATCACCGCATGCACTCAGAGCGCTACCATGTGAGCGATGAAACTGCGGACAGAATAAACAGCCTCAGAAACGAAGGGAAAAAGCTGATCTGTGTGGGTACAACAGCCATGCGGACAATGGAGTCCGTAACTGACGAAAAGCGCATAACCCGTGCAGGAAGCGGCGAAACGGACATCTTCATTAAACCCGGCTACTCCTTCAAGGCGGCGAACGCTCTCATAACGAACTTTCACCTGCCCAAATCCACACTCTTCGTTCTCGTCTGCGCCTTTGCCGGGCGCGAGTTTATGCTGAACACATACGCACATGCAGTAGCGGAAAGATACAGGTTTTTCAGCTACGGCGATGCCATGTTCATAAAGTAAAGCTACCTGAAATTTGAAAATATCAGACAGGAAATATAATGCTCAAATTCACACTGGAAAAAACAAGCGAAAAGTCAAAAGCACGCGCAGGGCGCATTGTCACTCCCCACGGCGAGATCGAAACGCCCATTTTCATGCCTGTGGGCACTGTGGGCTCGGTCAAGGGGGTTGCCCCACGTGAGCTGGATGAAATAGGCGCTCAGATAATTCTCGGCAACACCTACCACCTTCACCTCCGCCCCGGTGAGGACACTGTGGCACATTTCGGCGGGCTGGCGAAGTTTAATTCATGGAATAAACCCACACTGACAGACAGCGGCGGGTTTCAGGTTTTCAGTCTGGCTAAGCTGAACAAGATAAATGAGGACGGGGTTGAGTTCCGTTCCCACCTTGACGGCAGCAAGCTTTTCCTCTCACCTGAGAAATCAATGGAGATACAGCAGAAGATCGGCGCTGACATAATGATGGCGTTTGATGAGTGCGTGCCCTACCCCAGCGAGAAGATATACGTGGAAAAATCCCTTGAGCTTACCACACGCTGGGCGGAAAGATGCCTCAAGGCGAAAACCAGAGAGGATCAGGCGCTGTTCGGCATAATTCAGGGGGGCGTTTTCCCCGACCTGAGAAAGCGCAGCGCGGAACAGATATGTGCCCTCCCCTTTGACGGATTCGCAATCGGCGGCCTCAGCGTTGGGGAAGATATACCCACGATGTATGAGATCACGGATTTCATAACCGACTACATGCCTGCGGACAAGCCCCGCTACCTTATGGGGGTCGGCACACCGGAAGACCTGCTGAACGGGATAGAGCGCGGTGTGGATATGTTCGACTGCGTGATGCCCACGAGAAACGCCCGCAATGCGCTTCTTTTCACAAACAACGGCAAGCTGCACATAAAAGCAGCCAGACACAGGCTTTCTGACGCACCTGTGGACGAGGAATGCGGATGTTACACATGCCGCAACTTCTCACGCGGGTATCTGCGACACCTGTATAAATCCGGTGAGCTTCTGGCTCTCAAGCTCAATTCCATCCACAATCTGCACTTCTATCTTTCTCTTGTAAAACGGGCAAGAAATGCTATAAATAATGGGTTCTTTGAGGATTTCAAAAAGGAAATTCTGGATAAAATCAGTTTCGGAGGAGACAATGTTTAACGGTACTATGTTGGCTGCAAACGCACAGCCCGGACAGGGCGGAGCTTTAATTCAGCTTCTACCCCTTATTCTCATTTTCGCGATATTCTACTTTCTGCTTATCAGACCCCAGCAGAAAAGACAGAAAAAACACGCTGAAATGCTCGATGCGCTTAAAGCAGGTGACGAAGTGATCCTCGCCGGAGGTATCTACGGTAAAATTGACAGAGTCGCCGACCAGAACACTTTCATCGTCGAAATAGCTGACGGCGTTAAAGTCAAATCCGCTAAAAGCGGTGTGGCCAGCGTAGCTTCAGCCGGGGAGAAATAAACCTAATGAAACTAAGGACCAGATGGATCATCATTTTGATTGTAATGGTCTGGGCTGTTATTTCCGTTTTGCCCTACGGCAAAAACATGAAACTCGGACTGGACCTTCAGGGCGGTATGCATGTCGTTCTCGGCGTGGATACCGAAAAGGCGGTTGAGGGAAGGCTTGAAAGCTTTGCGGTAAAAATTAGAAAGGAACTCGCCGCAGAATCGGTCAACTTCGGCTATGTGCAGATGGATGACAGAGGCAGAATCAACATCGCCCTCAACAACACGGACGATGCTGAGAAGGTCAAGAAAATCATCTCTGACAGATACGATACCCTTGAATCTGTGGCATCATCCGGCAGCAATATCCTCAGCTACCGTTTTAACAATGCCGCTGTTAAACAGATTAAGGAATACGCCGTTGATCAGTCGCTTGAGGTTGTCAGAAACAGGATCGACCAGTTCGGCGTTACCGAACCGGTTATCCAGCGTCAGGGTCAGAACCAGGTTGTGGTTCAGCTTCCCGGCATAACTGAACCCGAAAGGGCAATCAGCCTCATAGGCAGAACGGCTCAGCTTAAGTTCCACATCGTAAACGAAACAGTTAACCCCGAAGACGCTGTCAGAGGAAATATACCCTTTGACTCAGTTCTTCTTTATCAGAAAACCACAGATAAAAACACCGGCAAGGTGCTCAGCAGTGTTCCCTTTGTTCTTAAAAGAGAGGCTGTGCTCACCGGAGACTACCTTGTGGACGCTTCCGTTTCCTTCACGCAGAACAACCTTCCCGCAGTTCAGTTCACGCTGGACTCAGCCGGAAGCAAGCTGTTTGAAGAGGTTACAGGTCAGAACGTAAACAGAAGAATGGCTATCGTCCTTGACGATAATGTTTACTCCGCACCTGTGATCAAATCAAAGATTGCGGGCGGCAGCGCCATAATCGACGGAATAGGCACACTTGAGGAAGCCAAAGAGATAGCAATCGTTCTGAGAGCGGGCAGCCTTCCGGCTCCTGTAAGCATCGAAGAAAACAGAACGGTAGGCCCGTCACTCGGTCAGGACTCCATCAACTCCGGCCTTAAGGCAGCAATCGCAGGTATCGCCGCTGTTATCATATTCATGGGAATTTACTACAGGATTGCAGGACTCATCGCAAACGTTGCGGTTCTTTTTAACTTCCTGCTTATCTTCGCTGTAATGAGCCAGTTTCAGGCCACGCTCACCCTGCCGGGTATAGCGGGCATGATACTTACCCTTGCTATGTCGGTTGATGCCAATGTTCTTATTTATGAGCGCATAAGAGAAGAGATACGCATAGGCAGAACATCGCTTAATGCTGTGGAGTACGGCTATGAAAAAGCTCTTTCCACTATCCTTGACTCGAACATAACAACAATCATCGCAGCCGTGGTTCTCTTCCAGTTCGGAACAGGCCCCATTAAAGGCTTTGCGGTAACGCTCTCCATCGGTATTCTTGCGTCCCTTTTCACGGCGCTGTTCTTCACCAGAACCGTTTTTGCCACCATTCTCGGCGGAAGCGAAACAAAATCCGTGAGCATATAGGGGAGGCTGAAATGTTTGAGATAATTAAACCCGGAACAAAAATAGACTTTCTCTCCTACACTAAATATTACTTCACAGCGAGCATCATACTCACTGTGATATGCTTCGGAATCCTCCTGTCAAAAGGCTTTAACTACGGCATAGACTTCGCCGGAGGAACTGTTATACAGGCTCATTTCGAAAAGGATCCTAACCTTGATGAGATCAGAAAAGCCATAAGCGGCGCAGGGATAGGCGATGCTATCATCCAGAACTTCGGTGACGGTGACGATGTGCTGATCCGTCTGGAGAAGCTGGATAAAGAGCTTGATGTAATATCTAAAAATGTTCAGAATGCACTGATCCAGACTTTCAACGATGAAAAGGTTGAGATAGTAAGAATTGAGCAGGTCGGCCCTCAGGTCGGCGAACAGCTCAAATCAAAAGCCTTTTACGCCGTTATCTACGCTCTTATAGGCATGCTGATCTATATTGCGGTGCGTTTCAGACCTATCTATGCGGTAGGCGCTGTGGCTGCTCTCGCTCATGATGTTATAATAACACTCGGAGTTCTGAGCATCACAGGCAGAGAGATTGACCTCACGATTGTTGCGGCTATCCTCACTATCGTGGGTTACTCCATCAACGACACAGTTATAGTTTTTGACAGGGTGCGTGAAAATCTTAAAGCCGAAGGCGGTTCATCCCTTTCAGTTAAAGATATTCTTAACAGAAGCCTTAACGAAACACTGACCAGAACCGTTATCACCTCCGGCACTACACTGTTTGCCGTAATCGCCCTTTACTTTCTCGGCGGTGAGGTTATCAACGGATTTGCCTTTACACTCCTTATAGGTATCGGCTTCGGAACCTACTCATCAGTATGCGTGGCAGCAGCCATCGTCTATATACTAATGACAAGGAAAGCCACAGGCGCAGTTGCCTGAGCTTCTGTAAAAAATTAAGACTTCAGGGCCGTCTCCGTAAGGGGGCGGCCTTTTTTTTTGCCTCATAGTATTGAAACAAAGCTATCCGAAGAGTAATATAAATAGATCGGAGGATATGATGTCATACACTACAAAATACTGCTCTGAGTGCGGAGAAGTGATAAGACGGAATGCTGAAATATGTCCGAAATGCGGAGTAAGGCAATATCCGCAAAGAGGAAGAAACAGGCTTGCGGCTGCTCTTCTGGCATTTTTTCTCGGCGGATTCGGCATACACAAGTTTTATCTGGGGAAAACAGGCTGGGGAATCTTGTATCTGCTTCTGTGCTGGACGTTTATACCAGGACTGGTGGCAATAGTTGAGTCTGTATTTCTGATTCTTATGAGCGATCAGGAATTTGACATCAAATACAATAACTGACATCAAAAAGCCCCGCTTCAAGCGGGGCCTTAGTAATCTTTTATTCGTGGTAGCCCAAGCGCTTGCTTATCTCGCGGGCATATTTTCTGGCCACAGGGAGAATCTGGTTCATGATCCTCTCATCCGTCATGCGGCAGGCAGGGCCTGTCACACTGAGAGCGGCAACGGGGATTCCCAGATAGTCCTTCACAGGGACAGCGACGCAGCGCACCCTCTCTTCAAACTCCTGATTATCCAGGGCGTAGTCATTTTCAGCAACCCCTCTCAGGTCTTTTTTCAGAACCGGGAGAGATGTGATTGTGTTGTCGGTATATCTCTTGAGCCTTGCGCCCATATAGATTTTGTTTATTTCCTCTTCCGAGGAGTACGCAAGCTGAACCTTGCCTATAGCGGTGCAGTATGCGGGTACATCCTTGCCCACGCGGGAAACGACACGCACAGGGAGGCTTGTTTCAACTATATCAAGGTAGATAACATTGCCTTCGCGGAGTATGCCTATATAGACCGATTCGTTAACCTCAGCGACAATTTTCTCCATGAAGGGTCTGGAAAGCTTAAGTATGCCGAGCTTGCTGACGAACTTCTGACCGAGGTTGAATATTCCTATCCCCAGACGGTAGTTTTCAGTGTTGAAGTTCTGCTCTATGTAGCCTCTGGAAGCGAGGGTGGCAAGCAGCCTGAATACATTGTTTTTGTGCAGTCCCAGTGACTTGCTGAGTTCGGTAACTCCGAACTCGTCTTTATTTTCCGCAGTTCTGAACACTTCAAAAAGCTGAAGCGCGTGGTAAACTGACTGGACAGGCTTTACATCCGGCTTATAAACCATAAAATACTCCTTAAAAATACCCATTGACGGGCTAATGAAACATGTGTTGTGCGAAACTGCACAATCATAACGTTTATTCTTATAATAACAGGCTAACGTTTGAAAGAATATAAAATATCGTTATAAACAAAACAAGTTTTTTCTTTGTTATCAGAAAAAATAATTACTGCTTGTTTTAATCAGCCGTTAATCTGTTTAATGCTAAGTTTATCTGCCAAGTCTGAGATGTCGTAACCGCTGGGATTCTGAAATACCCTTAAATCGAATTCCCTAACAGCGGCAAGCAGATGATCGAAAATATCCGACTGAATGCCTTCGTAGCTCACCCAGTTTATATCATTGGAAAAAACATAAACCTCAAGGGGCAGACCTTCAGCAGTCGGAGCCAATTGTCTTACCAGAAAGGTCATGCTCTTGTCTATCTCTTTTTTTTGTCTGAGGTATTCGAGGATATACGCCCTGAAAGTGCCTATATTGGTCAGTCTGCGGCCGTTTACGCTGCATTCGCCGGAAACGCACTTATTGGCCTCTGCCAGTTCATCCTTTTTCCGCTGGAGATAGTCTCTGAGAACGTCTATCCGTTCGAGATTTTTAATATCCTGTTCCGTCAGGAAGCGTATGCTTTTTTGATCTATCAGGATAGAACGCCTTATCCTTCTTCCGCCGGATTCCCGCATTCCTCTCCAGTTACGGAAAGAACCGTCTATCAGCTTATGGGTGGGGATGGTGACTATGGTGTTATCAAAGTTCTTCACCTTTACAGTGTGCAGAGCCATTTCGGTCACGGTTCCGTCGGCTCCTGTTCCGGGAACCTCTATCCAGTCACCTACATGGACAAGGTCATTAAAAATAATAAGGAGGCTTGCCACAAAGTTCATGATAGTGTCCTTGAACACCAGCATGATTATCGCAGTCATTGCTCCTATTCCGCTCAGTATAGCCCATGGTGATTTGCCAAGGAAGAAGCAGACAACAAGAATCGCCCCCATGATAAACAGGAATATCTCAATGAGCTGCACATATCCTTTTATGGGTCTTGTTACTGCCACAGGGAACTGCTCGTAAACCTCAACGGCGGAGCGCAGGAGCCGTCTGGCGAAGACCACTATCATAACAGTTATATAAACATTCAGAAGTCTGATAAGCGGAGTCTCAAATGCCGGGAAAAACTGCATTCCGTAATGTATAACGAATACCGGAGGCAGTGTGAAAACTATGTTAAATACCTTATTCTTAAGGAAAACATCATCCCACTCCGCTGCGCTGCGCTTAACTGCGGCATGAATGAGCCTCAGTATAAAAAATCTCGGTACAGCGTAAGCAAGGAAAACAAAGAAGAGAATCACACCCGCTTTAATCAGACCTTCCAGCGGTATATTCATGTAGGAAAGTATTTCAATCATTTTTTCTTTCATGCTGTGGCGTCAAAACCTCCCAAATGTAATGCTGAATCCTTTTTTACTTCGAAAACCGCCTCGTCCTTCTGTTCATATTTTTTCCAGCGGATGAGGGCGCTTTCAACCTCTGCATTTTTAAGCATTTCCGATATGTCGGTCTCGCTTTTCACCAGTATATCAAAAACATCACCGATCTGCCTCACGGTGATGAATGTTTTGCCTATTTTGCTGAATTCAAGGGAGATATACATGATTCCGCCCCCCTTGTCATCCTTTTTGTACCTGACAAGGGCATCGCTTACATCCTCGTCCTTTGTTTTAAGATAGCTCACCAGACCATCCGCCATGAGAACATTCACAAGCTGGAGCCTTGTTATTGCTTCCCTTGCGGGAACATCCTTCTCTGTGTATGCGCGGAACTTTTCATCACCTGTGACCTGTTCATCGTTTGCCAGCTTATTCTCAAAGAAAATGCCGCTCTCTTTTATGGCCGCCTTTATGTCATCCGCGCTGAGATTCAGCAGGCTGAGGCTTGAGAATTTCCCTGTGCTTTTCAGAAGTGCCGCGAAATCAAACTTGCCTACCTCGGTTTTTACACTCAGCGGATCTAGGTTTTCTATGGGGGTTTTCATCACCATGAGTTCAAGGAAAGGATCTGTTTTAAGAATCTGCGCCTTAAGGGTGTTCAGCACTGTCTGGCCTATGTCAGCCTTGAAGAGGTAGCCCAGCGCATCCAGCAGCTTAAGCCCGTCCCCCATTGTGCGCACTATATTGAGATTCAGAGTGTCACCTTCTTTAACACCGGGCACAGTGCCTTTCAGCAGGCGGAATATCACCGCATCCGCACCGTCCTCTGTCTGCACGCCGGACTGCGCCGCGGGTTTCACCACTGCGGAATTAAAACCGTCTTCAAAATTTCTGATTATTTTAAGTTCGACCTGAGAACCGCTGCGGACCACCTGAGCGCGGAAGCGGGTGCTTTCGCCAAGCTCAGTGTCAAGGGTTGCGGTAACCTGACGGCCTTTAAGATTTATAAGATACATTCCGTTGTTCATTCTGCGCACAACGGAACCGCCCAGCTTCTCACCCTCCATCAGTTCCAGAAGTTTTCCGCTCTGGTCTGTCAGACCCGGCTGCCCGCCGGAACCTACCTTCATGCGCCCATGCTGCGCACTATCTTAACCTCGGTGGTGGAGATGCCCAGTTTTCTGGCTATTTCAGAATCGGGCATGCCGTCTTCGGCAAGCTCCCTTATCTTTTCCTTAAGGGTCTTCTCCGGTTTTGCCTTTTCCGCTGCCCTGCCGTAATCGGCCAGTTTGGAATCCGCAAGCACCGTGAGGTCTTCCAGCACGCTCTCCCTTTCTCTGATGGAGTTTTCAAGCTTTGTGGCTATGCGCTCACTCTCTATCACAAGCTCCCTGAGTTCCTCTATAAACGGATACAAATCGGAGGGTGTGACTTCTATAAGCTTCTTCTCAAGCCTGCGCACCTTCGCAGCAAGAGCCGCAATAACCAGCACAAGAACAAGCAGAATAATATATGTTATTATCAAGAGAGCGGATGTTGTCATTTATCCCTCGCTTCTTTTAAAAGCTCTCTGTCCTTTTCAAAAACGTATCTGATGATATTTTCCTTAACAGCTTCTTCCATATCGGTAAATTCCAGATCCGCCAGTATGCCCAGCTTTGTCTTGCGGCCGCCTGCCACTTTACCCACAGCAGAAAAGCGCAGCCTGCCCCCTGTGTCGAAGGATCTGGCTTCCAGAAAGATAAGCTCGCCCATTTTCAGCGTTCCGTCAGTGAAAAAGCCGCAGCCTTCGCTGCTTATGTAGAGCGCTTTAACCGTCTGGAGATCGGTTTCCTTATTTTCGGCATCAGCAAGGTATACAAGCTTCTCCAGTTTGGAATCCATTTCGATAAGGAAGCGGAAAAGATGCTGATTGGTTATGCTTTCGTTCGGGATAATCGACTGAATCTTGTTTACCATACTGTTCTTATTGGAAGCGTTATTCCTTTCCGCCCTTCTGGCATAGGAGGAGTACTCATCGGCCGATATTTTTTTAATGTCAAAAAAGCCTTTATACTCCACTCTGTGGGCGCATTCCGCTTTCCCGCGCAGGTCTTTGACAACTTTGAGAAATACCTGTGTCCCTTCGGCCTTGGTGAACTCAACCTGAACACACTTCGATGCGCCGGCCTCATGCCACTGGAGCGTCATCTCAAGGCTGTCAGACATCATTGCGGGGGAGTATGAGGCAAGCTGTAAAACAAGGGGAGCCTTGGAGGTAAGCTGGCCGTAAACTGTTCTTATATCATCAGGATATATAATGCTGAGCCTTGCGCGGACTATCACTTATTACGCCTCTATATCTATAAAATGCCCCGTTTGGCTTTCCGGCGGGGCTTTCCGCTTCTTCTTTCCCTCATCCCGTTTTTTGCGGTTTCTGTCATCGATATTGGGATTTTCGGAGCGGGGTACATTTGTGACCGAACGGGCATTCTGCTCATTCTGCCTTGCCATTTCAGAGGCAAGGTGAGCATGGCGCTGTTCCGCGTTTCTTTCCATAACTTCCTGCACCTTTTCGGTAACAGGGGTTTTGTTCATGATGACCTGAACATCAATCGGACCGGGAGCCATACGTTCACCTCCGACTTATATGATGCTGAATCTGCGGCTGTCCTGATCTTCTTATCGGCAGCAATCCGTATTATATAAGTTAGGCCGCAATTCGTGAAAAGCCATGAATTCCTTATCTTGTTTAGGGCTGTTTATTTCAGGTACACTATACCGCCGCCGAAGTTTTTCATCTGGAATTTATCGCTTATCTTGTTCAGGGTTTCGGAGTGGCCGAGGAACAGATAACCCGGATCGTTCAGTGTTTTATGGAAGGTCTCAATCACCTTGATCTTGGCTTCCATATCGAAATATATCAGCACGTTGCGGCAGAAAATTATATCAGCTTTGCCGAACTTGGAGGCGACCATAGGGCTGAGCAGGTTGCCCTGAAAAAACTTGACCTGAGAGGCTATCGCCGGATCAAGCTTAAACGAAAACCCGTCCTTGGTGAAGTACTTATCAACTATCTGCTGGGGAACCCCTCTGAACGATACACTGCGGTAAACGGCCTGTCTTGCCGTTTCCAGTACCTCGGTGTTGATGTCCGAAGCGTATATCTCAATGCTCATCCTGTTCAGGAGACCCGCCTCGTTAAGCAGAATCGCCATTGAATAGGCTTCCTCGCCGGATGAACTGGCAGAAGACCATATCCGGATACTTCTTTTCCCCTTTGCCTGAAGCTCAGGGATTACAGTTTTTATCATGTAATCCATCTGGGCGCGCTCACGCAGGAAGTAGGTTTCATTTATTGTCACGAGATTGAGAAGAATCTCCATCTCCTCTTTCTTCTTAACGTTGTACTTAAGGTAATAGATGTAGTCTTTGAAGCTGCTGAAGTTCAGTTCCTGAAGCCTTTTCGTCAGCCTGTTTTCAAGCAGATATTTTTTGCTGTCCGAAAAAGATATGGCGGAACTGTTGTAGATGATGTCCTTCAGCTCAACAAATTCGTCATCCTTTATTTTGATCGTTCCGATTTGAATCATAACACTTCCAGTATATTCTGAATCTTTTCACGGACATACTTGTTCTCTTCCGCTGTGAGTCTGCTGCGGAGAATATCCTTGTAGCCCTGAGGCTTTATGGTGTCCAGAATTTCCACAGCTTTAAAGCGCACAAGCCAGCTTTCATCAGAAGCAACCATCACGGCTGCGGTTTCCGCCGCGCTTTCAGGCTTGATTTTCATAAGGGCTCCCAGAACCTCCTTGCGGACATCCTCGTTGTCATCCTTAACCAGCCCCTGCAAAAATGCAGAGGAATCATACCTGATTTTGCCCAGTGCCTCGATTATGGCAAGCCGTACATTCTCTTCGACAGCGGCGTAAGCGCTTATGAGCTTTTCTGCGCTGACCTCGCTGTGCATTTCGCCCAGCGCCTTCACCGCGAAGTAACCCACCCAGCTGTCTTTATCTGTAATCCGTTTAAGTATTTCGTCAACCTTATCCTTGGCTTTGATGCGAACAAGGCCGCCTGCGGAGGCTTCCCTTACCTTAAGTGATTCGTCATCAAAACCGGCAAGGAGAATGTCCGCCACGCCGGGCTTATTGAACCCTGCGAGGCTCTTTACGGTAAATGCCCGCACATCCTCATTTTTCTCGGCTTTAAGATGCTCAAGCAGGATGGCGTAACTTTTAGAATCGTTGATAAGAGAAAGAGCCTGGGAAGCTACTATACGAAGCCGGGGGTTTCCGGCCATGAGAAGAGAGCCTATCTTTTCCGCATCGCTGTCATCAGCCAGAAGGGCAATGGAACCGGCAGCAGCCTCAGCAACATCGCTCACACTGCTTTTAAGGAACTCATACAGCCTTTCCTTAACAGAAAGCTCGCCGAACCAGCCTAAAACAAGTATAGCCGCGCGGACTACGGAGCCTGAATCGCTGTCGAGACACTCTCTGACCCTTTCCGTGGCATCGTAGTCATGCGCTTTTCCTATGGTAAGCACTGCGTACTCCTTAAGCAGAGGATCATCCCCCTCAAGCACATCGTACAGCCTTGCCTTTATATCGTCTGTGTAATTTTCCGCTATGTAGTCGGAGACTCTGTCCGCCTCTTCGGGGTCGAATAACTTTTCCAGAAGCTCATCCGCATTAAACGAAGTGTAGTCCTGAGAAATATTGAACAGCGGAAGCAGGTTTGTCATATCAAAAAGCTGATGCACCTCTTCACTGACGTTTACAAGGAGAAGTTCAGCCTTCTTTTTCTGCACCTCTTTCTTGAAAGCCAGAATGGTGGCCAGAGATTTACTCTGCAAAAACAGGCAGTTTTTAAGATCAAGGATAACTTTATAGATCTCTGTTTCCGCCCTTACAGCCGCCAGACCTTCGTTAAGCCCTTCCACATGTTCATCAGCGCCTATTACGACGCGGAGAGTGTCTTTGTTTCTGGTAAGTTCAACGCCCATTTCCTACCCCAGTGCCTGCGCCTCTGTTTCATAAATTTTAAATACTTTATCAAGACCGGTGAAGGCAAACATCTCTCTTATATCAGCAGACATTTCGCAGAGTCCGAGTTCCTTTTTCATTTTGTTTGCGTTTTTGAGCAGGTCAATTATCTCTCTGAGCCCGGAGCTGTTCATATACACAACGCCTTTGAAAGAGAGAACCGCGGCATTGTTTGAAGCAAACATATCCAGAACTTTCTTCTTAAGCTCCCCGCCTGTCTGCGCGTTAACTTCGCCTTTGATGTAGACTACCTGCTTTCCGTTTTTACCCTGAACGTCGAACATTGCTGCCTCCTAAATCTTTTTGAATGCCAGTATGGTTATATCGTCCTCGAACGGCACTCCGTCGGCGAATAGCTTAACATCGTCCATAATGTTTCTAATCATCTCGCTCACGGACAGTTCGCTGAACATCATTATTTTTGAAATCAGTCTGTCATAGCCGTACTGTTCCCTTTGCCCGTTCATGGCCTCGTTCAGTCCGTCCGTGTACATGAACACAATATCGCCAGAATCGATCTCAAATCCGCCCTGCTCATACTCCACACTGTCAAACGCACCGAGGAAAAGCCCCTGAGCGGTAACCTTGCGGACAAGCATCTCAGATTTGTCGTAAAACAGCATGGGGTTGTGTCCCGCGCTGGCGAAGTTGCATCTGCCGGTTCTGGAATCCAGCACCACGTAAAACATGGTAACGAAGTCATTTGTATGTATATTGTCGCAGAGGATTTCGTTTACCATGGCAAGCGCCTCGGAAGAAGCCACTATGTCATAGGTGTACGACCTCATTATTGCTCTTGTTATAGCCATTATAACAGATGCGGGGATTCCGTGCCCGGAAACATCAGCAACTCCCAGACCCCAATATCCGTTGCTCATCTCTATACAGTCGTAATAATCACCGCCGGCATGCTCTGCCGGGGTGTAAAAAGCACCGAAGTCATAACCGTTTATGGCGGGCAGAACCTCCGGAAGCAGGCTGGCCTGTATCTCGCCCACCTGTCTGAGCTCCTCGTCAATTATCCTCTGGGCTTCCTTGAGCCTTTCATTCATACGCAGAAGGTCTTTATTCAGCAGAGACATCTGCCTCTGCTTCTCCTCAAGGACTGACTGCTGGCTTTTTATCTCGTCTATGAGCTTAAGCTCTTTGGTGGTGTCTCTTATGCTCTCCACTATGTACTGGTCAAACCTGTTGAAGCTCACGGTGAGCTTTTTGCCGAAGGCTTCCCGGAATGAGCGTGTCACTTTCTTGTCCAGCATGGGACAGTCCCTGCACTGCTCAGTGTAACCGTACATTTCATAGCATTTCGCAGGTCTGCCCTCAGATTCCCTCTGTCTGGACATTTCCACCAGATTCTGGTTGGCAATGTTCACGGACATATCAGGGTTAACAACCATGACCCCCTCATTGAGAGAGTTTACAGTGTTCATGATGAACTTGTGCTCCTTTTCCGTCTCCTTTCTGCGGAGATTGAGGATCACGTTCGAGGCTTTGAGCTCCTTTGTATGGTGTGTAAGCTTGTCTATAAGCTTCTTTGTGCTTGTTATGTCGTCCATGATCTCGGCGTACATTCCGTCCGAGAGTTTTTGGAATTTTGAAGAGAGCAGCTTGCGGAAGCCCCTGTGGGTTATTGTATCATGCTCTATATCCACGGCCATTTTGCCGCTTTTAAGTAATTCAAGCTGACAGTTGGGGCAGGGCTCAAGCCTGTTGAATATGACAAGATGGCATTTCTTGCCTATCAGCCTGTCAGAAGGTTTCCCCGTAATATTTTTCATCGGGGTGCTGCAGAACATGATTTCGTATCTGTCATTAACTACCATGACTATTTCGTTCATGTAGTTGAGAATTTCCTGGTTAAACTCCATCTATTCCAGCCGTGACCCTTTTATTTTTATACAAAACTGCCGCAGGCAGTTAGCCTGATTATAATATAATGCTCCGTCAAAGTTAACAAATAATACCACTCTTATCAGGAATTTTCAGGATTTTCCTTCTGCTGCTGTCAAGCCTTGCTTAAAACATGTTATAACAAAATTCACTATCATTATAAACAGTTAAGATCGTTTCCCCTCATTCCGTCATCATAATAAGGAAGAAAGAGGCGAAAAAAACTATTACTGCTATGGACATATAAAGAAGTTTCCACGCTATTTTCTGCGCTTTCTCCATCAGGGAAACCTTGTATTCATCCACCGTACCTTCCAGACTTTCCAGAAACTGGAGGTCAAGCTCCACCTGTTCGCGGCTGCGCTTCATCTCATCTTCTGATTCATATTCAATAATCGCACCCACATAGATCAGCAGGTACTGCATCAGTGAGAAGAGCCTGATTTTCACATCGGTAAATTTATCGGTAAAGCTAAAGACTGATACTTTCAGAATTTCGGGCAGAATGTCATGCTGAATTTTCTTGAACTTGTCCCTGATTTCCGGAGTGATATTGTTTATATCCTCCATCCGGTCGATCTCATCAAGAATTTCCCTTGTCATTTTGGTATATTTCTCAGCAACCATAGTAACCTTGCTGGTGGGCACTGTTACTGAGCCGCGTTCAGTCTGTCTGCCTTTGAGATAGTTTTTAAGGAGTGTATAGCCGCTGGGAACCCCTTTTGACTTCCTTTTTTTCTGATGTTTATACTTTTTCTTTTTATCAAGGGCGTTTATGGTCTCCATTATATCTGTGGGGGTAAAGATATAATGATCCCTGCCGTCCAGAACTTCCTTTTCCTTTTTTTCCAGGGAACCGTTGGTGAAGAAGAAAAGCTTAATCACATTCTCTTCATTCATGGTGCGCAGAACATCGGTGCTTATGTAGGGGTCGAGATCCTTGCCGGAATCCACAATCTCCAGCCAGACAAGGGCATTGTCATTCTCATCCTTGGAGGAGCGCCAGATCTCAATCCGTCTTTTACCCTGACCGTCATAAACGGATCTGTGCACTGCAAAATGAAAGTCATGGAGGATTTCCGTTACCAGCTCATAGAAGTTTTTCAGGCTGATATTATAAAAATCCTCATACTTTATTCTGTCATCTTCGGCCATAGAGATCCGCTCTCCTGTTCATGGGCTGACCGTTCTTCATATTTTCCGCAGCGGGCATAAGTGTGCCCATCCCCTTTGCGGCAATATTGACGGAGGATATTCCGTCAGCAGTCAGCACTGATTTAAGAAATTCCGCCCTTTTGCGGGCAAGATCAAAGTTCGTGTCAAAACGGTTATTTTCCATAACGCGCAGCGTGTCGGTGTGCCCCAGAATCAGGTATTCCCCGGAATCCCTGAGGGAGGAAATTTTAGCGCTGAGTTCCGGCGGAACATCTGCCTGAAACTCGCCTATATTAAAATACAGTGTGCCTATGTAAGTGTAGTTGTCATCAGTGAGAATGGCAGGTGAACCTGCCGGAAGAGCAGAGCCTAGAGAAGCAGCCTGCTGCGGCGGGAGGGTTTCGGCGGTTACGGATTTATCACGGACAGTCCCTGCGGCGGGTTTGTTATCACCGGTATAGCGGAATTTATGATCGGCCGGAAAGGGTTCTGCGGCCTCTTTTTCTTCAATACGGATAAGCTTCCAGCCGTTCAGCACAATCTGACTGCGCGCCTCCTCTATATCCTCGGCACGGACATGCATAGTGGTAACGGCGGAACTCCCCTCGCGGGTTATGTGGATGAGGAAAAGTTTGCGCCCGTCTGCGGCGGCTTTCTCAACGCCACCAAATAAAACGTATATAATTAGAATCGGCAGGAGGAGTTTCATAAAGAAGCGGACGGTAGTTGGCATTCCCAAGTCTGTTTTCCTCCAGAGCTTTATTAAAATCATTTCCGGGATATTTCTGAACAATTTTCAGGTTTTTGATTATGTCGCTTCCGCCGTTATGAAACAGAAAAGCTTTCGGACCGAGCATGGAGGCGGTCTGAAAGCGGCGGCTCACGGTTGTAACCTCATAGACATAAACAGCGGAGTACGCTTCCCCCGCGAACAGGAGAAGCGCGGTAATGCTAATTAGAAGCTTTCTGGGCAAGGAGCTCATCAATCTTATCAAGCATTGTCTGCAGATTCAGCGGTTTAAGAAGGAAAGCGTTTATCCCTGCGGCGCTTACCTTTTTTCTGTCCGTAACTTCGGATCTGCCGGAAACTGCAATAATCGGTTTTTCATACCCCCTTTCCCTTATCATTTTGGACAGGTCATACCCATCAAGATCGGGCATCATAATATCTGTGACGATTATATCGGGGTCATTGCTCTCAAGGTATTTAAGCGCGTCCCTTCCGGCGGATACTTCATCAACGTTTATCCATCCTGTGGAGGAGAGGAGGCGGTTCATTATCTTTCTGTCCGTAGCGGAGTCATCCACAACAAGAACATTTACACTGTTGGCATTTTTCTTGACTGCTCCGGTTTTCTTTTTCTTGCGTGAGCGTCTGGGCATTTTGCCTGCGATGTCGATTACACCGGCAACGTCAATAATCAGCCTTACGCGCCCGTCACCCATAATTGTTGCGCCCGCTATGCCCACATTGCCGCCGAGGTATTCGCCGAGGGATTTGATAACTATCTCCTCCTGCCCCACAAGCTTGTCAACTATGAAGCCGAGCTTCTTCTCGGCAAGGCCGACAACAACTACGTATATATCATCTTTGTACGAGCCTTCGAGTTCGTATATCTCGTCAAGACGGAGCAGACTGAGAACAGAGTCCCTGAGTTTAAGAACTTCCCTGCCCTCGAAATTATGAACTTCCTTGAGGTTGATACGCACTGTTTCAACAACGGAAACAAGGGGAATAGCGAAAGTCTCTCCTGAAACATCCACAAGCAGTGCCTGAATGATGGCAAGCGTAAGGGGAAGTTTAAGGCGGAAGCGTGTCCCGTGTCCCAGTTCAGACTCTATATTTATGATACCGTTCAGTTTTTCTATGTTTGTTTTAACAACATCCATCCCAACGCCGCGGCCGGAGATGCTTGTAATTTTCTCAGCAGTGGAAAAGCCCGGCTTGAAGATAAGATTGAAAGCGCCTTCGTTATCAAGGTTTTTGGCTTCCTCAGCAGAAATAACCCCTTTTTCTACCGCTTTCTTTTTGAGCTTTCCGGGGTCCATCCCCTTTCCGTCATCCCTGATTTCAACCACTATGTGGTTTCCTTCATGATAAGCAGAAAGATGAACCGTGCCCTTCACAGGCTTACCTGCTTTCCTTCTTTCCTCAGGGCCTTCCACACCGTGGTCAACGGCATTTCTGATCATGTGTATAAGCGGATCGCCTATTTCCTCAACAACGGATTTGTCAAGCTCTGTCTCTTCACCCGTGATGACAAGCTCTATCTCCTTGTTTTTCTCTCTGGAGAGATCGCGCACCATACGGGGGAATTTGTTGAAAACCTTGCCGATGGGAACCATTCTTGTTTTCATCACCGCAAGCTGAAGCTCCGTAGTAATGAGCCCAATCTGCGAAGTGGTTTCCATAAGCTGCTCTATGAGGAACTCGCCTTCAAACTTTTTCTCAAGTTCGCCGGAGATCTGCCCTATTCTGTTTCTGCTGAGAACAAGCTCACCCACAAGGTTCATGAGAGAATCAAGCCTTGAAACATCCACCCTGATAGTCTGTTCGATGGACATGGCAGCTTTTTTGACCTGATTTACATCATTATCGGCACGCCTGCCTGATGGGGCGGGAGTGCCTGATTTGCCGGATGATTCGCCGCTGCCGTCTATTTCATCAAAATTGCCTTCATTGGCAAGTTTCAGTTTTTTAACAGTTTCATCTATTTTCACAGTGTTTTTGCCGGCTTTTATGTCGGCAAGGATATGCTTGGTTACGTCCACAAATTCAAGGAGTATGTCCATGATCACGGCGTTAACCTGCATTTCGTTTTTACGGAGCTTGTTAAGAATCTCCTCCGCATGGTGGGTGAGGTTCGCCATTTTATCAAATCCGAGGAAGGATGAGGCGCCTTTCATGGTGTGAGCGGCGCGGAAGATTTTATTAAGGAGATCCAGATCGTTTTTGCTGTTCTCAAGCTCAACAAGGTCATGGTCGAGACTTTCTATAATTTCATCTGTTTCAAGAATAAAATCCTGTACAAGATCCTGCATGTCGCCGATGCCGTCCATATAGGAACCTCCTTAATGTTTAGCTGTGTCAGATTTCCGCCGGGCGGATATTTTTGTGTCTGAAAGTAAAATAACAGCCGGGAAAATTACTTCAAGACAATTTACAGTCAAAATTTACTCAAACGCACTTAAAAGATCTGAGATTGCTTCGCTTATGCTCGCAATGACAAAGTTCTGTGCCTCGTTTATATGCCGAACTCCTTAAGCAGTTCGTCAAACATGATAATGCCAAATTCGCCATCCATGGGAATTTGACATACACGCTCGCGCCTTGCCAAGCAAGGCTTCGCTACGCACGGCGACGGCACATTCATGTGCCTCGTTTATATGCCGAACTCCTTAAGCAGTTCGTCAACGAGGTTCTGATTTTCCATTATACCGTCTTTTGATTTGAGTTTCTCAAGGGTTTCAACATCAATTTTTCTATCTTTAACCCCAAGCATAAGCACGAGGTGTGTAAGTCTTTCCTGAAGGTCGTAAATAATCTTGATCAGCTTATCAATTTTCTGTTTGGTTATATCCTGAAATTCGAGGGAGGCTATTATATCGAAGCTGACATCCTGCCCGGCCAGCCCTTTATCGCGCAGGCGGTCAAGAACACCGTTTATCTTGCTGAAGTCCCCGCTCTCGGCATATTTTCTGAGAGAAGAGAGGTTTTCCTTTATATCGTCTATGTTGAAGTTGATTTTATCCACACATTCAAGAACGTTTTCGGAAGCTTCCTTAGAGTCTTTGATTACGCTGTGAAGAACGCTCTCGAAACCGGGCAGATCTTCATAGGCATCCTCAACAGCACTGCTGACTGTTTTAAGCTTGTTGACAGCCTTGCTGAAATATTCTGCGATGTGAAAGAGTTCGCTCTCAGGGTTGACATCGATTCCTACAACGTCATAGTTTCCGTTACTGATGTTTCTTGCAATATCAAGAAGCTCATTAACGTCCTTAAAATGGTTCATAATCACAGGCCCAGAAGTTTGTCTATCTTCTCTTTAAGAGTATCGGGGGTAAAGGGTTTTACCACATAGTTATTCACACCGCTTCTGAGTGCAGTGAGTATGTCTTCCTTGGCAGCTTCAGTCGTTACCATAAGGATCGGCATTGTTTTGTACTCTTCCTTGGATCTAAGAGTTTTTACAAAAGTAAGACCGTCCATCTCCGGCATGTTCCAGTCGGTAATAACAACATCAACCTTGTTTTTCGCCATGACATCAAGAGCTTCCACACCATTCCCAGCTTCCAGTATGTTTGAGAAGCCGAGCTTGAGAAGAGTGTTTTTAATGATTCTTCTCATAGTGGAAGAGTCGTCCACTGTTATTACAACGTGATGATGCGCCATTCAATCCTCCGCCTTGAGATGTCATAATACCATATTATTTATATTATAACACCAAAGTCAATCCTTTAATTTCTTCAATCTCTCTGCCCTGCTTACGATTTCCTTTATGCGGAAACCAAAGTAGCCGTCAACTATGACCACCTCTCCGCGGGCTATTACCTTATTGTTAACAACGAGTTCAACCGGTTCATCCGCAGATTCGTCAAGCTCCACAATGTTTCCGGAACCCATAGTAAGTATATCCTTAAGAAACATCCTTGTGGAGCCCATTTTAACACTTACCGGAACATCAATATCCAGCAGCATGTCCATGTTCTGCACGCCCGATACGGAGGATGAGCCCATGGAGCCTATCGGATCGCCCATTCTGTCGTCCGGATCATCCGGAAAAGTGAACGCTGTGGCGAAATCCGGTTCATCATCAAGGGAAGCACCGGAGCTTCCGCTCTTAGAGGAAAACAGCGAAAGAAGATCCTCGTCCATAAAAAAGCGCATTGCAGTTTTGCGATCCCCTATGGTGAACTTCATATCGGCTATAAAATAGCTCTCAGACTGAAAGAGAGCGGAGTTCTCATTCTTGATTACATCGTCAACCTTGAAGCTGACCTTTTTGCCGAGCCTTTCCTCCAAGGGAACGCTGAGTGAGGAGAGAACCTGCTGGCAAAGCTCCTTTACAGCATCCGGGTCATCCTCACCAAGCTCATCTGTGCCTTCCGAATCCATCATGAGCATCAGCGCGGCGAGCATTGTTATATCCTTTGTATAAAAGAATAAGCCTGCATCAAAGCCGGACTTCTCCTCAGTTACGGATACCACGGTCTGCCCCTCGTACCCGTACATAAGCTCATCCGCATTACCGGCATAAGCATCGGACATGGAAATACTTATCTCTTTATCAAACATGCTGCCGAAGGTAGAGGCAAACATATCTGTTATTACTCCAGTAAAAGCGGCATACCTGCCTTTATCCAGTTCTTTCCTCATTACCTTCTTCCGTTATTATTTCATTTATTCTGACAGCCTTACGCACACCAAGCGTTCCTATGTGGCCGAAAAATTTCTTTTTGTTATTAATATGTATGTTTGAAGGAGTGCCCGCTTTCGCGTCCATCATAACAAGGTCGCCTTCCTGAAGATTCATTATCTCTTCTATCGTCAGCGTAGTGTGCCCCAGAGAAGCGCGGAAGGGAATCCTTATCTCCTCCAGCATATCAAGGATATGCTTTTCATTGTCCCCGAACCTGCCCTTTTTCGCACCGATCAGCCAGTCCTGACTGCTGATTTTGCCGAGAACGGGCTCAAGAACTATGGCAGGAATACACAGATTCATCATCCCCGTGGCCTCGCCGAACTTTATCTCAAACACCACAAGGATCACAACCTCGTTCTGAGCAACAATCTGAATGATATGAGGGCTGTTCTCGCTCAGTTCCTTCTTGAAACGTATATTCTGGACAATCTGCCGCCATACCTCCTCAAGATCCTTGAGAATCAGGCTTATTATCCCCTCGATTATATGCTGCTCAAGGCTGGTAAGCTCACGGGTCTGGAACAGAGGCTGGCCGGGGCCGCCCAAAAGCTTGTCAACTATGGGAAACACCAGCGAAGGGTTTATCTCCAGAACCGCGTTCCCCTCCATGGGTATCATACTTA
This sequence comes from Geovibrio ferrireducens, assembly GCF_026226615.1. NCBI lineage: Bacteria > Pseudomonadati > Deferribacterota > Deferribacteres > Deferribacterales > Geovibrionaceae > Geovibrio > Geovibrio ferrireducens. Next base: position 26,580 of record NZ_JAJAPB010000001.1, read on the forward strand.
TAATGTTGAAACTGGTGGGGTCAGGCAGAGACATAAGAAACTCGCCGTATGTCATCTGATCCACGCTCACCAGAGTTATGTCTGTGATGGTCCTCAAAAAGTTTGACAGAGAAGACGAGAAGTTGCGCGCAAACTTATCATGAAGGTTGCGGATCGAACGAAGCTGCTCCTTTGAAACCCTGTCCGGCCTGCGGAAATCGTAAACCGAAATCTTCTTGGGCACAAAGTCAAGCTGCTGTATCGAATTGTCCGATAAATCATCCTCCGTTGACACGGTGGACAATAGAGCATCAATCTCTTCCTGACTTAAAATATCTGCCATATATTAATCCGTTACTCCGTTTATAACCGTATATTGTCCACAGGCGTTCCCACGGATGGGAACACGCCGTGCGAAGCGAAGCCGCATACATGCGGCGCGAGCGTGTGCGGAAAAAAGACAGGAAGTGCTTTTTTTCCGTATCAAGACAGACAATAGAGCATCAATCTCTTCCTGACTTAAAATATCTGCCATCTGCTTTCCTGTTTAAATATTTAAATTCCAGTTTTTGGGGAAGAGCCTGAGAAACACTTTTTTTTCGTTAAAAAAGGGTTTCTCGGTTTAGCTTTAAAAAAAATATTTTTCTCAAGCCAAGGGAAACTTTTTAGGAACAAAGTTTCCCTCTAACCCTTCAAAAACTCTTCTGCTTCGCAACATACAAATACTGCTCTGTGCATTACCTGCAATGGAATATTATCCTGTTAAATATATCGTCAAGGGAAACAATTTCATCAGCTATTCCCGCTTCGACCACAGCGCGGGGCATTCCGTAGACTATGCTTGATTCCTCATCCTGCGCTATGACGTTTCCGCCTTTTAGTTTAAGGAGCTGGAGCCCTTTTTTGCCGTCAGCGCCCATGCCGGTCATGATGACGCCGAGGGCATCTTTTCCGGCGGCTTCCGCCACAGAGGCCGCTGTTACGTCCACGCTGGGCACATGAAGGTGTCCGCCTGCGTCTGAATTAAGCTCTGTGACGTAGTTTGCGCCTATTTTTTTTATTCTCAGGTGCTGCCCGCCTTTTGCTATGTAAACAGTGTTGGGCTCAAGTTTTTCATTCCCCTGAGATTCTATAACATTCAGCTTGCTCAGTGAGTTGAGCCTCTGCGCGAGTGACTGAGTGAAGTTCGGCGGCATGTGCTGCACAACAACTATCGGCACTCCGATGTCGCCGGGCAGTCTGGGTATAACCTTCTGGAGTGACTGGGGCCCCCCGGTGGAGGTTCCGATTATCACTATGCGCTTATGGCCGGGTTTGGAAACGGTTTTTCCTGCGGGAGCAGCAGGAGCCTGAAGTCCTCCTGACGGAGCTCCCGCAGCAGCGGGTCTTGCAAATGATGCAGGGCGCAGCCTGCGCATGAGGTTTGTTCTTCTGGCGAACTGCTTTATCTTATTGCGCAGATCGTCTTCTATATTCATAACGCCGAAGCTGGCGAATGATTTCTCTTTCGGTATGAAGTCCACCGCGCCCAGATCAAGGGCTTTCATAGTAGCTTCCGCACCCTCTGTGGTAAGGGAACTGACCATAATGACGGGCAGAGGATTCTCGCTCATTATTTTTTCAAGAGCGCTCAGTCCGTCCATTCTGGGCATTTCAATATCGAGGGTCATTACATCGGGTTTAAGGTTTCTCGCCATTTCAACGGCATCCAGACCGTTGCGTCCCTGCCCGACTATCTCAATCTCTGAATCCTTGGCGAGCATGGATTCAATGGCTTTTCTCATAAATGCGGAATCATCAACAATAACAACCTTGATTTTATTCATAGAACTCTTTCAGCCTCCTTTTGAGTTTTGTCACGGCCGCAGAGTGGATTTGTGAAACCCTCGATTCTGTAATGTTAAGAACCTCTGCAATCTCCTTCATAGTCAGCTCTTCGTAATAATAAAGGGTAATGGCGTATTTCTCTTTTTCGGGGAGGCTGTCTATCTCCTCGCCGAGCCTTTCTATGAGCTTATTCTTCACCGCCTCGTCTTCCGGGGTGAGTCCCTTGCTTTTTATAAAATCGATCAGGTTGTTTTCCCCTTCGCCGCCGACAGATTCGTCAAGGCTGAGGAGTTTGTCATTATCCTGAAGTTCAAGAAGGCGGTAGACCTCCTTCGCTTCAAAGTCGCTCCCGGCGACTATTTCCTCCACGGAGGGGCGTGAGCCCTGCTCCCGGTAGGTTCTCTCTATAAATGCCTCAAGCTGCTTAAGCCTGGTGCGCACGTTTCTGGGAAGAAAGTCAAGGCTCCTCAGAGTATCAAGGATTGAGCCCTTGATCCTCCTTTCGGCAAAGGTGTAGAAATTCACATTTCTGTCCTTGTCAAAGCGGTCCATGCTTTCTATCAGCCCGACGCAGGCTGAGGAGTAAAGGTCGTCAAGATCAACGCTGTCAGGAAGAGACGCACTCATACGGATAACCCAGGACTTTATCCTGGGCATAAACTCCTGAATGATTTTTTCCCGCTCTTCGGGGGAAAACCTGTTTACAGCGCCGCCTGCCTCATAGTGCATCAAAGTATCTTCCTGTAGTTAATCATAATCTTGTCTATGTAGAGGAAAAGTTTTTCGGTTACGTAATAAATAATGAAAAACATTATAATATCCCTCGTCACATAAGTCAATTTTACCTCAAGCAGAAAGAACTTGTAAACAAATGAAGAAACAAAGGCCACAGTGGCCAGCATAAGCGCTATCTCCCTGTGGAGGAAACTCATTTGAACACCCCCTTAAGAAGGCTGTAGAGTCCTTCCTTCCGGGTGTTTTCGGCGGGGAGCCCCAGAATATTTCTCGCTATATTGTAAATATCGCGGGAGTATGCGCCGTTCTGGTTTATTTCGCACACGGGCTTCTGAAATTTTACAGAGCTTATCACCTGCTTGTCCTCGCGCAGGTGTCCGAGAAGGTCAAGCTCAACATCGAGAAACTTCTTCGCAACGTTTTTCATGCTCATGTAAATATTTTTTACGCCGTTCACATCGTCCACCCTGTTGAGCACGAAGCGGATGCGGTTTATTCCGTGGTCAAAGTGCACCACCTTCATAAACGCGTATGCATCGGTAATCGCAGTGGGCTCAGGCTGGGTGATCACTATCACAGTGTCTGCTATGGCTGCGAATTTCGTTACGGTTTCAGATATGCCCGCACCGGTATCAAACAGTATGTAGTCGTAAGCTCCGTCAAGATTTACGAATATTTCCACTATTTTTTCAAACTCGCTCTCGCTGAGGTTGGTGAGGTCGGAAAATCCGCTGGAAGCGGGGATTACATCAAATCCGTAAATATCTTTCTTGATTACATTTTCTATCTCCGCTTCCCCCTGCATATATTTCCGGATTGAAGCGGTTACGGTGAGATTAAGCAGTATATCAACATTGGCGAGCCCTAAATCCGCATCGAAAACAAGAACTTTTTTCCCCATTTTCGCCAGCCAGTAGGCAAGGTTTACCACAAAGTTGGTCTTGCCGACCCCTCCCTTGCCGCTGGAGACGGAAATATACTTTGCCCGCCGCTTTTTATCCCATGCTTTTCGTCTTAAATTGTGCGCCTGATCTGTCATCTTTCACTCCAGAACCCCGGAATATCCCTGAGGATCTGACTAGCAATCTTCCTGCCATCGGGAATTTCCATATCATCAGGGACATTCTGACCTGTGGAAAGAAGGAGAACAGGAGTTTTCTTGCGGATGGGAAGGTTCACCATAGGCCCGAAGTATTTTGTTTCATCCAGCTTGGTGAACACCACATATTCCGGCATGAGCGCGCTGTAATTTTCAAAGGTTTCGGCCATTTCCGCGTGGTTGCTGCTCATGGACATAACAAGGGCAACGGTCATCCTGTCCCCTGCGCTGAGGAATCTGCGGAGATCGCCTATCTGCTCAGTGTCGAACTGGCTTCTGCCCATGGAATCCACAAAAACGTAATCATAGCCTTCCGTGCGGGCGAGTATAGCCTGAAGCTCTTCCGGGCTGGAGGCAACCTGAAGGGGTATATCCACAATCTCAGCATAGGTCTTAAGCTGTTCCACTGCGCCTATCCTGAAATTATCTATGGTGATGAGGCTCACTCTTTTTTTCAGTTTTAGGGAAAGATTGGCTGCAATTTTCGCCACAGTGGTGGTTTTGCCCACTCCTGTGGGGCCGACAAAGGCAACAATCTTCCTGTTGAGGGATGAGAAATAGTCCTTCTCGATGGGGATGAGATCCCCAAGCAGCTGGACAATGAGGTTGCGTATCTGGCTTTTGGTAAGCCCTGCTGTGGCGCGTTTTTCTATACGTTTAAGGAATTTATATGCGATAACGTCATCCACGCCGTTCTTCACCATAAGGGAGTAAAACTCCTTAAGCTGCTCCGGCAGGTCGACTACTATGTTCTCGGTGAGGACGCTTTTCATCTCAAGCATCTGCTTCTTGATCTCGGCCACGTCAGAGATAAGGCTTTCAAAGCGGTTCAGCCCAAGGGTGTTTATGAGTTCCGCCAGTTTGTCCACCCCGCCCTGCTGGTAGGTTTCGGGTTTAATCTGCTTTGCCTGTCTGGATGTTTCTGATCTGTAGACTGTTTCCTGTGACGGACGGCGTATATCAGAGGCGAAGGTTTCCGGCCTGAACTCATCATCCTCCTTCGGTGCTGCCATTTTGCCGAAACCGTTATAAGTGGAGCCTGAACCCTGCGGCTTGGGTCTGGCGGCCTTTGCCTTGGCGGTTTTTTCCATGAGAATCCGCTCGTCCATATCCACCGCGGCTGTAACCTCAATAAGAGGCTTGGAGAAAAGACCGAAGCTGTTGTTTTTAACGACTTTTCTGGTGGAGAGAATGACAGCCTCGGAGCCGAGCTCCTGCTTGATCATTCTCATCGCTTCAGCCATGTCGTATGCTTCGTACTTTTTTATCTTCATATCTTAATCTCCAGCATGCCGAGGCTTTCTATCCTGACATTCTCGCTTATTTCATTGTGGGATATAACATTAATATTCTTAATGAACTTCTCCGCAAAACGCCTCATGGCCGAACGCAGGGGCGGCGAAATAACAAGAACGGGGCTGAACCCCTTCTGTGACACCTCATCCACCTTGGCTATCATCTTGGAAAGTATCTTCTGTGCCGCAAGGGGATCTATAAGTATATCCCTTCCTTCGTCACCCTGCTGTAGATTTTTCGCCAGAAGCTGCTCAATCTCGGATGGCAGAGTAAATACATAGAGCGCTCCGTCCGGTGCGAGGAGGCTTTCCGTTATCTGCCTTCTCAGAGAGAGGCGCACCCTCTCCGTTAGGTTTTCCACATCCTTGGTCTGCACCCCGTAAGAAGCGAGAACTTCCAGAATGCTCCGCAGGTTGCGGATGGAGATTCTTTCCCTCAGCAGGTTCTGCAATACCCTGTTCACAGTGCCCAGATCCAGTATGCCGGGAACGAGATCCTCCACCAGCTTCGGAAATTTTTCCTTAACGCCGTTGACAAGCTCAAGGGTTTCCTGCCTTCCGATGAGTTCGTTGGCATAGGACTTTATCACCTCCGTGAGGTGGGTTGCAATCACCGTCGCGGGGTCAACTATGGTGAAGCCGTTAAGCTCCGCCTTCTCTTTCTGGCGTTCATCCACCCATTTGGCGGCAAGCCCGAAGGCAGGCTCCTTGGTGGGTATTCCGTCTATCTTGTCCACGCTCCCTTCCGGGTTCATCACAAGAAACCTGTCGGGGAAGATTGTTCCCGTGGCGACCTTTACACCTTTGAGGAGTATGTTGTATCCGTTTCCGTCAAGCTGGAGATTGTCCCTTATCCTCACGGGAGGAACTATAATCCCCATCTCAAGGGCAATCTGCTTGCGTATTGATTTTATGCGGTTAAGCAGGGTTCCGCCCTGAGCGGAATCCACAAGGGGGATAAGGCTGAAACCTATTCCAAGTTCCATTGTATCCATTTCCAGCAGCTCCCTGACCTCTTCCTCCTCAGTCGCGGGCTTGCGCTCCTCCTCCTGTTCCTCTTTCTCCTCCTCCGGCTGTTCAGCACCCTTCTTCACAGAGTAGGCTATGCTGAAAAAGATAGCGGAGAGGAAAAGGAACGGGAAAAACGGCATTCCGGGAACAACAGCAAAGAAAAGGAGAATGCCTCCTGTTATGTAAAGCACTCTGGTGCTGCGGAAAAGCTGCCTGGCAAGCTGTCCGCTGAGGTCTTTGTCCCCGCCGCCCGCTCTGGAAACTATGAGACCGGCCGCAGTGGAGACTATGAGTGAGGGTATCTGGCTCACCAGACCGTCACCCACTGTAAGTATTGTAAAAACACCAGCGGCTTCGGCCACTTCCATTCCGTTCTGGAGAACGCCTATGGCAAGACCGCCCGCGATGTTTATGCCTGTTATGATAAGACCCGCAACGGCATCACCGCGGACGAACTTGCTCGCACCGTCCATGGCTCCGTAGTAGTCTGCTTCCTGCTGAATTTTAGCTCTCTTCGCCTTCGCCCCTGCCTCGTCGATGAGCCCTGCGTTGAGGTCAGCATCGATACTCATCTGTTTTCCGGGCATGGCATCCAGCGTGAATCTCGCTGCGACTTCCGCTATACGGCCTGAACCCTTGGTGATAACCATGAAGTTAATCAGCACAAGGATAAGGAATATGATAACGCCCACCGTGTAGTTTCCGCCCACAACATACTGCCCGAATGCCTGAATCACGTTTCCTGCTGCGCCTTCACCCTCCGAACCGTTCAGGAGGATTCTCCTTGTGGAGGCAACGTTCAGCGAAAGCCTGAACAGGGTAATGATAAGCAGCACAGACGGAAATGTGGAGAACTTAAGCGGCTCATCCGCGTAAATCGCCACCATGAGGATAAGAACGGAAAGGGCAATGCTGCACACAAGGAGAAGGTCGAGAATAACGGCGGGCACTGGCAGAACCATGACGATGATTATGCCGATAAAAAACAGACCGAAGCCTATTTCGCCCTGTTTTATCAATTTTGTCATAAGACTGGACTGCGCCACTTACACTACCTTCTCATATGCTTAAATTTCCCTACAAGGGCAAGTATTTCTGCTACTGCTTTATACAAATTCTCAGGTATTTCATCACCTATGTCAACTGTTTTGAAAAGCGTTCTGGCAAGGGGCGGATCCTCATGCACAAGCACCCCTTCCCGCTTGGCAAGCTCCTTTATGCGCAGTGCCAGAAGCCGCTGCCCTTTGGCAACCACCGTGGGCGCCTTATCCTCGCCCGGACGGTATCTCAGCGCCACGGCGAAGTGGGTGGGGTTTGTAACCACGACATCAGACTTCGGAACATCAGACATCATCCTCTTACGCGCCATCTCCCTCTGCATACTTCGGATCTTCTGCTTGATCAGAGGATCGCCCTCCATCTGTTTGAACTCCTCCTTGACCTCCTGTTTTGTCATCTTGAGGTCTTCGGTGTTCTGCCATTTCTGATACATGAAGTCGATAACGGCAAGTATAAGCACCAGAACACCTATCTTAAGGAAAAGCTCGAACATGAGCATGAGAAAAAACATTATGCTGTCTATGGGTTCCGAATCACCGAGGCGGAGGATAGTGGGAATTTTCCCTTTTATGATATAGTAGGCGGAAAGCCCCACAACGAAGATCTTGAACAGAGATTTAAAAAGCTCAACCAGACTGCGTTTGGAAAATATTTTACCGAAACCCTTCACAGGGTCAAGCCTGTCGAACTTGATGGCAAGCGCCTTCGGGCTGAAAATAAAGCCGAACTGCATTACATTTGAAACAATATTCACCACAAACAGCATCACAAGCACAGGGGCAAGGAGCTTTGTCATAAAAATTATGACGAAGAACATAAGCTTTATGACGCTTTTCTCATCAAGCGCATAATCAAGGGACATAAAAGACTCACGCATGAACTTCATGAGTTCGTCCGCCATTGTGGAAATGTAAAAATACATGAATATGGCAGTGGCAACAAAGGTTACAGCAGCGCTGAGCTCCCTTGTTTTGGCAACGTTGCCTTCCTCTCTGGCTTTCTGAATCCGCCGCCCCGTGGGCTGTTCGGTCTTCTCCGAATCGTTGTCAGCCATCAGTTACCGCCGAAGATATAAAATAATGTCGCAACCCGCATGAAATACTCATGGAGGAGCTTTTCGAACACAATAAAGAAATAGTTCAGGCTTATGCTGAGAATGGAAAGCCCCACAGCTATCTGGAGCGGAAAACCGACGATCATGAGGTTAAGCTGCGGCACAAGCCTGCCCATTATCCCCATTATAACGTGGGTGCAGAGCATTACCACAAATATGGGGGCCACTATCTTAAGCGCGGTCAGGAAAGATGCGCTGAGCATTTTTGTGATATACAGAAACCCCTCAGCCTTGAGAGTGAACACACCCAAAGGTACAGCACGGAAAGATTCGCTCATTGCCCCTATCACCATAAGATGCCCGCCAAGGGCAATGAAGAAGAGTATCATCGCTATGTTTTTAAGCTGGGCTATGATGGAAAGCTGCATGTTCATCGAAGGGTCAAAAGAGTTCACCATGCTGAACCCCATCTGAAAACCGGCAAGCTCCCCACCGATCTGCACACCTACAAACAGAAGCTGAGCCATCATCCCCGTGGCTATACCGAGAAGAATCTCCTTTGTTATAAGCAAAATAAGCAGAAGAGGATGGATATTGGAAAGCCCTATGGACTGGACATTGGGGAAAACCACAACGGCAAGCACAAGGGAGGCAGCAACTTTAACATTGTCCGGAATAAGCTGGCTGCTGAACATGGGGGCGCTGAAAACTATGCCCGAAATGCGGAAGAAGACCATAATAAAAGTCAGCAGCAGATCCGTCTGATACAGGAACTCAAACATAGGGCAGTGTAATACTTCCGCCCTGTTTATACAAGGCTAAAGCTTTTGTGCCTTGCTACTCTCCGGAGGCGATGTAAAGCTTAAGGCTGTTTTCCTGATCCGCCCTGTATTCATAGCAGGATATGGAGATATACCTCTTCTTCATCCAGTACACCCCGAAAAGATCCGTTATACCCACCCACAGACGGCTGTTTATACCCGCACCGTATTTGCTGGTTCCCTTGTTTCTTGGTCTGTGCCGCACGGGCATTTCAGCGACAGTATAGCCTGCCATCTGCACGAGAGCAGGGAAAAACCTGTGAGCATTGCGGAAAAAGCGGAAACCTTCCAGACATTCACGCCTGAACCCTCTGCTTGAACACCCGACATCGCTTATATTGTCACCGAGCAGCCGTGATCGGAGCCTGTTGGCAAGTCTGCTTGAAAGCCTGCGGACAAAATTATCATTTCTTTCAGCCCGTACCCCGCACATCATATCCACACCAAGCTCCAGCATTTTTCCCAGAATAAGGGGTATATCTGCCGGGTCATTCTGTCCGTCGCCGTCCAGAGTAAACACATACTCACCTCTGGCTGCGCTGAAACCTGCAAAAAGCGCTGCGGACTGCCCCATATTTCTGCGAAGATGGACAGCCCGGAAGCAGGCTTCTTCCGTCCATTGATTTATTTTATCCCCTGTGCCGTCAGTGGAGCCGTCATCAACAAGCACCGCCTCCCATCTGCGGTTTAAGGATGAATCAAGCACGGAACGGAGTTCCGCGCATACTGTGTCAATATTTTCTGCTTCGTTGTAAAACGGAATAACCACTGAAATTTCCGGTCTCATCACTTTTTCCTGCTGACTATATAAAAGTTCCATTGCTTCCCTGCCTCCGGTGAATATGTTCTGAGATGCTCCATCGAAAAGCCCTTGCTGCTGAGCTCCTGCCCGTTCAGATCACCCTGAGTTATAAAAACCGCTGTGTCCCTTGTTCCATTGTCAATAAATTCATCAACGGGACGCACTTTCCGCCCCACCGCCCAGATCTCCTTAATGCTGAGATCTCCGTAAAAGTCACCGTCATATGCATGCACCGTTTCTGCTCTTGCCTGTTCCAGAATCCTGAAATCTTTATCAGGCACAAAAGACTCCGCCGCGGGCACAGCAACAATCACCGAAAGACAGAAAACCGCCACGGACCGGGGGATATATCTGTGAGTCTCACGTCTGATAAAGCTCAGAGAAAGAGAAACAACAGAGAAAAGCACAAGCGCCTCCCCCGCTAAAAAAAACATGCTGTCATAAGCCGCAAACCATACCTGCACCACAGCGGCTGATATGAACACAAAGACTCCGAGAGAAAAAGAGATGCCGCTCCATATTCCGAGGACAACACTGTCAGCCGTTGTCTTTTTAAGGTTCCCGGTCAGGAGACTCACATACTCACCTATCATGAGCGCGGCAGGAATAATAACCGGCAGAAGGTAGCGATCCTTTTTCTCAGGTATTACGGAAAGAAGAATAAACGAAACAAATATCCATATCAGATAAAAGGCTGCCCTCCGCCTGCCGAGACGTGCGGAAGAAAACCCCGGAACAAGCAGAGGGAGCAAAAACACAACCCAAAGACCGGACATGAGCGGAAACTGGAGATAGTACCAGAAGGGTTTGACATGTCTGTCAGCCCAGGCTGACGCCTCTGCGGCGGCAGTGCTGAGCGCTGAGTGTGTTTCATGGAAATATATATACACCGGCCACAGGAGGGATAGTGCAGCCGCAACAGCCACAAGAACGGTCAAACCGTAAAAACTGACCGGTCTGAGCCTGAAAAGATAAAACCCAGCAACAAGAAAAGGCACAAGCAGCCCGTAAAATGCAACCGGGCCCTTGCTCATAAAAGAAAGTGCCGCGAAAAGCCCGGCAAGCGCATACATAAGAATTTTCTCTCCCGTTGTTCCGGCAGGAAGAGCACGGCAGTACGCAGCTATGGAAGCAGTCATAAAAGCCTGTGCGTAGATGTCCCATGTGTTTTTACGGGTCATGTAGAAAAACAGATAACTGGTGCTCAGGACTATTACCGAATAAAAAGCCGCCCTTTTCGACTTTGTCACATGGAGGGAAATGAAATAGGCTCCTGCAAGCATAATAAGCCCGGCAAAAGCCGAAGGAATCCGGTTTGCAGCAAGATCATTATCGGTTCCCGCAAGCATGAACACGAATGCCGTTATCCATGTTGGAAGAGGCGGCTTGGCTATTCTCAGCTCACCGTTAAGGGTCGGGAAAAGCCAGTTCCCGTCAGCAACCATCTCCCTTGCGGTTATGTAGTTCCGCGCCTCCATAATATCCACTGAAAGAACATCACGATAGGCAAAAGCACCTGTATAAACAGCAAGGATAAGAAGAACTATCAGACTCTTGTTCAGGGTAAATCCTGTATCTCTCATGCACTGAGTTATACAGTATTAAAATGAAGACTTGATGAAGCTGGCTGATTTTTTCAGACAGCGGGCAAGATAACTGTAACTGTAACGGATTCACCGTAAGCGCTTTCAATTTTCACTTCGCCTTTGTGGAGTTCCGCTATTCTTTTAACAATGGCAAGCCCCAAACCGGAACCGCCGTATTTTGAGGATCTGGACTCCTCAACCCTGTAAAACTGCTCGAACACTTTGTCCAGAGACTCCGGAGGAATACCTGCGCCTGTATTAAAAACTTTTATCTCAATGGTTTCGTCCGTGCGTATTGCCGTAATTCTGATTACCCCACTGTCATCCGAGTATTTTACAGCGTTGTCGAGAAGGTTGGAAAAAGCCCTGAAAAGCTTTTCATAATCGCCTTTCATTGTCATATTCCCGCTGTAGCCGGATGAAAGGCTTATGCCCCGTTCACAGGCAAAAAGAGAGTAGTCCTCTTTCAGCTGCTCCAGGATTTTTTTCAGATCCACAGTCTCAGCGGCGATGCTGCTGTCCAGTTCAAGGGAGGAGAGGTTCAGTATGTTCTTCACCAGCCTCTCCATACGCAGAACCTGACCTGAAAGCCTTCCTGCATCATCTGCCGATATGCTGCCCGCCGCATTGACCTCATCAGTTATGAGCCGCATTATGCTCAGCGGAGTCTTAAGCTCGTGCGAGGCATCGGCTATCAGCCTTTTCTGTTTATTAAAGGCATTCTCAAGACGATCAAAAACACCGTTCAGCGTTACTGCCAGAGAATTAAACTCATCAGATTCTCCGGCATCTTTTCTAAGGGGTATTCTCAGACTGAGATGCCTTTCTGTGATATTTTTTGTCCGTGCATTCATAAGCCGCACCGGACGGAGTATATAGCCTGCTATTATATAGCTCACCGCAGTGAGAACTATCATCGAAAGCAGAAGCCCCGCTGCAACGCTGAGAACAAGGTCTGTTATTTCATCACTTACCCTTTCTGCGGACAAGGCGGCATACACAATATATTTATGCCCGTCGCTGTCATAGCTGCCGCCGTAATCGCTGTCATCGTCAAAGATGCCTGTCTTCTCCTTTTCGATAACAAAACGGCGCATTCTGAAAGCGGTTTTCCCGTGGGAGTCATGCTCCACATATGACAAATCATTAGGCACATATGCATAAGCAATTGTTTTTCTTCCGCTGCCCTCCGGCAGGTCAATTTTCTCCGCCAGATGAGAAATATACAAAGGCTCTGTCTCTCCCGGTCTGTATATTTTGAGCCAGTAGCGCCTGCTGTCCCTCAGCCCGCTCTTCCCTGCCTGATCAAATGATATTACGGATTCATAGGCCACCGTGCGAAGTTCAGCATCCATCACCCTGAAAGGCTGCTCCAGCATCTCAAAAAGAACAGAGGCAGAAAAAATAAGGGCTGAAATGAGACCTGCCGAAGCAATAAGAAGTGAGATCTTAAGACGTACGCTCATTCCTGACTGTCCCTGATGATGTACCCGACACCCCTTATGGTTTTCACCACTGATTCACCATCGCCGGAGCTTATTTTTTTACGCAGATTTTTTATGTGAACATCCATGAAGTTGGACATGCTGAAAGGCTCAAAATCATCCCCCCAGACATGCTCGGCAAGACTGAACCGGGATACCGAACGGTTTTTATTGTACATAAGAAACTCAAGGATGGAAAACTCCCTCTGGGTGAGTTCAACCAGTTTGCCCTCCACAGTGACCTCACGCTTTGCCGTGTCAAGACAGAGGCTCCCCGCACTCAGGACAGAGGCATTCTGCCCCCCTGCGCGCCGGAGAAGAGCGCGGACTCTGGCCAGCAGTTCATCGGTGGAAAACGGCTTCGTGAGGTAATCATCAGCGCCGGAATCAAGCCCTTTAATTTTATCATCGGTTCCGGTTCTGGCGGTGAGCATGAGAACCGGAGAATCAGCACCCATATTTCTTGCTTCGCGCAGCACTCCGAAACCGTCAAGCTTCGGCAGCATAACATCCAGAATAACAAGATCATAAGGCACTTCCGCCAGCCTGTCCAGAGCCTGTTCACCGTCATAGGCACTGTCGGCTGAATACCTCTGCGCTTCAAGAGTGCGCCTCAGCTGCTCATTAAGTTCCGGTTCATCTTCCACAATCAGGATTCTCATTCTTCACCGCTGACTGAATATAAACTTTTTTGTTCACTTTTTAAATACCAAGAAAAGACAGGAAGCCGCGCCGAAAGTTAAAAAACTCTTTTAATTGCCCTCCTGATATGCAATATTTAATATTAAACAGTTTTATAAAACGGACAAACGGCAGATATAAATAATGACAAAAAAGCGGTTAACAAAACAGGATGCAGTCAGAATGCTTGAAACGGCTGACCTGTACGAACTCGCCCGCGAAGCGGACGGAATAAGAAAATCCCTCCATCCTGAAGGGGTGGTGACTTTTGTAATAGACAGAAACATAAACTACACAAATATCTGCACATGCAAATGTTCGTTTTGTGCCTTTTACCGTGAAGCGGATGAGGAAGGCGCTTATGTTCTTGATAAGGATGAGCTTAAGAAGAAAATAGACGAAACAAAGGCTCTCGGCGGAACACAGATACTGCTTCAGGGCGGGCTCCACCCCACACTCGGAATTGAGTTTTACGAGGAGATGCTCACCTACATGAAATCCCTCGGAGTATGGCTGCATGCATTCAGCCCGCCTGAGATTCACCACATAGCGAAGATAAGCGGCCTCAGCACAGCCGAAACAATATCAAGGCTCGTTAAAGCGGGGATGGACTCTATCCCCGGCGGAGGGGCGGAACTGCTGGTGGATGAGGAAAGGCTCCGCATAAGCCCGAACAAAATACTCTCGGATAAATGGCTGGGAGTCATGGAAGAGGCGCACAGGCAGGGTCTTAAGACCAGCGCCACCATGATGTTCAAGGCTGATGACGAATATGAGAAAATAGCGGAGCACTTTGACAGAATCCGCACACTGCAGGACAAAACCGGCGGATTCACAGCATTTATCCCATGGCCGTTCCAGCCGGACAATACGGAACTGGGCGGAAAAAAGGCCAGCCCTGTGGAATATTTAAGGATATTTGCCGCTGCGCGCATTTATCTGGACAATATAAAAAACCTTCAGGTTTCATGGGTTACTCAGGGACCCAAAACCGGCCAGACGGCGCTCCGCTTCGGCGGAAACGACTTCGGCAGCCTTATGATAGAGGAGAATGTTGTGGCTTCCTGCGGGGCATCCTTCCGCATGAGCGTGGAGGAGATTGTCCACAACATTGAACGCGCCGGCTTCAAGGCCGCCCAAAGAGACATGCAGTATAATATAGTCAAGCGTTTCTAGTATACATACAGCCCCATGGAAGGGGCTGCGCCGTGCGGAGCGAAGGCTTGCTTTGCAAGGCGCGAGCGTGTGAGGAAACGGACAGGACGTACCGTTTTCGAACTATATAAAACAACTTAATGTACTAATAAATACAACAGAATATCCGATAACATAATTATAAATAATTATCAAAGGTTGAGACTTGAAGAACGATTTGCTGGAAGTTCTGGTCGAGATTTCCGAAAAGATGAACAGTATTTTCGATGTAAACGATCTTCTTCCCTCCATTATTTCCATCGCAAGGGAATACCTCGGAGTGAAGCGGTCATCCCTCATGCTCATCAACGGGCACAGACTCAGCATATCCGCCCATTCGGGCTTTGAAATAGACCCCGGCAACATTGAGATAGCCCTCGGTGAAGGCATAGCGGGCAGAGTCGCCGAGACAGGTGTGGAGACCGTGGTAAACCTTTCTGAGGAATCCCGCGAGGAGATGGGCTACAGAGCTTCCTCCTTCATGTCTGTTCCGGTGAGGACAAACAATAAGGTCATAGGCGTGCTCAACCTCACAGACAAAGAGCATGACTACTTCACCGAAGACGATGTACGCATAGCCCGCTACATCGCCTCCCAGTGCGCGCTGGGCATTGAGCGGTTCAACCTGATGAAGGATATGCGCAAGAGCGAGAACCTCCGCGTTATAGGCATGCTGAACAGCTCCATAGCACATGACATAAAAAACCTGCTGAATATAGTGCAGAGCTATCTTGAACTGATAGACATAACCGAGCTGGACGGCGAAGTGGCGGACTATATAGAGTCGATCCACTCGGAAGTTAAGAGGATACACGGCCTCACGCTGGATCTGCTGGATTTCTCAAGGCAGAAGGTGTCCATAAACCTCGTCCGGTTCCGCGTGTCTGACCTGTTTAAAGATCTGGCAAAACAGTTCCGGGTTCTCACCAGAGATACGAAAGTTACAGTGGAGTTCATCAACGAAGCAGATCCCGAACTCTGGCTGGACAGGGAAAAAATATTCAGAATGCTGTTTAACCTCATAGGCAATGCTGTGGATGTTCTGGCAGAGAAGGGAACGGTGCGCGTCAGTGCCGCCGTTACCGACTGCTTCTGCGAATTTAATATATATGACAACGGAAAAGGCATTCCGCAGGATATGATAAACAAAATTTTCGACCCCTTTTTCACTTCGGGGAAGATAAAGGGAACGGGACTGGGTCTTGCCATCGTTAAGATGATTGTCGAGGCTCACTCCGGCTTTATATGTGTTGATTCTAAACCGGGTGAATACACGGTTTTCAAAGTTAGGGTGCCGTTGCGATATGAACCAACTTAAAAACCACACACAAAAAAATGAGACAGAGTTCAAATATCTTCTGTCACAGAAGTATGATCTGACCCCGGCTGACTATATCCTCAAAAAAGAGGACGGGGTTCTCATCGCCAAAATCACTACCATGGAATCAGCCGATTCCATCATTGACATCAGTGTTACCGCAGACGGACTGCGCGCCTATATCTCCCTTTACCCCGCAGTGAATGACGGTGAAACCTATACCCTTGAGCGCGTGATGAGCCTGATTGCTGAAAACGGCATAAGCGTTAACCTCAAAACAGAGATAATCAAACAGGCCTTTGAGATCTATTCCGAAGGCGGAATAATAGAAAACATGATGTTTGCGGAAGGGATCAAACCCATAAACGGTTCCGATGCTCAGGTCATGCTGAACTTTGACCCTGTAAACAGCCAGCCCCGCCTCCTGTCTAACGGAAGGGTGGACTACAAAAATATAGATAATATACGCCTCACCCGAAAAGGCGACCTTCTCCTTACCAAACGCCCGTTCACAAACGGAGTCAAAGGACTTACCGTGCGCAACGAAGAGATCCCGGCGGAAAAAGGAAATGATATTAAGCTTGTTCTGGATGACGGCATTACCACTGATGCACATGAAAAAGAATACTACGCCACAGTGGACGGCTGCGTCACCTTCCATAACAATAAGCTCGGAGTAAGCCCCATATACAGTGTGCCCGGCAATGTGGACTACTCCACAGGCAACATCGTTTTCAACGGTGTTGTGCATATAAGGGGGGATGTGCTCAGCGGCTTTTCCGTAAAGGCGGAGAAGGACATCATGGTGGAAGGCATAGTGCAGGATGCCACCATGGTCGCCGGAGGCAGCATAGTAATCAAGACAGGCATCAAGGGCGAAGTAAATAACAATGTGATTGCCGCAGGTGATGTAACAGTGGGTTACGCGGAAAAAGGGAATATCGCCGCCAGAGGCAATGTGGAAATACTGAAATACGTCTACAACACCAATATAAAAGCCGGCGGATACGTTCAGGCTACAGGCGCTCCGGGGATCATAGCAGGCGGAAAGATCACCGCATTCTCCGAAATCAACATTAATCAGTCCGGCACAAAGGGGAATACAAATTTCCTGATGTGCGTCGGAACCAAGTATTACTTTGAAGATGAACTGAAAATTCTCCAGGATAACAAAGATAAATACATTCAGAATCTGGAAAAGGTTGACGAATTCCTCAGTAAGCTTGATACTTCCAACAAGGAAATTTTAAAAAATCCGAAGGTGAAGCAGCTTCTCGTCCTGCGCAAGCAGGTCATGGACAATATGACGAAAACTGAGGAACAGATCCAGAAACTTATAAAATCAGCCCATCACCGCAAACCGAAAATTAAGATAAGCGGAACCATGTTCGAAGGGCTGGATGTTCAGATTTTCAGAGAAAAAATAACCATGAGAGAAAAAAAGGAGAAGGTTGTCTTCATCTACGATGAAAAATATGAAAGGATAATCTGGGTATCGCTGGATGACAAGACACAGTACGAATGACAACATAATCATCAAAGGCGCAAGGCAGCACAACCTAAAAAACATCGATCTTGAAATTCCTAAAAACAAACTTGTGGTAATAACCGGAGTCAGCGGCTCCGGCAAGTCCACCCTTGCCTTTGACACACTCTACGCCGAAGGGCAGAGGAGATATGTGGAATCTCTCTCCGCATATGCGAGGCAGTTCCTTGAACTCATGGAAAAGCCCGATGTGGATTCAATCGACTTCCTCTCCCCCGCCATAAGTATAGAGCAGAAATCGATCAGCAAAAACCCCCGCTCCACGGTGGGGACAATAACCGAGATTTATGACTACATGCGCCTCCTTTATGCCCGTGTGGGGGATGTACATTGCCCGTCCTGCGGCAAAAAGGTGGAGAGCTACTCTGTTCAGCAGATAGTGGACTTCATAACCTCACACCCTGACGATGCCAGAGTGGAGATATACTCCCCCATAGTCAGAGGTAAAAAAGGCGAATATAAAAAGGTATTCGAAAAACTCCTCAAGGACGGCTTCGTCCGAGTACTGGTTGACGGTGAGCAGAGAAGGCTTGAGGAAGAGATAGACCTTGATAAAAAAATAAAGCACTCAATAAGCGTCTCCATAGACAGGCTTAAGCTGAAAGAAGGCCTCCAGCGCAGACTGGCTGATTCGGTGGAGACCGCCCTGAAGCTCTCCGAAGGGCTGGCGGAGATAGATGTCAACGGCGAAACACGCCTTTTTTCAGAGAAATTCGCCTGTCCCGAATGCAATATAAGCATAGAGGAGATAGAGCCCCGCAGCTTCTCATTCAACAACCCTTTCGGCGCATGTCCGGAATGCGAAGGTCTGGGTGAGAAATCGGTCTTTGATATGGACGCTATTGTCCCTGACCCTTCATTAAGCATTAGGGACGGCGCGCTCAAGCCATGGGAGCAGTTTGACAACTTTCACCATTACAACACACTGGTAGCCATATCCCAGCAGTTCGGCATTGACATGAACAAACCCTTCTCAAAGCTTACAGAGGCGGAAAAGGAGATAATGCTCAACGGAAGCGAAACTCCCCTTAAGCTGGAAACATTTCGAGGCGAAAAGAAGGTTCAGTACGAGAAAAAGTTTGACGGTGTTGTGGGTTGGCTCCGTGAAAAGCTCTACTCCGACAACATGACCGACAGGGAAACGGCGCGCAGATTCATGGCCTCCATGGACTGCCCTGTATGCAAAGGGGCAAGGCTCAAGCCAACCAGCCTTGCAGTAACCGTGGGCGGCAGAAATATATACGACACATCAGAGCTTAACATCACGGAAGCTCTGGACTTTTTCAATGGGATCCACCTTGAGGGCTTTAAAAAAGAGGTGGCAGACAAAATCAACACAGAGATAAAGCGCCGCCTCAGCTTCCTTAAGGATGTTGGGCTCGAATACATAACCCTCTCAAGGAAATCATCCACACTCTCCGGCGGAGAGGCGCAGAGAATAAGACTCGCCACCCAGATAGGCTCAGGGCTGACAGGTGTTCTCTATGTTCTGGATGAGCCTTCCATAGGGCTTCACCAGCGTGACAACGATATGCTTATCGCCACGCTGAAAAACCTCCGCGACATAGGCAACTCTGTCCTCGTGGTTGAGCATGACGAGGACACCATAGCCGCCTGTGACCATGTAATAGACATGGGCCCCGGCGCAGGGCGCAAGGGCGGCCACATTGTTTTCAGCGGCAGACCGGAGGAGATACGCCACTGCGAGGCATCCCTCACCGGGGCTTACCTCAGCGGAGTCAAAGAGATAGAGGTTCCCAAACGAAAAAAGGCCGATAAAAAGCGTATCCTCGCACTGAAAGGAGCCAAGGAGCACAACCTCAAGGATGTGGATATTGAAATACCCCTTGGGCTGATGGTCTGCGTAACAGGGGTGAGCGGCTCCGGCAAGTCAACACTCATAATGGACACACTTTACCCCGCGCTGATGAAACGCCTCCACGGAACAGGGATGCGCGGCGGGGTATTCACCGAAATCACAGGGACGGAGCACATAGACAAAGTGATCGACATAGATCAGAGTCCGATCGGGCGCACGCCCCGCTCTAACCCATCCACCTATACGGGAATTTTCACCGATATGCGCGATCTCTTCGCCCAGACGCCGGACGCGAAAAAACGCGGCTACAAGGCGGGAAGGTTCAGCTTCAACGTCCGCTACGGACGCTGCGAAACCTGTCAGGGTGAGGGGTACATCAAAATTGAGATGCACTTCCTCCCGGATATGTACGTTAAATGTGATGCCTGCGGCGGGAAGAGATACAACCGTGACACGCTGGACATCCGCTATAAAGATAAAAATATCTCAGATGTGCTTGATATGACAGTGAATCAGGCATTTGAGTTTTTCGAAAATGTGCCGAAATTAAAGAATAAGCTTGAGGTTCTTGTCAATGTAGGTCTGGGCTATATTAAGCTCGGCCAGCCTGCAACAACCCTTTCCGGCGGAGAAGCCCAGAGGGTGAAACTCGCAAAGGAGCTGATGAAGCGCCCCACGGGAAAAACAGTTTATATTTTTGATGAACCTACAACAGGGCTGCATTTCGATGATATAAACAAGCTTGTGAAAATTTTCAGGGCTTTGACCGAAAGCGGAAATACTGTTATCATCATTGAGCATAACCTTGATGTTATCAAATGTGCCGACCATATTATCGACCTCGGACCCGAAGGCGGCGACGGGGGAGGAACAATAATTTTCAAGGGTACTCCCGAAAAGTGCGCCGAATGCACCGAATCCTACACGGGAAGATACCTGAAAAGGAAACTGTAGCGTGAAGAAGAAAAACCTTTTACTGATTTTAATTCTGCTTGCATCCTTCGCATCCGCGTTTGCGGAGGGGCTGATTGACAAGTACAACTCGGCCAAGAATGACCTCGCCTACATAGAAAAGTCTTCCAAAGTCACACGAAAATCCTATGAGAATGTGGCTGACAGGTTTTTCCAGATATATTCCGTTCAGCCCTCAGGGGCGCTGGCGGATGATGCCCTGCACTACACAGCGCAGACATACTACAGAAGCTACAAACGCTTTAACAGCAGGGATGATCTCCTGAAAACAATCAGAAACCTCAACCTGCTGGCGGTTAACTACAACACAAGGCTGGCATCCCTTGCGTATATCCAGCTTGCCGACATCTACATAGCAAGCAAGGATTACCCCTCGGCTAGATTCACTCTGAACAAGATGCTCATTAAGTTCCCTAAATCGGAAGACACTCCGGCAGCAAAGAACAAACTGGAGCAGATAAACGAACTCATAGCCGCGGCGGAAAGAAAGGACCGCACAGTTGTACCGCCTGCCGCACCCCCTGTTCTGGCTTCGCTTCCTGAGGAAAATCTTCCTCCCGCAGTGCCCGAACTCAAGTCAAACCCGGCCTCAGCAGCTGGCACAGTTTCACAGCCCGCAGTTAAAAGCACAGACAGCTTTTACACAGATCAGGCTGCATCAGACCAGAAAGCAGGTGAAAATTACTACGGCGTTAAGGCGGGCGGAACCAGCGACAAGGTGGTGAAAAGCATACGCCACTTCGCCGCAAGCGACTACACCAGAGTGGTCATAGACCTGAACAAACCCACGGAGTTCATGAAGCACTGGCTCAGGGAAAACCCTGAGTTCAACAAGCCGCCGAGGCTCTTCATAGACCTCCAGACCGACTCAATAGATGCCTCCATCCCTAAGGAGATAGACATAAAAGACGGCCTGCTCCGCTCTGTGCGCTGGGCTCCGAACCGTCCCGGCGTTACACGCATTGTTCTGGACAGCGACAATGTTAAGGACTTCACTGTCTTCGCCATGAGCAACCCGGACAGAATAGTCATAGACGTAAGCAATCAGGGTATAGACAACAAACAGCCGGAAACACTGAGAACAGCGGAGAGAAACATAACCAATGACCGTGATCTCTCAAAGACGACTCTGGCAAGTGTTTTCGGTCTTAAGGTGCGCCGCATAGTGATCGATGCCGGTCACGGCGGAAAAGACCCCGGAGCCTCATATTACGGGCTTAAGGAAAAGGATATAGTCCTCGACATCGCCCTTGAGCTTGAAAGACTGTTCAAGCAGAACACAGATCTTGAGGTGCACCTCACCAGAAGGACGGATGTGTTCATCCCGCTTGAAGAAAGAACAGCCATAGCGAACAGGCTTAAGGCGGATATTTTTGTATCTGTGCATGTCAATGCCAGCAGAAACAAAAACAGCAGCGGGCTTGAAACCTTTGTGCTTAACGTAACCAAAGATCAGTCGGCTCTGGAAGTCGCTGCGGCGGAAAACATGGCCACGGAAAAATCCATGAGCGACCTTCAGGGAATCCTGAAAGATATAATGCTGAACTCCAAGCTTGAGGAATCGCTCCTGCTCGCTGCCAAGGCACAGGAATCACTCACTCAGTCGGTTTACGGAACGGCAAACCACAAAAACAACAGAGGGGTCAAACAGGCTCCGTTCTATGTTCTTGTCGGTGCGAAGATGCCCTCCATACTGGTTGAGGCGGGCTTCATCTCAAACAGGGAGGAAGCTGAGATGCTGAAAAGCAGTGCCCACAGAAAGAAGATAGCCTACGGTATTTTTCAGGGCTTACAGAACTATATAGAACTTCATAAGTAATCACAGGCAGCACAGCCGCAGGTATTTTTGCGGCTGTGCCCGCCTTTATCCCACCCTTTCCATATTCATAACCCTATTCATTTTTTCATGTATTTTTCTCTTGATTTTTTCGCCCGCGATCTATAAAAATAACACTGTTGGCACTCAACACCCCAGAGTGCTAATAACCTGATTAGGGCAATTAAAACAAAAAATATAAGGAGGAAGAAGATGGCACAGATTAAGCCGCTTCAGGACAGAGTTCTCGTTAAACGCTTTAAAAGCGAAGAGAAAACTGCCTCAGGAATCATCATTCCCGACAGTGCAAAGGAAAAACCCATGGAAGGCGAAGTTATCGCTACAGGCCCCGGCAAATACCTTGACAACGGAAACAAGGTTGAGCTCACGGTTAAAGCGGGCGACAAAGTACTGTTCAGCAAATATGCAGGAACAGAAGTTAAATTCGGCGATGAAGAATACCTTATCATGCGTGAGGATGACATCCTCGGCATCCTTAACTAATTACGGAGGGAATTAATACCATGGCTAAGAAAATAGTTTTCGGTGAAGAGGCCAGACGCGCCATCGGACGCGGCGTGGACAAACTCGCAGACGCGGTTAAAGTTACACTCGGACCCAAAGGAAGAAACGTTGTAATAGAAAAAAAATTCGGCTCACCCCTTGTTACTAAAGACGGTGTTTCCGTTGCTAAGGAAATCGAGCTTGAAGACGCTCTTGAAAACCTTGGCGCGCAGATGGTTAAGGAAGTTGCTTCCAAAACATCTGACATAGCGGGCGACGGTACAACCACAGCCACTGTTCTTGCTCAGGCAATCTACAGAGAAGGCATGAAAAACGTTGTGGCAGGCGCTAACCCTATGGAGCTCAAAAGAGGGCTTGATAAAGCGGTTACGGCTGTTATAGCTGAACTTAAAAAAATCTCCAAACCCATTGCAGATAAAAAAGAGATCGAGCAGGTCGGCACTATTTCCGCCAACAACGACAAAGAAATCGGCGGAATCATAGCTGAGGCTATGGAAAAAGTCGGCAAAGACGGCGTTATCACAATCGAAGAAAACAAATCAACAGACACAGTTCTTGATGTTGTTGAAGGTATGCAGTTCGACAGAGGCTACCTGTCACCCTATTTCGTGACAAACCCCGAAAACATGGAAGCTTCTCTTGATAACCCCTACATACTTATATACGAGAAAAAAATCTCCAACATGAAAGAGATTCTTCCCGTTCTTGAGCAGCTTGCAAAACAGAACGCTCCTTTCCTCATCATCGCTGAAGATGTTGAAGGCGAAGCCCTCGCCACACTCGTGGTGAACAAACTCCGCGGCACTCTTAACTGCTGCGCTGTTAAGGCTCCCGGCTTCGGCGACAGAAGAAAGGAAATGCTGAAAGACATCGCCGTTCTTACAGGCGGTCAGGTTATCAGCGAAGACCTCGGCATCAAAATTGACACTGTTACACTGGCTGACCTCGGCCGCGCCAAAAAAATCGTTGTGGACAAAGAGAACACAACCATAGTTGAAGGCGCAGGCAAAACAGAAGAGATTCAGGCACGCGTAAACCAGATCAAAAAACAGTCTGAGGACACCACAAGCGACTACGACAGGGAAAAACTTCAGGAAAGACTTGCCAAACTTGTTGGCGGCGTAGCCGTTATCAAAGTCGGCGCTGCTACTGAAACAGAAATGAAAGAGAAAAAAGCCAGAGTGGAAGATGCTCTCAACGCTACAAAAGCAGCAGTTGAGGAAGGCATAGTCCCCGGAGGCGGCGTTGCTCTTATCAAAGCCCTTAAAGCTGTTGAATCAATGGCTCTTGACGGCGACGAGCAGATCGGCGTTGAACTCGTGAGAAAAGCTCTTGAGTTCCCGCTCAGACAAATCGTTGCGAACGCAGGTTTCGAGCCCTCAATCATCGTTAACGAAATTAAAAATAACCCCAGCAACAACTACGGCTTCAACGCATACTCAGAGCAGTACACTGATATGGTTGCTGACGGCGTTATCGACCCCACAAAGGTTACAAGAAGCGCACTCCAGAACGCCGCATCTGTTGCCAGCCTTATGCTTACTACTGAGGCTCTCATCACTGAGATCCCTGAGAAGAAAGATGCAGGCGCAGGCATGCCCGATATGGGCGGCATGGGAGGAATGGGCGGCATGATGTAATCATCACGCAACCTGTTCAGCAAATTTAAATAAGTCTCACAAAGCCCGCAGGCCTCACCGGTTTGCGGGCTTTTTTTATTTGATATTTTTTTCGGCAAGTTGTGTATATTTATGGGTATAATGGAGCAGCAGTTTAGGCTGGAAACATTCTGAGATTATGGAATAGATGAAACAAAGATGAATTGGGGCAAAAATGGACTGTGCAAATTTTGCATATACCACGCAGTACGTCTTGTATAATTAATTGAAGCACCTTTGGGAATCGGGCTTACTGCTTAATTAACCCTTTGAACTTTTAAATTGCTGATCGTATAAATTAACGTTAAGCTTATGATTAGACATAATTGAATAATGTTGTTGTGTCATAAAATAAGGATAGATATGGAATTCAAATTCGAAATTACTAACTTGTTGAAAAAAGCTCAAACAAAGACTAAAAAACATATTGATGGCGTAACAATCAATTTGCCTTTTATTTCATTCACACTAAAACCAACGGATATAGAAAAATCAGTAGCAAGAGAGCTATTGATACGCCTTTCAGACAAAAGAGTCTTAAGCTCAACAGAATGCTGTGATAATTGCATTGATAATTCTTTAACTTCATTGCAGGAAATTCGTAAGGTCTTAATTGATTCACAGGTTAAATTATCTGATTACTATGACGGTGGTTTATATCTATTAATAGAGCTTATAGCAGAGGGAGTTCGTCAATTTATCACTTATGAAGAATATTTAAGAACAAAAATGGAAGAGGATGTTATTCATAGAGAAAATTATAGATCTCCGCATATTCGAGAGCAATACTTTAGTATTCTAGAACAGCTTCGAACTCACATTCGTAGTTGCCTGACACAGATTGCCATGATTGCTGATATGGAAACACCTAAAACAGAAAGCTATTTAAAAGCAGACAATAAGTGGCTACTTTCAATATATAAAAAACCAGAAAATTTCAAAACTAATAAAGGCATGATAAAGTAAACTTAACAACACAAAGCCCCTGCCCTTAAAAGGCGGGGCTTTTTTTATTTCGCTTATTCCGCTATCATCATCCTTATGAAAAAGCTTGAAGAATCGTTCTTTGACCGTACGCCGTGCGAAGTAGCCCGTGATCTTCTGGGGAAGGTGATATTCCGCCTCTATGAGGGCATATGGCTCAGGGCGCAGATTATCGAGACCGAAAGTTACTACCTGCATGAAAAGGGAAGCCACGCCTCCCTCGGCTACACCGAAAAGCGCAAGGCGCTGTTCATGCCCGCCGGAACAATATATATGTACTATGCCCGCGGCGGGGACTCGCTGAACATGAGCTGTCACGGGGAAGGAAATGCAGTGCTGATAAAATCCGGCTATCCTTACGGGGATGATGCGGAGATGATACGCATGATGAAAAAGCTCAACCCCTTCAAAAGCGACGGGCGGGAGCGGGAAACCGGAAAACTGTGCAGCGGGCAGACCCTTATATGCAGCTCACTGGCATTGAAGGTTCCGCAGTATGACGCAAAAACATTTGACGAAAGCTTCTTCATGGCGGATACGGGCTACAGGCCGGAAAAGATAGCCCAAGCCCCGCGCCTCGGCATTCCGGAAGGGCGTGATGAGCACCTGCCCTATAGATATATAGATGTAAAATATATGAATTTCTGCACAAAACCGCTAAAAAATCCATAAAATCTGGTATAATGTCTTCAAAAAGAATCTGCGGTGGAAGTATGAAAAAAATTCTGGTCGCGGTTCTCCTTACGCTGTTTGCTGCATATGCCGCATACGCAGAGGAAAGCCACTCCGACTCGCTTTCAGGTCTCACTACGGTCAGGGCAGTTATTGATTTGAATCAGGGCAAGGCAAACCTTCTGGATCTCCGCCTTGTCGCCATAAGAAAAACCATTGAAAACTTAAAGAGCGAAGGTGTGAAACCCTTATTCATAGTAATCATCAGGGGTGACGCATCCGCCTTTATGACAGAGTCGGACAAATATATCAGCAGCATGGACACAGGCCTCAAGAAAATAATGCACAAGCGGATAAACGAACTCAGGGATATGGGAGTGCGCTTTCAGCAGTGCGGCCTTTCGCTGGCGTACATGAAGATAGACTCAGCAAATATCATAAGCGGCGTGGAGATAGTGAAAAACGGCTATATCAGCCTTGCGGCGTACCAGAACAAAGGCTACGCCCTGCTGCCGATGGACTGACGCTTAATACAAAAAGCCTCCCCGAAGGGAGGCTCAATTTGTTGATAAAGTCCTTTTAAAAGGGAAAAAGTTGCATAAATCCTTCCCCAGCCCTCCTTTAAGAAAGGAGGGTGTTTTGCTTTTAACAGCAATAGCTTCCCCCTTTGCAAAGGGGGACAGGAGGGGGATTTTATATGAACAGAGCCGGCTAATGTCTTTGTCATCAGTCTGCCCCCTCCCCGGAGGGAGGCTCTAAATTTATTAAGCTGTTGCAGCGGCAGGAGGAGTGAAAACCCTCGTGGCAAGCTCGGCATCCAGAAGGAATATGCCGTTGCCGTTGCCCTGAACAAGTTTAAGCTTATCTATAATCTGGTTAACGGATGACTCCTCCTCAATCTGCTCGGTCACAAACCACTGAAGAAATGCATTTGTTCCGTGGTCTCTTTCGTCAAGGGCAAGGTCAACGAGCTTGTATATCCTTTTCGTAACTTCCCTTTCATGGACAAGAGTCTCCTCGAAGATCGAAAGAAGCGTATCGTAATCTTTTTTAGGTTTTTTTATGGCCTCAAGCTCCACTTCCGCACTCTGGTCAAGTATGAAGTTATAAAACTTCATGGCGTGCATCATCTCTTCCTGATACTGCACATTAAACCAGTTGGCGAAGCCCTTGAGCCCCTTGCTTTCACAGTGGGCGCTCATGGCAAGGTAAACATAAGCCGAATACATTTCAAAGTTAAGCTGTTCGTTCAGCGCTTTTTCCATTTTCTTGGAAATCATGGTTTCCTCCGTTTTGTTCAGGCATATACCCTGAAATCTATTTCGGGAAATATACTGTTTTTTGTTTCAAGCTTCGTGAGGAAATCATAATCGAAATCCCTGTTGTCCACAAGTTCCCTGAGCCTGAGAAAATTATGTATATGTTCCTTTGTTCTTCTTGTTGAGTACTCAGTGGCTGTTTCCGTGGTCATAAGGAAAGCCCAGTCGCTGCTTTGCGCCAGAAAAAGCTCTCTTGTCATCTGGTTCAGCGCACGGTTGATGAAGTCTTCCTTTGTGCTGCTGTGTTTTCTGGCAAGGCTGACCATTGCATCCGCCATGAAATGCAGGTGGCGGTAAATCCACTCGTTTCCGTTATTAAGCCACACATCATAATAGCCCTTGTCACCCCATGAGGACGGATTCACCTCAACCATCTGGTTGGTGGGAAACTCCGCAAGATACTCCATAGGGGTTACGGCGGTTATTTCAGGGTTTTTATCTATCTCACGGAAAACATTTGCGAGAAAATCGGGCCCCTCAAACCACCAGTGGCCGAAAAGCTCCGCATCGTAAGGCGAAACCACCAGAGGCTTTCTGTCCATTACGCCGTTGAGTTCTTTTATCTGCTTCTCCCTCTCCGCAACAAAGTGGGCAGCGTGTTCCGCTGTTTTGCTCTTTGCCGCTTCGGGTTCGTAGATCTCCTTGTGCTCACTGCTTCCGGTTATTTTATGATACTTCATGCCCGTAAAAACCCTTGTTCCGTCTGGGCTTATGTAAGGCGCAATATATTCCGCGTCCAGATCGTAGCCTATGTCACGGTAAAAATCCCTGTAGCATGTGTCTCCGGGGTAGCCTTCCTTGCTGCTCCAGACCTGCTTTGAGGAATAATAGTCACGCCCGAAGGCGGCCACTCCGTTTGATGTGTATACGGGAGCGTACACGCCGTAACGCGGTCTGGGTTTGGAGTAGAGAACCCCGTGTGTATCAACGAAGAAATATCTTATGCCGTAATCGGAGAGAATTTTCTCAAGTCCGGCGTAATAGGCGCATTCCGGCAGCCATATCCCCTTGGGCGGTGTGCCGAATTTCTTTTCATGGCTTTTAACCGCAAGCTCAATCTGCGCGCGAACCGCATTGTCGCCGTTCATCAGCGGCAGAAAACCGTGGGTGAACCCGCAGGTGATTATCTCCAGACTGCCTTTATTCATAAAATAACGGTAGCCGTTCAGCACGCTCCTGCCTAAAAAGCCTGTGTAAAACTCCTTAAGCCGCTCAAAGCGCTCAAGATACATCCACGCAACACGGTTCTGTGTGCGGTCGTGTGCGGTTCTCTCTTTTTCTTTGTTTGCAAGCTCTATAAGCCTGTCCAGATATTTCTCGAACCTCTGCATAAGCATGGTATCCGAAAGCATATCGGCCAGAGGCGGAGTCACCGAAACGGTAATACGAAACGGAACTCCTTCCTCTTCAAGCTTTTTCATGTTCATCAAAAGAGGCAGATATGTTTCGCTTATCGCCTCGTACAGCCAGTGCTCTTCCAGAAAGTAATCAAATTCAGGATGCTTCACAAAGGGAAGGTGCGAGTGAAGAACCAACATCCAGCAGCCGGACATTATCTTCCCTCTCTTTTTGCTGTTTCGCCGGAGGATACGGATTTCTCAAGAAATCTCATCGCCTCCTGAAATATACGAACGCTTCCCGGAACGGACGAGTCAAGCTCGTTCACACCGGAAAGACGGTATATGTCCTCAATTTTTTCCCCAACTGTCATCCAGGTTTCCTCATCAATAATTTCGCTTATTTTATCAGACGGCATACGTACCTTGCGTGAATGCGCCACGGCAAAGTAGTTGCCCTTATTGTCCATCAGCCCTATTTCAGCCCAGATCAGCCTCTCCGGCACATAAAGGTCAAAAAACCAGTTGCCGTACCTGCCCACGCGGACACTGGCAAGCTCTTCCGAATCTTCCCCGCTGGTGCTGCCGAAGATTTTCAGTACAAATGCCGCATCCGGGCTGCCGTGCTCCGTCCTGAAACGGTTTACGGTATTATCCGAAACTTCCCAGTAAACATATTCCTTGCGGGGGTTTATGGGAAGAAGAACCGCAGTGTCTATCTGATACCTGTTCGGTATGGGATATTCGGCAGGGCGCACCTTCTCAGGCATGGAGTGAGCCACCTCAGCCTTATGCTGCTCCGTACTGGAATAAACTTTCTGTTCGGACATAGCCGCAGTGAGAGCCGCTGCCAGCTCTTCTCTGGTCATTTTTGACCTGTTTTCCACATTGAGCTCCACAGCAAGCCTGTAAAGCTCTTTCTTACTCATTTCAGAGAGATTCATGTTCATCCTCCGTCCGGTGACAGATAAATTTCGAGGTACTGTGCCGCTGCTCTCTCCCATGAAAAATCAGCGCAACATGAGGATTCCATAACCTTCTGCGTTAAATCGCCCGTGCTGTACATCTTTATAGCTTCATCAACCTTGTTTAACAGTTCCGCCACAGTGTATTCCTTCATCACCAGCGCGCAGCCGTTCTCGGCAAAATATTTAACAGTGTCCTCCACCCCGCCTGCGGGGTTGACAAGGGGCACTGCGCCGTAACGTGTTCCTATGAGGTGGGACGAACCGAAAGGTTCATACACGGACGGAGCCAGTATAAAGTCCGCCGCGGCAAAAAGCCTGTGCGCCAGCGCATGGTCATATCTGGTATGTATAAAGAAATTGCCGAAACTTCCGGCCAGCTTCTTTATAATACGCACATACATCTTGTCGCCGTGGCCGAGTATGAAAAAATCGGCCTCCTTCTGC
Source organism: Geovibrio ferrireducens (assembly GCF_026226615.1). Taxonomy (NCBI): domain Bacteria; kingdom Pseudomonadati; phylum Deferribacterota; class Deferribacteres; order Deferribacterales; family Geovibrionaceae; genus Geovibrio; species Geovibrio ferrireducens. Next base: position 56,585 of record NZ_JAJAPB010000001.1, read on the forward strand.
GCAAGATCAGGCGCTGCGTCCAGCACAAGCTCCAGCCCTTTCCTGTTGCTCATCCTGCCTATCATAACAAAAAGAGGTCTGTCCGGATTTATGCCGAAATCCTTTGCCAGCTCCTTTTTGCATTCTTTTTTCCAGTTTTTCCCGTTGCCTATTCTGCATGAAACATAGCAGTCATTACCGGGGTTCCATACATTATAATCTATTCCGTTGAGGATTCCTTTCAACTTGTATGAATATTTTGTCATAACACCTTCCATCCCCCCGGCGAAGCCTTCGGTCTGTATGTCCCGCGCATAGGCGGGGCTTACGGTTGTTATGAAGTCAGAGTAAACTATCCCCGCTTTGAGGAAGCTTATCTGTCCGTAAAACTCTATTCCCTCAATGTCGTACACTTCCCACGGAAGGTTGAGTTCTTCAAGATCCATCCGCTGGAAAAGCCCCTGACACTGGACATCGTGCACTGTGAAAACCGTTTTCCATTTCATATCCCTGAAAAGCAGGGAATTGTAAAGAGGCACAAGCCCCGCCTGCCAGTCATGGCAGTGGAGAATATCCGGTGATGAGCAGCCGCCCGCAAAGTAAAACAGGCACGCCTGAGAAAAAGCCGCATACCTGAGATCATTGTCGGAGTAGTCAAAATCGCCTGAGCCGTATATGCCGCCCCTGCTGAAAAGCTCCGGATTGGCAAAAAACAGATACTCAACGCCGGAAACAAGCGCGGAATGCACTGCAAACTCATATTCCCTGTCCCCTGCGCTGACGTTTATCCTTACCTCAGTGTCCCTTATCTCCCCTGCGTCCCTCTCGGTGAGCAGATAAAGCGGAATGCAGACCCGCACAATGTGCCCGGCTGCGGCCTGTGCGGCGGCCAGTTTCTCAACGAAGGTTCCAAGACCGCCTGTCTGTACAAAGGGGGCTGCTTCGCCTGTGATATGCACTATGTTCATACGCCCCCCGCCTGCCTGAGGTATTCCGCCGCCTCTTCGGGACGAACGGGATTGATGTGGAAGCCTGTCCCCCACTCAAAACCGGCGTAGCCTGTGAGTCTGGGCGCTATTTCTATATGCCAGTGGTAATCAAACTTTATGCTGTGCCAGAAGTCCGGCTTGCCCGGACGGTAATTCAGCGGGGGCGAGGTATGTATAACCATATTCAGCGGCGGGTCTTCCAGCACCTTGTCCAGCCTGTGGAAAATCTCCGTTATCATGTCAGCGAGGCTGGTCAGCCCGCTCTCGGTGATCACTGCGAAGCTGTGCCCGTGCTGTCTGGGATAGATGGACAGTTCAAACGGGAAGCTTGAGGCATAGGGGCAGAAGGCGATGAAGTCCTGATTCTCGTACACTATGCGGCTGTTATCCTTGTGCTCCTGCTCAAGTATGTCACAGAAGATGCAGCGCTCCTTTCGCCTGTAGTGCTCCTTGGCGCTTTTCAGCTTGGTTTTGAGAATGTTCGGCACAACAGGGAGCGCTATCACCTGCGAATGCGGATGGGTGATGCTGGTTCCGAAGCCGAGTCCGTAGTTTTTAAAAGGCATTATGTAGCGGAACCTTGTATCGTTTGAGAGATCCCGCACCCGCTCCCTGAATGTGTAAAACAGGTTGTAAACGGTCATTCTGTCGTAAGTTTTAAGGCGCATGGAGTGCACGGGGGTGTCTATTATGACTTCGTGTGCGCCTATTCCTGTCACTGTGTCGTATATCCCGCTGCCGCTCCTTTTAAGCTCACCCTCAATGCCGAAGGCGGGGTACTTGTTGGGGACAACACGGGTGAGCCAGTTGGCATCGTTCTTTTTGCCGAATGCGCGCATGGCGTAAATTTCATGGGGGGTGTGAACCTCATTTCCGTAGCAGAAGGGGCAGTTTATATGAGTTTTTTCGCCCTGAGCGTACTCCTGACGCTCCACGAGGAAATCGTGGGGTCTGCGGCTGCGTTCGGTGGCGATTACGCTCCATTTCTGTTTAACAGGGTCAAACCTGAGTTCCGACATTTTGCTCCCTTTTATTATTCAAACCGTATGAATATAATAATATACCTGTACTTTCAGGCGATCAACCGATCATTCCGCCCTGAGTCTTCCTGCGAAGCCCGCCCTGCCCTTAAACCTGACAGGGATAAACAGGGAAACTCCCTGCGCAGTGAGATCAACGCCTTTCTCCGACTGGGAAACAGTGGAGAAAATATCAGAGGCGGCACTTCCCGCATCAGTCTCAAGGATTATTCTGCCTGTGATTCCGTCGGTTATTTCAAACGAACCGCCCTTATGGCACATGCCGCACTCTTCACCGTTCACGGTGATACCCGTCATGTCCCAGAGGTGGAAGTTCATCTCGCAGACGTAAGTCAGCTCCGCCGGGCACTCTGTCACAAGCTCCGTCTCAAACTCCACTGCTTCATCTGTGAAGCTGTATCTCTTTATTATCTCCGCATTGTATGTCACGCCGCTGTGGTATATGCCGCCTTTGCGCCTAAAAGTGAGAGAATCCGCCTCCGCAGTCATCTCCGCAGGCTGGTTTGTAAAGTCCGAAAGCTCCGCAAAGGAGCATGAGGCAAACTTCTCTGCCTCAAATTCAGACACTACGTGATCTATGAACGAGTTTTTGTTGTACCAGTCATAAACGAGCATGGCTTTCATCTCGTCCGTTATTTCCACATTAAGATCATGTATGGTGGATATGCCGCTTTTCTGTTCATCCTCGTTTTTTTCTTTCAGAAGCATGGCGTGGTACGCCTCTTTTCTTCTGGATATTGTATTGATAAGGTTAACGTTATTTCGTTTAAGCTCAAGGGTGGTCATCTGCCCGCAGTCCCTTGAGGTGAAGCTGGCGTTAAACAGACTCATACGGACATAGGCATCGTCATAGCCGTCATAATCCAGATCAGCGGTCTCCACCATAGGAAGATTTCCCGCAAGGCGCTCATACTCCTTCTCCGCCTCGATTATGAAGCTCCATGAGTTGTTGCGCAGGTTCGGCAGGTAAAGCCCGCCGAATATGCCGTGCCACAGGGCATCATTGCACTGCGCCTTGTAAAGAGCCTCAGTCAGCGCTTCGTCCTGCATCTCTGCCGCATAGGTGCTTAGCCTCAGTGCGCGTTTATGAATACGGTTGCTTTCCGGGTACTTGGCAAAGAAATTTTTCCATATGCCCCCCTTAACGAAAACCTCCGCAGCTTCATCCTGCCACTCTTCCCTAAGGTGCTCCTGAAGCTTCTCCATCTCCTCTATCCTGCCTGCAAAGAGCGACCATTCCCCCATTTCATGGTATGAGGTTATCGGCAGATACGCAAGCCCCGCAGGCTTCACCCTGTCGGCGGTTTCGCCGAAGAACGCGAACTCGCATTTACCTGATGAGATAACCACATCAAGGAACCTTTCCAGCCAGCCATCTTCATACACCCATTCATAGGTGTGAGGCCATACGCCGAACTTCTCGCCGTCATCGAATATCACAGAGCATTTCCCGCCGCTGTCCGCGGTTTTTTCCAGATACTCCGCTATAGCCGCCTCCTCCTTAAACGGAATGAGGTAGCGCAGATTCTTATCTATAGGGAAGAGGTTTACCCTCCTGCCGTCCTGCTCGGATATGTAGTAGCCGTTCAGCATCTCTTTATAATACCCTGCGGAAATGAAGTGATAGTCATCCACAATCATATTCCGCACACCGACTTCTGTGACATCAGTGATAATCGCCGGGTCCCAGACACGCTCAGTGAGCCAGAGGCCGTCCGGCATCTGCCCGAAGTGGTTGTTAATGTAGCTGCTGAGCTTCTCTATCTGCCCCCTTCTGTCCTGCGAGGGGATGGCTGAAAGCACGGGCTCGTAATACCCGCCGGTGAAAAACTCTATCTGGTTATTATCCGCCAGCTTCTTCATACTGCCGAAAACGCCCTTGTGGTGCTGCCTGATGTAATCAAGCAGCCAACCGCTGTAATGAACCGCGAAGCGGAACTGCGGATAAAGCAGCGCCGCCTCCATAAAAGGCGCATAGCAGCGCTCCACAGCCTCGTCCACAACATGGCTGAAATTCCCCACCGGCTGGTGGCAGTGTATTCCGAAAAGAAACGGCATCTTCATAATTATTCTTCCTGTTTGTTTATGCTACACATGCGGAGCAGATTAAGGTTTCCCAAAAAAATATTTCAAAAACTTTTAACCCGCTTCGCAAAAATATTTATACTATCCAGTCGTCACCGAAGTTATCGGAGAGATCGACCTCGACCATATTATACTGCGGTGCGCGTTCCACCGCCTCGCCGTCCTTAAGCAGGCGGAATATTATATAAAGCCTTCCGGTGTTGTCGGGCATATTTCTGTGCGGCAGGGCAATTTCCGCTATGCGGTTTATGCCCCATTTTATGCCGCCGCCGTTTTCCCCTCTTCCTGTTTTCAGGGGGATGCGGAACTTGGCAGGGCTGCTCCCCGTTACCTCTGTCTCTATCTCATAGCCCTTGTCCATCGCTCCGTTAAAGGCGCCTTCTATTCGCAGGTACAAATTTTCCGCATCATACCCGAAGAAAAGTCTGCGGAGCACATTTGATGAGGCGTGCATAGCCCCTGAGTCAAACTTGAGATCAAACTCCCCTGCGCTGAGCCATTCGAAAAAGCTTGTCACCTCGCCGTCCGGAACGGCAGTGAGAAAATACTTCGGTTTTCTTATAAGCCCCGATTTGTAGGAACGTTTTATGGGGATATAAAGCTCCTGCGGTATGCCGGTTCCGAGGATTCTGTACGCATTGATCAGATACCCCCTGAACAGCTTGTCGAACACATCCGCCTGAAGGCTGAAATGGTCATCGCCGAACCACCAGAACCAGTCGCTCCCTTCGGCGATGTGTATCTCGTTCATTGCTTTTTCTTTTTTATCCGTATCCTGCATCCTGTCAACGGTCTGTCTTGCCGCATTGAGCAGCCTCCATGCCTCGTTCTTTTCCCTGTGACCGAGCCATGTGGTAAAGTTGCCGTATATCCATGAGCCTGCACGGATTTTATCAAGCTCTGCCTGCGGCACATCAGCAAGTTCCGCAGCCTCAGACATGGTTACGGTGTTTATCCATTTTTCACGCCCAATCCGCTCATAGAGGGCACGGAAGAACTTCTCTCCGTTTTCGGGGTAGTATTCCCATGCGTTTTCCCCGTCCAGAATCACAGGAACTACACAGGATTCATCCACAGAATCGTATATAACCTTAAGCTTCGCCACAAAGTCGTCCGCTGCTTTTGCCGCATCCATACCGCTGTAGGTGAAGCCGATCAGATCGCTTAATATTTTGTCACGGAAGAATATATTTATCTTCCCGCTTGCTGTTTCGTAATAATGCCTGCGGTAGAGCTTTTTCCTCTCCGCCGAAACGGAGAAATTCAGCCCTGATGAACCCGCCAGAACATCTTCGTCACTGGCTATCCATTTTACTCCGTTAGCGGAAAAAAGCTCCGCCGCCCGCCCGCTGATGCTCCCTTCCGCCGGCCACATACCGGAAGGTCTGCTGCCGAAAACATCTTCATAATATTTCACTGCCGCTTCCACATGCCACTGAGGGTCACGTCCGAAATCGCCGAAGGCGGCGGGCATGGGTATCTCCGGCAGGGCTTCCTTGGCGGAATCCAGATCTATGAGCAGGGGCAGTATGGGGTGGTAAAACGGAGTGGCGGAAACTTCTATGCTCCCCGCATCCTGCAGTTCCCTGTAAAGAGGGATGATCCGCTTCACCGCTTCGCACAGGGTTTCCATCAGGCTGATTTTATCTTCCTGAGTGTAGCCTTTCCCTTTTGCGATAAGGTTTTCAATGAGCGGGTATTCCCTGCGGAAGAAGTTCCCTGTCCAACTGAGCAGGTAAAGCACCTGCAAGTCCAGTATCTCCGCATCACTGAACAGCCTTTCCGTGTTCTCAAACATGCCGCTGCGGCTGTTTTTGCTGTACAGTTCCGCATACCTCCGGAAAGGGGCGATCATGTTGGCGAAGTTTGCCATGAAAAGCTGCGGCACAAGCCCGCATCTCTCCTCCGATGTGAGTTCGGAGGGCTTTTTCAGCATGGTTCTGAAAAAAAGGTCATCAACATTTATATCTTCATAGTCCTTAAGCTGGACAAGAAGAGAGGGGACAAGGTTAAAGGTCTGCCTTATCCCCTTATATTCTTTCAGGTAGGCGGGAATCTCGTAGTAATCCTTCACGGCGTGCAGGAACACCCACGGCATGTGGTATGTTCCGTCCTGCCCGTCCTTGTAGAAGGGCTGGTGCATATGCCATAAAAAAGCGAGATTCAGTTTCTTCATACTCAGGCCTGTTCCTCCAGCCATGACTGAATTTTATCTATGTATTCATCCTGAAGCGCCTTGCCGTCCGCCTCGGACATGGACTCCACATACACATGCACATTTGCCGAATACTGATCAGGAACCATATGCACCCAGCCTCTCGCACCGAGGAGTATTTTTATTCCGTCAAGGAAAGAGGCCTCCTTATCCATCGCCTCCTCGCTCATCTTGCGCATCAGGAAGCCCTTGAGTTCAAGCGGGCAGTTGATCACATTATGCACGAAGTAGTATGTGGGGATAAGCTTCATAATATCCGAAACGCTTAAGCTGACCTTCGCCAGCAGTTCAAGGATTTTGATGGAGGCAAACATCGAGTCGGTGTTGGTTCCGTTGTCGGTGAACATATAGTTATTACTGAGGTTCCCCACAAAGTCAAAGTTACGCAGATACTCGCTCTTGAGCCCTGCGATCTTTCCCCTTACTATCTCCACATTTCTGAGCTCCTTATCAAGCACAGTGGGAGCATAAGCGGGCAGGTACACCCTGTTCTTCTTCTTTGCTGTGAGATCCATAAGCTTCAGGATGAACATCAGCGCCCTGTCGGAGCGGAAGCTTTTCCCCTCGTTGGTGATTATGTTCAGCCTCTCGCCGTGCGGATATATTACAAAGCCGAGGTCGGCCTCCATAACCTTCACAATCTCTGACACTTCCCTGATGGATGTGGCAAGCTGGTGGATGGTTTTGGAGAGCTTCTTCTCGTCCTGATATGCGTTGAGGATTACCGAATCCGTGCCTGTTTTGTTGAGGATTTCGGGGTAGACGTTATCCGTTGTGCCGTTCATAAGATCCACAACAAGCTTGAACCTGCGGGTTTTCACAAGGGATATGTCTATGTTGCGCATGAAGCTTTCCCGGTAGAACTCCTTCACCATGGGCTGCTCGTATATTTCGCCTATCTCCTCGTGGGAGGCGCGGCGGAAGTTCTCGCGGAAGAAGACGCGCTCTATATTTTTCTCAAAGTTGGAGTCGATGGGGCTTCCGTGCTCATCAAAGAACAGAATCTCTGTGTGGGTGGAATCGGTCTGTGACTGACGGAAATACACGCCCGCAACCTCCCCGAAGGTGGAGAGCTTGTGCGTCATCACCGGTACGGGGGACATGCGCACATCTGTTGCGTTTACCCCTGTTGAGAGCAGACCGCCGAGGAAGCAGCGCTTAAGCATGCGTGAACCTCTGTGATAGTCACGGCTGAGAAGCACACGGGAACCCGCGGGAAGCTGACTGCCGAAGGCGGAGCCGAGTTTGGCCGCCAGTTCGGGGCTCATCTCCACATTTGTACGGGCGGAAACCTTCCCCCCTTCGAATATGGATTTCTTCCATTTATCACCCCAGATAAGGTTGCTGCTCACTATTGAGCTTTCCTCTATCTGCTTGTTAGGCCACACCATAACATCCTTCTCGAATATTACGTAGTTGCCTACCTCAGTATCCTGAGCGATTATGAAGCCGCTTTCCCCCAGAACCTTTTTGCCGAGCTTTACCCCGTTGCAGAGAACGGCGTTCTTTATATTGCAGGCGTAACCTGTTTCAACATTTTCCCACAGTATGGATGACTCAACTGATGTATCGTCTCCGATGGTGCATCCTCTGCCTATTACGGTGTCCTTGATTTTGGCGTTTTTGCCTATGACGCAGCCATCACCGAGAAGAACAAGCCCCTCGAAAACCGCGCCTTCGCCCACTTCCACATCTGTGCCCATGTAGCAGATTCCGTTGTCCTGCTCATTCGGCGTTCCCGCCAGAGGCAGCTCCACTTCGCCCGCAAGAATGTCCTGCAATGCGGCACGGTAGGAATCGGGGTTGCCCACATCACGCCAGTAGCCCTTGGCGTTGTAGCCGTAAATCTTCGTTCCGCCTGCCATCAGCTTGGGGAAGAGATCCTTTGAGAAGTCGAAGTTGCTGTTCTCAGGTATGTATTTCAGAACTTCCGGCTCAAAAACATATATGCCGGTGTTTATTGTATCGCTGAAAACCTCACCCCAGCCCGGTTTTTCCAGAAAACGGACTATCTGCCCTTCCTTGTCTGTTATCACCACGCCGAACTGGAGAGGATCGGGCACGGAGGTAAGGGTTATGGTGGCTTTGGACTCTTTGAAGTCGTGGTAGCCTATTATCTCCTGTATGCTGAAATCAGTAATGAGGTCACCGCTCATTACTATGAACCGCTCATCAAGATACGCTTCGGCCTTTTTGACCGCTCCCGCTGTTCCGTAATCATCATCCGGCTGAACATAGCGGATGTTCACCCCTTTGCTGCTGCCGTCGCCGAAATAGCTTTTGATAACTTCGGGCTTGAAATAAAGTAGGATTACAATATCCACAATCCCTGCGTTTTTCAGGGAGTCGATAATGTACTCCATCATAGGTTTGTTCATAACCGGAATCATAGGCTTCGGAACGCTGGATGTAAGAGGCTGAATCCTTGTTCCGAATCCGCCGGCCATAACCACTGCTTTCATTCTATCCTCTCGCTGTTTATGCTGTTTTTATTTCAGGGCGCAGTTTTAACGCCGCTTATTTTATATTTCAGATACAGATACGGTTCGCTAACGCTCAGACTTTGTTCTTCTTTATAACGGTCGAGATCTCGGTCAAAAGAGACTCCAGATCAGACGGGGACTTAACCCAGTAGCCGTCGGCCAGCCATGTGGAAAAGTCATCCTGATAGGCGCTGTAAGCCGTTGCGAGGATTGTTTTCACCGTTTTGTACTTTTTGGTGATCTCCTGGAGTATGTCTATGCCGCTTTCGCCTTTAAGCTTGATGTCAAGGAGGATAACATCGATCTTCTCCTTCTCAAGTATCTTAAAGCACTCGGCACTGTTTGAAGCTTCAAATACTTTATAGCCGCTGTCTTCAAGCTCTGTGCGGTAAAGCAGCCTGATCTCCGATTCGTCATCGACAACCAATACCGAATATGCCATATCTGACCTCCTACTTAATTACAAAAATACCTACATGCTGTGGTATTTTTGTACACGCTCGCGCCGTGATGAACACGGCTTCGCTTCGCACGGCGTCGGCACTTCCTGTGCCTCCCGGTTTAATTACAAAAATACCTGCATCCGTTTTACTAATAGTTCGCAGAAACCTGCGTCCTGTAGTTTCTTCTCACTCGCAGCCTGCGGCAGGCATTTTTTAAGACTGAAAATGCCCGAATACCGAAAAAGGTTCGGGCACAGCACCATGCCGCTTATCTCCAAGACCCGTGTCCGCCATTATAGTTTCGCAGGGCTTACAAGTGAAAAAGGCGTAACACATCTTTTGTAGTAATTATACCACGGAGCGGGAATAATGGGCAACACGATAAAGGACTGTCTTCACTTGAAAAATGTTAAAATGTGTTAAAAACTGTAAAATAAATGGATTATTTAAGTGATTTTATAGCATCAGCGTATGAGGACGCGCCGAAAACGTAGCTTCCGGCAACTACTGCATTGCAGCCGGCCTCTTCAAGGGTTTTTACATTTTTATCGGTCACCCCGCCGTCAACCTCAATGATAAGCTCAGGCCTGAGAACCTTCTTCATTTCGGCGAGTTTGGCAACCTTGGCGGCAGAGCTTTCTATAAACTTCTGTCCGCCGAAACCGGGGTTTACAGACATTATCAGCACCATATCCAGAAACGGCAGAATCTCCTCCAGAACAGAAACAGGAGTGTGGGGATTAAGAGAGACACCTGCCCTGCAGCCGTGAACTTTGATCTCGCTCACTGTTCTGTGAAGGTGTGTGCACGCTTCATAATGCACAGTGATGAGGTTTGAGCCCGCATCGGCAAAATCCCTGATGTATCTGTCCGGGTCGATGATCATGAGATGCACGTCAAAGGGTTTTTCGGTGGTTTTGCGAAGATGCTTCACCACCGGCGCACCGAAGGTGATGTTAGGAACGAAGACACCGTCCATGACATCAAGGTGGATCCAGTCCGCCCCGCCTTTGTCGATGGCTTGTATCTCTTCCGCCAGTCTTGAAAAATCTGCGCTGAGTATTGAAGGTGCAACTATCATCGGGCTATGATATTCATCGGTGTATGAATGTCAACAAATTAAAGGAACCACTGCGTTTTTTACAAATTTTATATAACGATCGTAATAACCGGAGCCGATAGAACATCTATGAAAAAACTTATTATCACGCTGATGCTAGTGGCATTCACCGGAACCCCCTCATTTGCCGTCCCTCTCACTGACGAAGCCCTCGCATTTGCGGACAGGCTGTACTCGAAATACGGCATTGACCCGCTGAAAACTGCTCTGCTTATCCAAAGCGCCGATTATTCAGACAAGGCTCTCTCCCTCATGGACAGACAGTTCGAGAAAAGCGGCTGGGGGATGTACCGGAAGAGCATGGTAACTGACAACCGGAGCAATAAAGGCGGCAGGTTTTACCTTGAGCACAGACCGAGCCTTGAGCTGGCATACGCACAATACGGGGTCACGCCGGAAATAATCGCCGCCATACTTGCCGTTGAAACCAACTACGGGGATTACAAGCTGCCTCACAGAGCTGTGGACGTGCTTTCCACTCTGGGTTTTTATTATCCCAGACGTGCGGACTACTTCCGCTCCGAGCTTGAAGCACTTTTAGCCTATGCGGAAAAGAACGGCATGGATCCCTTCTCATTCATGAGTTCATACGCAGGTGCGGTGGGCATACCGCAGTTTATGCCCAGCAATATAAGCAAATATGGCATTGATTTCGGCGGAGATAATATAGCCGATCTTGTAAACAGCAAAACGGATGCAATAGGCAGCGTCGGTAACTACCTTGCCAAATTCGGCTGGCAGAAGGATAAACCCACCGCAATAAAGCTTCGCGGCACAGGGTTTGACAGTTTTCTTGGGCAGGGGTACGACCCGAAATTCACAGTAAAAGAGCTTGAGGATGCAGGTATAATCTTTGCTCTTCCGGCAAATCAGGAGGAGAAAGTAAACGTAATACGCCTCCAGACGGATAAAGGCTTTGAACACTGGGCAATATTCAGTAATTTCAGAACAATAATGCGTTACAACAACAGCGCCAACTATGCTCTGGCTGTTCTTCTCATAAGCAAAAACATTGAAGAGGAAAGAAAAAGGCTGGAAGCGGGAAATACGGGAGGCTCATGAAAGCCTCCCTGCTCCATCTTACAGTATCTGGCTGAGGAATTTTTTTAGCCTGTCATTCTGAGGATTGTTATAAATCTCCTCAGGAGTGTTTTCTTCGATTTTGAGCCCCTCATCCATGAAGACAACACGGTCTGACACCTCACGGGCAAAGCCCATTTCATGAGTGACCACAACCATTGTCATCCCCTCTTTGGCGAGGGTTTTTATAACATCAAGCACCTCTCCTATCATCTCAGGATCGAGCGCGCTGGTTGGTTCGTCAAAAAGCATGACCTTAGGGCGCATGGCGAGAGCTCTGGCTATCGCCACCCTCTGCTGCTGACCGCCGGAAAGCTGAGACGGGTAGCTGTCTCGCTTGTCGGCAAGGCCGACTTTAGCAAGCAGGTTTTCAGCTATCTTAACAGCTTCATCGTGCTTCATCTTCTTCACCTTGACCGGAGCAAGAATAATATTGCCCAGCACAGTCTTATGAGGGAAAAGGTTAAAGCTCTGGAAAACCATGCCCACATCCTCACGAAGCTTGTTTATGTTCGTTTTGGGATGCGTGAGCGAGTTTCCGTCTATCTCTATTTCTCCCGAAGTAACTTCTTCAAGGAGATTAAGTGTTCTCAGCATTGTGGATTTGCCCGAACCGGAAGGGCCGATGATAACCACCACCTCTCCCTGAGCTACATCCAGATCAACACCCTTAAGCGCCTGAACGCCGTTGGGGTAGGTTTTTACAACATCTCTTGCTTTAATCATCTGCGCACCTCCCTTTAATCACTGCTCGCCATTTTCTTTTCAAGCTTCTGCACCAGAACGGAAAGACCTGATGTGAGCACAAGATAAAGAAGCGCAACCGTGAACCATGTCTCAAACGGGCTGAAAGTGGTGGCGCTGACCTCCCTGCCGGCCTTTGTGAGGTCGGTAATGGAGATTACCGAAACAAGGGAGGAGTCTTTTATGAGTGAAATGAACTGACCCGCCATGGGAGGGAGAGTTCTTTTGACAGCCTGAGGAAGAACCACATGAATCATCGCCTTTGTATAGCTCATGCCAAGGCTTCGGGCGGCTTCCATCTGTCCTTTGTGGATTGACTGAATACCTGCGCGGACAATCTCTGCCACATATGCGCCGGTGAACACCGCCAGAGCCGCAACGCCCGCCGTAAAGCGGTCGAGGGAAAGGACGGTTCCGATAAAGAAATAGAATATGAATATCTGCACCAGAAGCGGAGTGCCCCTGATAAGCTCAACATAAAGAATGGAGAGCTTCTTGAACAGCGGGTTGCGCGAAATTCTCGCAAGCCCTGCAAAAACGCCGATGATTACGGCGAAAATTATCGAAAAGAACGATATTTGAAGTGTGGTGGCAAGCCCGATTAAAAGCGGGCCTGCCTTCCACGATTTATTCACGGCAACAGTGTGCCCTTTCAGTACCGTATCGCCGTCACCGAGTCTGCTTTCCTGCGGTTTCACTACAACGAAGGGCTCACCTCCGTCATGGGGGACAATACTGATCTTCCCCTTCTGAACAACGGCTCTGCCGTCAAAGGGAGCCTTGACCGTCTCCTCCGCAGAGTAGATGATGAACTGGGGAATCCTGTTCCAGCGCCACTTGTAGTCAATTTCAAGCGTAGCTACATACAGGCCGCCTATCATGGCGGCAATCAGCGCATAAAACGCAATATTCCAGGCGAGGTCTTTTGCTGAACGGGACACTATAACCTACTCCGTATTATTCCTGAACGTCTTTCAGCCAGTCGCTGGAAAGGAACCATTTGTTGTAGGTTTCTTCATAGAAACCATCGCCTTTGACCTGAGCAAGGAAGTTGTTAAGCCAGTTCATAAAGTCGTAGTCGCCTTTTCTGATCGCCCATGCGAGGGGTTCGTAAGTGAAGGGGTCATCAAGGAAAACAAGGTTCTCGCTGTTCTGAGAGAAGAAAGACGCGTTGTAGGGAAGGTCATAAACGAAAGCATCCGCTTTGCCGTTGATAACTTCCATAACAGCTTCCTGCTCAGTTTCGAACAGTCTGATTGTGGCGTTGGGCATATATCTCTTAGTTGCATAGTCAGCAGTTACGCCGAGTTTTGTTGAGATTATGTATTTGGGGTCATTAAGATCGGTGTAGCTTTTAATAACGCCTTCATGTTTTTTGTGGATAAGTATAGTCTGGCCGATTGTGATGTAGGGGTTTGCGAAATTAACCTGAATGTTTCTTTCAGGAGTAACTGTCATGCCTGACATGATGATGTCGAACTTTTTGGTGAGAAGAGAAGGAATGATTCCATCCCATGCTGTGTTCACAAGAACAAGCTTAACACCGAGGTCTTTTGCCATTCTTTCAGCCATATCAACGTCGAAGCCCACAATATCGCCCTGTTTGTTTTTGAGTTCAAAGGGCATGTAGCCAGCTTCAAGACCGACATGAAGTTCGCCTCTTTTCACTATCTCGTCAAGCACGGAACCGGCCGCAGCGGGAGCGGAACCAGCAGTGGCTGCCTCTTTTTTTTCGGATGAGCAGGCAAAGCTCATCAGCATTACGGCAAGAATTACCAGTAATTTTTTCATATTACTTCCTCCTAATAGGATTTTCCTTCTTCAAGAATTTCTGAGATAATCATGTTGGAGCCGCATTCGGGACATTTACCGATCTGCTCTTTAGGGATATATTTGATTTGGGTAAACTCGCACTTCGGGCACTTGACTTCAACAGCCTGAACCTTATCGGAATCGGAATTTTTCCTGCTCATCCCCGTAACTCCCTTAAATAAATTGGTCTTACCCCTGTAAAAACTGCATACTATAATAAAACTGTTAAAAAATAAAGCTAATTGTGGCATAACACCTGTTATCTGTAGCATCACACAGTTAAAGGAGCCTTAAAATAAAACTGCTTAAAAGGATTTTCTCCGCCGCAGGAAAACCCACTATGGAGAAGGGTGCAGCTGCCCTTGAGGAAAAGAATTTTAATAAGGCCTACCGCATCTTCTCCGCACTTGCGGATGAAAATGTCCCTGAGGCTGTGTTCGCCCTCGGCACTATGTATGAAAACGGGTTCGGCCTCCCGCAGGATCTGAGACGTGCGCTTAAGCTGTACATAGCTTCCGCCAGAAGAGGTGTAAACGAAGGGGCATACCGCGCGGCGATGATACTTATCAAAGGAGACACCGGACACAAAGACCCGCTGCTGGCGGTGAAACTCCTTGAGGAAGCAGCGGAGAGAGGGCATGACAAATCTCAGTACAAGCTGGGGTTTTACCATCAGGCAGCAAAATATGTTATGCGGGATTATGACAAAAGCTTTGCATATTACACAAAAGCAGCGGCTCAGGGAAATGCCGATGCGCAGAACAAACTGGGGCTCATGCACGCAGCCGGCAAGGGGACAATGAAGGATTACGAAGAGGCTGTGAAGTGGCTGACTATGGCGGCAGGTCAGCGTCATCCGGAAGCTCTGTATAACCTCGCATGCATGTATCACGAAGGGAAAGGGGTGAAGGCCGACCTGAAAAAAGCCGTGCGGCTGTTCAAGCTCGCCATGAAGGCCTACGGGTAGGAAGGCTCCGGTCATCGGTATGAGATTGCTTCACTGCGCTCGCAATGACGCAGAAAACAGGCACAGGGATGTGCCCGCGGAGCGCGTACCGCAGCGAAGGCAGGTTTAACCTGCCGCAAGCGTGTATAGCAAATTCACATGGATGGAGGATTTGACATCATTGGTATAAGGTTTTCTCCAGCGTGGCTATAATCTCCTGAATCTCCTTGTCGTCCTTGCATTTTTTCTCAATAGACTGGACAGAGTGAAGAACAGTTGAATGATCCCTTCCGCCGAAGAGTTCACCCACTTCCTGCAATGAAATATTCAGCTTGTTCCTTAATATATACATGGCAACCTGTCTCGGCAGGGATATGCTTTTTGTGCGCTTCTTTGATTTAAGGTCGCTCATCTTCACATTGAAGTAGCCTGTCACAGCATCTATAATATTTTCTTCCGTGACCATTTTATCCTTACGCACAAGGAATTTATCAAGCGATTTCCTCGCAAGGGCTATGCTCAGCGGCTCATTATGGAAAGATGCGTATGCGCTGAGGCGGACAAGAGCCCCGATGAGCTCCCTTATGTTTTCCGTCTTGATATTTTCAGCAAGGAACATCCCAAGCTCATCGGAAAGCTTAAGATTCATTATGTCCGCGCGCTTCATTATGATCGCAGCCTTCTCCTCCGTTGAGGGAGCCTGAATATCTGCGATAAGCCCCCATGCAAAGCGGCTGCGCATCCTCTCCTCAAGGTCGGGAATCTCACTGGGCGTTTTATCACTGGTGAGAATTATCTGTTTCTGCGATTCGTACAATGTATTGAAAGTGTAGAAAAATTCCTCTGTGCTTCTCTGTTTTCCGGCCAAAAACTGAACATCATCAAAAAGCAGCATATCTATATTGCGGTATTTGCTTCTGAATTCATCCATTTTCTTGGTTTTCAGCGACTGGATCATCTCATTGGTGAATGTCTCCGAGGTGATGTACAGAACCTTGAGCTTTGGGAACCTCTCCATAATCCTGTTGCCTGCCGCCTGCATGAGGTGCGTTTTCCCAAGACCCACACCGCCGTAAATGAAAAGCGGGTTGTACTTCTGGAAATGCCCTTCGGACACTGCAAGGCACGCTGCATGTGAAAACTGGTTTGAACTTCCAGCCACGAAGTTCTCAAAAATGTAATCCCGGTTGAGGTTGGAAGCGGCCGGAATTTTATAGTCCGCCACTGTGGAAGAAGTCACCGGAGCCTGAGAAACGGTCTGCGCCTTGGGCGCATCGCCCGTGATGATAAGCACATCCGCATCAATGGAAAGCCCTTCATTGAATATTTTCTTCAATGTATCAAGATATTTCTCATCAACCCAGTTCTTATAGAACTTGTTCGGAGCCTGAAGAGTGATCAGATCCCCCCTCACCTCAACCATCTGCAAAGGCTTTATCCATGTGGACACCACATCGTCGGAGCAGTGTTTTTTCGCTTCTTTAAGTACTTCTTCCCAGATCTTTACGTCTTCCATAGTGCTGCAATTCCAATAAGCTGATTTTATTTTTAGCGCCGAGAATAAATCATATAAGGCATGTCTGATCAGTATATGTCTTTTTCCTCTCCGCGAAAAGGGATAATAGGCAAAAAAAGGCGAAGCCTTCCTTAAAAGCTTCGCCTTTTTCTTCATTATTTTTTTTATTTATAGATGCTTTAGAATCGTCTCTTACCTTGCGGAAGACTCTACATATTCCACTATTTTTTCGGCGAGGCGGCGTACCATGAATTCGAAGCGGTCTGCATCGCGTTCAAGGAGTGTCATGCGGAAGCCGGGTTTGCTAGTGAAGAATGATGTAAGCGGTACAACGCAGATGCCTGTGGCGCCGAGGAGATAGTAAACAAAACGCTTGTCATTCTCTATACTGGAGCCAGTTATGCTTTCCACGTAAGTTCTTACGCCATCGTCCTCGATGTGCAGTTTCTGCTTGCTGTTGAGGACAGCCTCGTTAAACACGACAGACATATAGAACGCACCGTTTGTTCTGTTCACCACTACATAGGGGACATCGCGCAGGATGCTGTAGGCTATGTTTGAGAGTTTTTCGTAATGCTTTATTTTTTCAGCGAGATAAGGCTTATATTCAGGATGAGACATTATGCGCGGAATGGACATCTGCGGGAATGTGGTGGAGCAGACCTCGGACATTTTCTGTGTGAGGATGGCATCCACATATCTCTGGAAAGCGGGGTCTTTGTCATAGTTGTAGACCTCGATCCAGCCGCATCTCGCTCCGGGCCAGGGATACTCCTTGCTGATCCCTTTCATGCTTATTCCGGGCACATCGCCTATGATGTCGGAGAGCAGCACGGTTTTTGATCCGTTGTAGGACATATTTGCGTATATTTCATCAAACACGAGCATAAGGTCATATTCTTTGGCGATGCGCACTATCTGCCTGAGCCCTTCTTCCGTATGGACATAGCCGGTGGGGTTGTCAGGGTTGATTACCAGTATGCCCACTATGGAGCGGAAGCTTCTCACCTTGCTCTCAAGCTCATCAATATCCGGCGCCCAGTGTTTGTATGGGTTCATCTGGTATGTGTTCGGCGGGAAGGAAGCATGGAGAACCTCCGCCAGAAGGTGCGTGGAGTATGTGGGTTCGGGCATGATGATCCTCGCATCAACCCTGATCGCGCTGTATGATCTCGCGATAGCGTCACCCAGACCGTTGAAGAAAATAATATCCTCCGCTGTGATCTGTGCTCCGCCGCGTGCGTTAACCTGTGCGGCTATGTACTCTCTGGTTTCCAGAACGCCTTTGGTGGGCGAATAGGCGTATGCGTTGTTATCCATGATAATTTTTGCGAGTTCCTCTTTCATCCAGTCCGGAAGAATTTCGCCTTTGACAATGGGATCGCCTATGTTTTCCCAGTAAATGTCCACACCTGCCTGACTGAGTTTGGTGGCAACATTAACTATGTTGCGTATCTCATAAGTCAGGCCGTTTCCGCTTTTGGCAAGATCATACCTCATTAGTCTACCCTCGCATAATATGACCGTTGAATACCCGTTTTACGGGTAAATCATCGTTTATATAACAATATTTATATACTTTCAATAAGCAGTTTACGTATTTTTAAAACATAACAGAAAGCTTATTTTCCGGCGTTTTTTTGACCGTGAAACAAAAAAAGCGCCGCTTGCCCAAAGTAGGAAAACGGCGCCTGCAATTCTTCAGCCCTGTTTGATGAGAGAGGGTCAGCTTTCTTTCTTCTCCCCTCTCTGCCTTATGAACAGCTTTATGGGTATACCCTGAAAACCGAAGTATTCCCTTATTATGTTGATCACGAAGCGCTGGTATGAAAAGTGCACCGAATCCGGATAGTTGGCGAAGATAACAAATTGCGGCGGGCATGCCGCCACCTGTGTCATGAAGTAAAGCTTAAGCCTTCTTCCCTTAACCACCGGAGGCTGGTGACGTTCAAGAGCGGTCTGGAGAACACGGTTAGCCTCTCCTGTGCCTACCCTTTTGGTATATTCCTTATAGAGACCCTTTGCGGCCTCGAAAATTTTATAAACGTTTTTGCCGCTCATAGCGGAAGCGAATATAACAGGGGGATTGTTAAGGAACTGTAGCTTGAATTCTATGTCCGCTCTCATTTCCTTTGCTGCCTGATCCTTGTTTTCCACAGCGTCCCACTTGTTGACAACGAGAATAACGGGCCTGCCCGCTTCCCATGCATCCGCAATAACCTTAACGTCGCGTTCGTTAAGGCCTTCAACCCCGTCAATGAGGCAGACTGCTATATCCGAGCGGGAAACTGCGTCCTCCCAGCGGTAATAGCCGTATTTTTCTATTCTGTCCTTGAACATGACGGATTTTTTTCTGATACCTGCGGTATCTATAAGCACATATTTCTCATCGCCGTATTCAAAAAGCGTGTCCACAGCATCCCTTGTCGTGCCGGGAATATCAGTGACAATGAGTCTCTCCTCACCGAGCCAGCGGTTGATCATGCTAGATTTGCCCACATTGGGGCGGCCGGTGACGATCAGCTTAATGCGGCCGTCATAGCTGAAGTTTTCCTCTTCCTCATCTTCCGGCAGGCGGGAGATTATCTCGTCCATCAGGTCGTCCACGTTTCGCCCGTGGGTTGCGCTTATGGGGAAAACCTTGTCAACGCCCATGGAAAAGAAGTCATAGGCGAGGTTGTCCGCAGAGGATGAATCTATCTTGTTTACAGCGACTACAAAGTCTTTCCCGCCTTCCCTCAGAAGTCCGCACACTATCTCATCCAGCGGGTGAACGCCTTCACGCCCGTCTACCATGAGAATGAAAAAGTCTGCCTCTTCAAGAGAATACATGAACTGACGCTGCATTTCCTTTTTTACAATTTCTTCTTTCAGATCGTATCCTGCGGTATCCACCACACGGAAACGTCTGCCGAGCCATTCGGCAGTAAACTCTATTCTGTCACGGGTAACGCCCGCCATATCGTCCACGATGGCGATTCTCTGCCCCGCCAGTCTGTTGAAAAGTGTGGACTTACCTACGTTCGGGCGTCCGATTATTCCGATTTTTTTCATTCCATCTATCTTCCTGATAGTGCTAAAAAACCTGCGTCCTGCAGTTTTTTATCACTCGCAGCCTGCGGAGCAAAGCTCCTTGCTGCTCTGGTTACGTTTGCGTTCCTCGCATACGCTGCGGTACGCACTCCACGGGCACATCCATGTGCCTGAACTTCCTTTCCTATAGTTCAGAAACGGTACATCCTGTCCGTTTCTTCACACGCTCGCGGCAGGCTAAACCTGCCTTCGCTGCGCACGGCGCAACTCCATCCATGGAGTTGTATATGTCTCATAGGCAAAAAGTAATTTAGCCTGTGATCTCCAGAGCTGCGTCAAGTCTTCTCAGCAGCTCATCCACAGGCATGAGTGTTGCCATTTTATCTATTTCAGGTCCCTTAACGGAGCCGGATATGCCTACTCTTATCGCCATGAAAAGAGGTTTGCCCTTCACACCTGTTTCCGTCTGCACAGATTTGGGTATGTCCTTATATTCCTCTTCCTTAATATATCCGCTGAAAGCGGCTACCTTTTCCCTGAAAGCCTTAAGCACCGACGGAGTTGTTTCCAGCTTAAGGTACTCGGCGGCTTCATCGTCCGGTGTCTGATACTGGAAGTATACCTTCATAACCTCCGGCGCGTCACCGAGAAGTTCCATCTTGCTCGCGATTGAGGCGATCATCTTAACATAAACTTCCCTTTCCAGCCTGTCCGCGGGAAGACCGGCGTCAACAAGGAACGGCATGCAGAGATCCGCAAGCTCCTCAGGGGTTTTCATGCGGATGTACTGGCCGTTAAGCCATTTCAGCTTCCCGAAGTCGAAGACTGCGGCGCTGGTGGATATGCGCTCAAGGCTGAACGATTTTATCAGTTCTTCCTTGCTTATTATCTCCCTCTCCTGCTCATCAGACCAGCTCAGCAAAGCGAGGAAGTTGAACAGGGCATCATTCAGGTAGCCCTGTGAACGGAACTGCTCAATGCTTGTGTTGCCGTGGCGCTTGGAAAGCTTTGACCTGTCCTCGCCGAGAATCATGGGGATGTGTATGAACTCAGGGCGGCTGAAATTCAGGGCATCAAAAATAAGCGCCTGTTTGGGGGTGTTGCTCAGGTGGTCGTCCCCTCTTATCACATGGCTGATGTTCATCAGAGCATCGTCTATGACTACCACATAGTTGTACACAGGCACTCCGTCAGGGCGGACAATGATGAAATCGCCGAAAACTCCGGTTTCGAAATCTATCTCGCCCTTGATTCTGTCGGAAATATGCACAACCTCTTTATCAATCTTAAAACGGATAGCGTAAGGAGCATCCGAAGCTTCAAGCTCGGCCTTCTGTGCGGGGGAAAGATGTCTGCATCTGCCGCTGTAAACGGGCTGGCGGTTCTCTATACGCGCCTTTTCCCTTTCAGCATCAAGCTCTTCCTTGGTGCACCAGCATTTGTACGCATGCCCTTTTTCAAGGAGCTCCTCAGTGTATTTTTTATATATGTCAAACCTTTCTGACTGTCTGTAGGGGCCGTGCTCCCCGCCTTTTCTGGGGCCTTCGTCCCAGTCCATGAGCAGCCATTTCATGTCCTCATAGATCAGCTCCTCGCTGGCGAGGGTGGAACGGTCAAAGTCTGTATCCTCTATCCTCAGAATGAAAGTGCCACCGATATTGCGTGCAAAAAGATAATTAAAAAGCGCCGTTCTGGCGTTTCCTACGTGTATGTGCCCGGTGGGGCTGGGTGCGAATCTCACTCTTACTGACATAGCTGACAAACTCCTTTTGTTTGAACACGCCCTTTTCCGGTGCGCATTACCTCAAAGTACGCCACTTTATAGATTTTGTAAAATTGATCAAGCGAAATCAGGCATTTTTCCGGATAATTACTGCATCAAGCTGTCTTGACAGTAATATTTATCAACCATTATAATTTACATTATCGGAATATCTGATCTGCATGAACACTTTATGTGTCCGCCAGCCAGCTTCATCTGAAAACCAAATAACCTTACGGGGCAGTTTATGAAAATAAGCACTAAAATGACCGTTTTCATCAATATTTTTCTCATCGCCTGCTTTTCCGTCCTCTTTATTTTTAACGCAAAGAATGCGCGCGAAAAGGCGTTTGAAGCTGAAATAGACAAAGCACGGAAAATTATCACCATGGCGGAAGGGATAAGAGAATATTCCAATTCGCTCATTCACAGCGAAACGTTGAATATAGATGAACTCAAGAAAGATACCGCAAAGCTGGTTCAGGTTATACCTGTGGTATCTGCGATCAGAGTTTCAGAGGCCAAGGCGGATCTGACCGGCATGCAGTTCAAGGTCCCCAAACTATCGCCCCGGAATCCGAAAAACACACCGGATGATGTGGATCTCACTGCACTGGAGCATCTTAAAAAAATTGACACAAAGAAAGGGGACACACCGGAGCATGTGATATATGACCACAGCGGAGGTATAGTCCGTTATTACAAGGCAGTGCGGCTCACTAAGGAATGTGAGTGGTGTCACGGAGATCCGGCAACGTCTATGGCGCTGTGGGGCAATGACCAAGGGCTCGACCCCACAGGGGTTAAGATGGAAAACTGGCGCGCCGGGGAGATACACGGCGCATTCGAGTTCATGATACCCATGGCGCCCATCAACGCCGCAGTCAGAGCCGTAATCATAAAAGATTTCACTGCCATGGTGCTCATTCTCCTTATTCTCAGCGTCAGCACAGTTTACATGAGCAGAAAGGTGCTGTTCACCAAGCTTAAGGTACTGGAGACAAGGCTGAAAAACATCGCAACGGGAAAAGGCGACCTAACCCGCTACATGGAACACAAAGGCAATGACGAACTGGGAGCCATAGCCGCAAACTTCAACATGTTCATCAATTATATCAAGTCAATTGTAATAGATATTCAGGAGCAGGCCGAATATATAACCAGAGCGACAGAAAAGCTTGATCTCAACATCGATGAAATCGGAAAGGGTGTCACTTCCCAGAAGGAGGACACGGAGCAGCTTTCCGCCGCAGTTTCCGAAATGAACGCCAGCGTGGAGAGCATCGCGGAAAACTCCCGCCTTACATACCAGAAGGCTGTTCAGACGCAGAACGCAGCGGCCAAAGGGGATAAAGCCGTTACTGAGATGATCGCTAAAATGGAAGAGCTTACGCGCAGTATAAACGAGTCCTCAATGATGGTGGAGGATCTGAAAATTTCCACTGATAAAATTGGAGACATCATCGAAGTGATAAATGACATAGCCGATCAGACCAACCTTCTGGCGCTTAATGCTTCCATCGAGGCGGCCAGAGCAGGCGAGCAGGGGCGCGGCTTCGCTGTTGTGGCGGAAGAGGTGCGCAAGCTTGCCGAGAGGACACAGACTGCGACCAAGGAAATATCAGAGATGATAATCTCCCTGCAGAGAGAGTCGCAGAAAGCCGCTTCAAACATAGTGAACTCTGTGACCAAGGTTGAGCAGGGGAGCAAAGTTGCCCATATAGCCGGAGAAGCACTGAAAGAGATAATCAGCGATTCCCATGAATCAACAGATATGGTGAGGCAGATTCAGTCATCCACCTCAGAGCAGACAAGCGCAATATCGCTTATTGCGGAGAATGCGGAAAAAATCAACACGGTTGCAGATAATAATGATGAACGGCTGCATGACATAAGCGGAGAGACTGACATTCTTAATGCAAGAGCAAAGGATCTGGCGTCCAAGGTTCAGTCATTTAAAACCAAATAAGTAATATCCCCCGCCGGGACAACCTGACGGGGGATAAGCGGTATATGTTGACAACTCAAAGCAGGAGGCAAGGAGTTTTAACTGACTTCACAATACAGGGCTCAGGTCACTGCGAGGAAGGAGCAGCCTGACGAAGCAGTCTGTATGTATACTGAGAGACTGCTTCACCCTTTCAGGGTTCGCAGTGACGCAGTAACTTCACAATAAAAAATTCTCCCTCCATGGGAATTTTTTATACACGCTCGCGGCAGGATAAACCTGCCTTCGCCCGCACGGCGCGCCCCCATCTGACTTCACAATAAAAAATTCTCCCTCCATGGGAATTTTTTATACACGCTCGCGGCAGGATGAACCTGCCTTCGCTCGCACGGCGCGCCCCCATCCTTGGGGGCGTGGGGGCAATATTATATCATGTTATCAAGACTTACATGTATCGGCCGACGGCGAGGGCTACGGCCCTCATTTCGCCCATAAGCTGGATGAAGTGTTCAGGGCTGATGGTCTGGGCGGCATCGCTCCATGCCTTGTCAGGTTCGGGGTGAACCTCTATTATCACACCGTCCGCTCCGACTGCGATGGCTGATTTAGACAAAGCCGATACGTACTGCCTGTGTCCGCCGGAGTGGCTGGGGTCGATGATTATCGGCAGGTGCGATTTATCCTTAACAACAGGAACGCAGCTTATATCAAGCGTGTTTCTTGTTGCTGTCTCAAACGTTCTGATACCCCTTTCGCAGAGGATGACTCTCTGGTTCCCCTCACTGAGGATGTACTCAGCGGCCATGAGGAACTCTTCTATAGTAGTGGACATGCCGCGTTTAAGCAGGACAGGCTTATCTGTCTGCCCAAGCATGGAAAGCAGCGCGAAGTTCTGTATATTGCGCGCGCCTACCTGAAACATATCGGTGTATTTGTAAACAAGCTCAACGTTTCTGGGGTTTACCACTTCAGTGCATACGGGAAGGCCTGTCTCCTGCCTTGCGGTGGCGAGGTATTTCAGCCCCTCTTCACCGTGCCCCTGGAAAGCGTAGGGGCTTGTTCTGGGTTTAAATGCGCCGCCGCGGAGGATTTTTGCGCCCGCCGCCTTAACCATCTGAGCGGAACGAACTATCTGCTCCTCTGACTCCACAGAGCAGGGGCCTGCGATTATGGGAATTTCCCCTCCGCCGAATTTTACTCCGCATACGTCCACGATTGATGTTTCAGGCTTGACTTCTTTGCTGGCGAGTTTGTAGGGTTTACTGATGGGGACTATGTTGTCGACACCGGGCATTTCGGATATTACGCAGACACTGTCTTTCTTGACGTTAGTGCCCACAATGCCGATGACGTTGCGCTCCTTTCCGTAGATGACGTGGGGGCTGAAACCGAGTTCCTCCGCTCTTGCCACCACGTCTTTCAGGTGCTGTTCTTCCGCGTCCATTCTCATTACTACTATCATAACTTTCCTCCGAAAATTTCCGGCGGCGGTGAGAGAAAAGACCCCTTATGCGGACAAAAAAAAGGCCGCGGGGCTTTCTGCTGCCCGCGGCCTTGTTATTTTATACATTTCCTGTATTTTAACTACACCCTAAGCAGCCTCTTCAAAGAAGAAGTAAAAATAAAAGCCGCTAAAAAAGTAGTTAAAATATGCCTTTACATTGTTCATGGTGGCTATAATGCTCCCGTGATTCACATATGTCAATATCTATTTTTATTGAAAACGTAAATTAATTGTCAGATCCAGATCTTCTCCACAGCGCCCTTAACGTTCCTCGTACCCAAGCCGTGGGCTATGCAGTCCGCCGCTGCTGCGAAATCCAGTATTTTTGACCCTGCCAGATGCCAGCCGGCTTCAATAAGGTGTACGGACATGGGAGTGGTCGGCCCCAGAATGATCCTGAATGCATCCTTACGGATATGAGGCACATAGGTATGAAAGGTTTTATTGATGAATGTTACCCCCGTAATCATCACCACATCGCACTGCGGCATTATTTCCGCTGCGGCCTCCGGCTTGTATGTTCCCTCTATGTCCTTAAGCTCAAAGATTTTAAGATCCGCCCTCGCCTCACCCATCATCTCAAGCATCGGACGGAACCAGCCGACCATGCCTACCTTTTTCCCCCTGAATGTCTCAGGACGGAGAAAATCCTCTCTCACTGAGGACTTGTTATTGAGTGCGGAGTTGATAATCGCAAGACCGATTCCCGCCTCGAAGCTGTTTGGTGAGCTGTAATACCTCTCCGCCGTTTCCAGTGCGTTTCTTCCGCGCAGATCCTCTTCCATGGTTCTGGCGGATTTGTGCATTGGCAGTTCATTGCGGAAGGTGTAGGCCATGCCGCTTCCCGCATCGGTTTTGACTGCTGTATAGTCAAGCCCCAGAATATAATCCTGAATTATTGCATTTTCCAGAAGAGGGGCGGCCTCATCAAATATGTGGGAGTAAATCATTTTCTTATGCCGGATTTCCCGAAACGGTTTTCAAGAACACCGAGAACGGCCTCAAACTCCACTCCCCTGTATTCCAGCGCAACCACCATATGATAAATTATGTCTGCGGCTTCCCCTGCTACTGATTCATCGCTCTCTTTCAGAAAAGCCCTTATGAACTCGGCGTTTTCCTCGCCCAGCTTTTTGACAAGCTTATTTTCGCCCGCTTCCAGAAGCTTGCAGGTGTATGAGTCGTCCTGCGGGTTGCGTTTTCTTTCTCTGACAGTTTCTACCAGTTTTCCTATGATCTCGGTGTTCATTTATACCATCCTTACCGGAACGCCTCTTGCCGCGAGGTACTGCTTCACCTCTGCTATTGAGTATTCCTTATAGTGAAATATGCTTGCCGCCAGCACAGCGTCTGCGCCGCCCTGCGTAACCCCTTCGTACATATGCTGCGGATTTCCAGCCCCGCCGGAAGCGATGACGGGTATCGACACGGCATCCGCCACAGCGCGGGTAAGCCTGAGGTCAAAGCCGTCCTTAACGCCGTCCTTATCCATACTGGTCAGCAGAATCTCTCCGCTGCCGTATTTTTCCATCAGCGCAGCCCACTCAACAACATCAATACCCGTGGCCTTACGTCCGCCGTGGGTATAAACCTCCCAGCCGCTGCCGTCCGCCTTCATTTTCGCATCTATGGCTACAACTGTGCACTGTGAGCCGAACCTCAGCGCCGCCTCACTGACAAACTCCGGTCTGGCGACCGCTGCCGAGTTGATGGAAACCTTGTCCGCGCCGGAGTTCAGCAGATTGCGTATATCATCAAGAGTCCGCACCCCGCCGCCCACGGTAACAGGCATAAACACACGCTCCGCAGTTTTTGCCACCACGTCGAGAATGATGCTTCTGTTATCGGAACTGGCTGTTATATCAAGAAATGTCAGTTCATCAGCGCCTTGTTCATCATAAATCTGCGCCACTTCCACAGGATCGCCCGCATCGCGCAGATTCACAAAGTTTGTCCCCTTAACAACCCTTCCGTCCTTAACATCCAGACAGGGGATAATTCTCTTCGCCAGCATATATATTCCTTGCTCTGTATTTTTATAAAACCTTGTCTATTCCGAAGCCTTTCAGAAATGCCCTGACCTCCGGGTCATCCAGCCTGACTTTATCCGGTTCAGGCAGATTATAGCCCGCTTCTTTCAGGAAAAAGTCGTTCTCAGCCAGATCCATGGGCTCACTGTCGCCGTACTGCGCCTTGAAGTGGTTGTGGAGACCGAGAAGAAAACGCAGGGCACTGTTTCTTATCTCCTCCGTTGTTCCTTCCGCCATGAAGGTTAGCTTGGGGGATGTATTGGACATGCCGTACATTATGAATCCTTCCGCCCAGTCCGCCCGTATCTGACCGTCAAACTCCATGGTTTCGACACCTTTAAGCCCGCAGAAAGTATCCTTTATCACCCTGACGATTTCGTTTGTGATATGCTCCTTTGCCTCATTGCTCACCGAAGTTGTCCTTATCTCCTTGGTGATGAAACGAAAGGGGATTGAAGCGAAATATTCGTTCAGATTTGTTATTCCGGATTCGGTAAACACCTGCTCCAGAACAAATATATTCTCCACAGCATCATCACGGGGTATTCCGTCCTCAACATCTGTGGTGAAAAAGTGGAGCGAAGCTTCTATCTGGTAATCCCTGTAGCCTGTATCCGCAACGAATGAGGATATGCTCCCATATCCGGCAAGCTCCGCCATCTCAGCCATATTCGCCGTGATTGTCTCCTTCCAGAGGGAGTGCCCTTTTGTGTGGAAAACAGTTTTGCCGCCGAGGGATTCCACATAGCTTTTCACCCCGCTGGTGTATCGGGCATCTATATAAACTGTTTCAGCTATTTCCTTTATCCTCTCCGCCTTTTCCGCTGCCACGCCTTTTGCGGAAAGCTTTTCAAGCAGTTCAGGCACAGATTTTTTCAGTTTGTAATCCGCAAGTATATAAGCCAGCGCATCACCGAGATAATGCCCGAATGCTCCTGCCTTAAGAGCATCAGCACCGGAGGTAACGGAGCCTCTGTCCGCGTCCAGATCAAAGGAATGTATGCGGAAGCCTTCTGTGAGAGCTTCGGAGAATCCGGCGACTTTTTCTATCATCTCTTTTCTGGTGGGATCAGCCAGCGCCGCACCGGAATTTACATCCAGATCCGCGCCGAGGAGCAGAACATCCGCCCCGAACACTGCCCGGAAAAGTTCTGCATATTTGCAGCCTGTTCCGCCGAACAGGTTCACGGCTATTTTGGATGTATCCTTATCCGCAAAATAGGCTTTGTATGTTTTCACCATTTTGTCAAAGTAAACGGAGTATGCCTCATCGGTTTTATCAGTGATTTTCCCTTTTGCGGAGCCGAAGCGGACGGCGGCGTTTGTTTTCAGCGCCTCATTCATCTGCTTAAGCAGGTAGGTGTGGATTCCCTGTATTCCGATGCCGAATTTTGCGCCGTTGGTGGTTACTTCCACATGGGAGCGGGTTATCTGCACATGGGCATCCGCACCAAGCTGGTTCTGGTTCTGATAAACCTGACCGGAGCCGGAAACGCCTATGATATAAACATTCACGCCTGTTTCCGCCAGCCCATCGGCAAAGGATTCCGCCAGCGCTTTTGATGTGGGGCCGTTGTCATAACCGATTACGCACGTATCGCCCTCATTAAGGGCAACTTTTTCACCGCTGCGGAGAGTGAAGCTCAGCCCGCCCATGAGGATGCCCGCAGTTTTTGCCGCATCCGGCGTGAAGACAGCCTTCCCGCTGAAAAAATCACCCGGTTCGCCGACATAGGCTCTTATATCATATGAGGCAGGTTTAAAAAGCTTGTCCGCATTTTTAACCACGCTCTCAGGCGCATTGACATGTTTAAAAGGCATATCTAGTCCCCCGTTAATTCCGATAAGCTTTTATAGCCCAAAACAGCAAGGCAGATCAAACATATATTGCCCCGCACGGGCGGCAGACAGGTTATTTCAGACTTAATCAATTTTTCTTTATTTTTTTGTTGACAAAGAATACTCTCTTTAGTAATTTAGCGTTCCCACAGATGCCCAGGTAGCTCAGTCGGTAGAGCAGTGGACTGAAAATCCACGTGTCGATGGTTCGATTCCGTCCCTGGGCACCATTTCTATTTCCAGCATGTTCCAATAACTTTCTAAAACCTTTATAAAGCCCTTTAGATACTGTATGTTAGAGTATATTAACGTCTATTAAATTCCAACATGTTCCAGACCTTTCTGTTGGTATGTATGCCGACGTTTATTATAAAGTTAAAGACGATTTATAACAGAAAACAACTGTAGTCACCTTGCTTATTGAGTAATTAATTCCAAAATATTTTTACTTATAGGTTCTACTGTGGCACATAATTCTTTATCACTATGCAATGAAACCCAGTCATATTCTTCATATGTATAACTGCTAGGCAGGATCTCCTTATTCCTGGATGCTTTGATAATATAATAACGATACTTGGCTTTTTTACCGAGCCACAGTTCATTCTTTTCGGATTCAGGGATTTTATCAACACATGCTTTGATTATATACTCATCTCCCATCGAAAAAAGGATAAATGCATTTTTTATTTCTCCTTCAAATCGATTATTAGAATAATCCTTCTTGCCTGTTAGTTTCATATACATTTCATATGTCTCCTTATTAACAACAATATCTGACTTATAATACCCAATATTACCTATCGAATATGGAGATATTAATATCTGCTTATGAAAAGAGTATCCATTGACTACTTTAGGCAGGTAAAAACAAAAAAACATAATCAAACCAGCTATCATAACCGATAGCAAAGGTTTCAGTTTTGATTTGTTTCTTTTAATTGTAAGGTGACATAAAAACTGCAAAGTAAGCATTATAAACATTATAATCAGAATAAAAACTGTATCACCAATTGTTTTTATTACTGATGACCTGAAAATTACTATCAGCATAACAAAACAAAATGGTGTTGAGAACAGATATAAGAGTACAAACTGAAGGCTTAAGTTAGACTTTTTATTCTTTTTAAAAAAAGAAAGAAGAAACAAGCAATATAAAACAAGGATTATTGTATTTAAAATATATTCTCCATATGGAATAATAATCAGATATATAAGCAAATAAGGAAGTATGGCTACTCCAAACTGAACACCTATTTCATAATATTTATTTGCTAATTTGTAAAATACAATTCGAGCAAATAGATAGCATGGCATTAACATCAAAAGGAGAATTAAAGAAAGAATTAATGTCCCCAGTAATGCAATTATAATAAAAATCCATAAAGAAACACCATCTGTTGCTAATGGAAAAGCATGAATGTTTTTAAAAAAAAATAAATTCCATAGGACTGATATACACCCCGATATAAATAAAGCTAAGCCTACCAATTCACTAACTGTACTTATGCTACCTATCTTTAGCCCAAAAATATTATATGAGCTATTTTTATTTTTTATCCAATCTCTTAAAAATACTTTTCTTAGATGTCTGGAATTCATCATTTAAATTCTCTCTTCAGTTTTAGTCACTATTATGATGAAAGTATCTAAAATATTTGGCCAAGCTAGACATTGAAAATCCATTAAAAATATGGTCACTATATTTATATCAAAAACAGTTATTAACACCTAAGGGAATCTGAAAAAAAATAGGAGAATATGTCTAATATTATTTAGATGGTACTTTCAAGATCAAAACACCACAAGAACCTCTTTTGTTGGTATATATTAAAAATAACCAATAACTATACTTTTATCATAAATAAGATATATAGTTTTTTTCGATTCATCCCTGCTCTATATGGTGTTTAATCAAAAATACAAAGCCTCCCGCAGGAAAGGCTTTTTTTTAGTACTCATCTGCCGTAAATGTCGTCTATCCTCACAATATCATCCTCGCCGACGTATTCGCCGACCTGAACTTCTATCATTGCAAGCTCCACTTTGCCTTCGTTTTCAAGGCGGTGTATCTGACCTGCGGGGATATATGTTGATTCGTTAGGGTGCACATAAAAGCGTTTATCGCCAACGGTTACTGTTGCTGTTCCGCTCACCACCACCCAATGTTCGCTGCGGTGGAAATGCTTCTGGAGAGAAAGCTTTCTGCCTGTTTTAACCACTATTCTTTTAATTTTATATCTTGAGGATTCAAGCAGAACTTCGTATGTGCCCCACGGACGGTGAACAAGCCTGTGGGCTTCGGTGAGCTCAGGCTTACGCTTTTTTATCGCCTCTGTCACTGTCTTAACTTTCTGCGAGCTTCCTTTTTTTGATATTAAAAGCGCATCGGATGTATCCACCACGAGAAACCCTTCAATATCCACAAGGGCTATCTGCCTCCCGGAGGAGATAACAAGGTTGTCGGATGAATCCACATACACAGGCTCAGGAGAATCCTCCGAATAAGCAATTACTGAGTTCCCGTTTTCGCCCGCTTCCGCCTCGGCATCAAGAGAGTCGAAACTGCCGAGATCAGACCAGCCTATATCACAGGGAACAACCTTTACTATATCCGATTTTTCCATTACCGCGTAATCGATGCTGTCTGCGGGAATGGCGAGCATATCCTCATGCTTTATCCTGTACTGACGCTCCTGAACAACCGCTTTAGCCTTCAGTGCCGCTGCGGAGGCCTCAAAAATTGCGGGGGAATGCTTTTTTAATTCATCAAGAAACACACCTGCTTTGAAGCAGAACATGCCGGAATTCCAGAGATATTTCGGCGGGAGTTTTTTTGAGGCATGCTCTTTATTTGCGCTTATATATTCCTCTGCCTTTTCCTTTGCCGGTTTCTCTTTGAAGCTCCGCACGTCCACTCCGTCCGCCTCGATGTAGCCGTAGCCTGTTTCCAGGTAGTCCGGTGTGATACCGAAGGTTACGAGAAAGCCCTGATCCGCCAGCTTTTCTGCTGTTTTCACCGCATCCTCATAGGCGGACTGCTTTTTGATGAGATGATCAGACGCAGTGACAAGAACAATCTCCTCCGGCTCAAGGAGCATACACGCCAAAGCAATTGCCGGAGCGGTGTTTCTGCCTACGGGTTCAAGGAGAAAAACAGCCGTTGAGGATTCGGCAAGCTGATCGGATGCCAGAAAAAACTGCTCTGCATTGGAAACCACAAGCGAGGATGAGCAAAGGCTTCTGTTCCGCTCCTCTGTCATCTGAAAAAGAGATTTATCATTAAAAATTTTAACAAACTGCTTAGGAAGACTTGTGCGGCTGAGAGGCCAGAGCCTTGTCCCTGAACCGCCAGAAAGAATAACGTTTATCATGGTACCTCTGAACTGAATAAGATTAACTTTTCATGGAAAAAGAGTAAATACACAAATGACGGATTTACAAAAAATTTGGAGCTGGTCTATATTAAGAACGATGTTACCGCTCTCCGTTCTATGGATATGTATTGCAGAAGCCGTTTTACACTTTGTCAGTTAATGAATTAACAGCTTCGGTGTATTTATTGATAATAATATCCTCACTAAACT
Source organism: Geovibrio ferrireducens (assembly GCF_026226615.1). Classification (NCBI taxonomy): domain Bacteria; kingdom Pseudomonadati; phylum Deferribacterota; class Deferribacteres; order Deferribacterales; family Geovibrionaceae; genus Geovibrio; species Geovibrio ferrireducens. Next base: position 88,740 of record NZ_JAJAPB010000001.1, read on the forward strand.
GACTAATCATCTTTTCTCTGCCTTTGAGCCCCATTTCCATTCGTTGCTCTATTGGCATTAAAAATAGCTTTTCCATATAATAAACTAAATCCACAGAGTTTTTGGGATTACACAAAAAACCGCTGCTCCCGTTATCGACTGCATTTCTGCACCCCACGCTGTCGGTAGTTATTATGGGTTTTGCCATACTTGCTGCCTCAAGAAGGATTCTAGGCACGCCCTCTCTGTAATATGAAGGCAGTACCACGCAGTCAGAAGAGGCTATAAAATCCTGTACTCTGTCGCTTACCCCGTAGTATTTTATATATCCGGACTGCTCCCATGCCCGAATATCCGATATTTGGGCATATTCAGCCGAACCTTCTTCCGTAGTACCGAGCAAGATAAATTCTATATTTTTATATTTTTCTTTAAGAACAGCTGCCGCTTCCACATACTCTTTTAAGCCTTTCTCCCATAATAGACGGGAAATGAAAGCAAAAGTAAATTCCCCTCTTTTAAGGGTATTCGTATTAGGCTTAAATAGTGTCAAGTCCACTCCTGAGCCCGGCAGTATGTCGCTTTTATCTTCAGCAGCAAGCCCCATCGAAATAAAAAGGTCGTAGTCTTCACTGTTTTGGAAAAAAACCTTTGAAGCCTTATTTAAAGAAATTTTATATAGGAGCTTGGCTATTGACGTTATTACACTCTTTTTTACGAATAAAGTACCCAAGCCTGTTATATTATTTATCGTTTTTATTTTGAGCAGCGATGCAGCAATCGTTCCGTAGATATTCGGTTTTATTGTGAAATGACAGATAACATCGGGCTTGAGAGCTTTGTATATTTTGTAAAAGTTTATCATTGTCCTGAAGTCTTTTACGGGATTTGTTCCCTTGCCTGACAGTTCTATGGGGTAAAATTTAAACCCGGCTACTTTAATTTTTTCTGCATATTCATCATACGGAGCAACGGCGATAACTTCCCAGCCTTGATTTTGCAGTGCTTTCATAAGGTTGAGCCTGAAGTTAAGTATGCTCCATGAAGTATTACTTGCCAGAATAATCTTTTTCATTGTTTAAAGCTCTTCGATATTTTTCTGAAATTATATTTATATCAAAATCCTTTGCTCTGCTTTGCCCTGCTTCTGCATACTTTTGGCACATATTTCTGTCGTTGAGCAGAGAACTCACGGCCTCAGCAAGCAGATCCGCCCTACCGACAGGATAAAGAACGCCGAATTCTGCATAGTCGATTTCGTCTTTGACTATAATGTTTTCATCGGATTTCGGAGAAAGAATTTCTCTCGGTCCGCTTATACAATCTGAAGAGATTACGGGCAAGCCGCAAATCATAGCTTCGACAAGCACATTCGGAAAACCTTCCACTTCTGAACACATTACAAATAAGTTACTTCGTGCCATATACTTAAATGGATTTCCCTTTTTGCCGAGGAAGTGACATCTAGCAGATACATTCAGTTTTTCTGCAGCCGCCAGAAGCTGCTCCTTATCCCCGTCCCCAAGAAAAACGGCTTCGATATTTGCAGGGAGTGTGCTGAGAGCATTAATCAGATCTATATTTCGCTTTTGTTTGACTAGCCTTCCGATGGAAACTATATATTGCGTATTTTCTTTAAACTCAAAATCGTTCACCTCTTCATCGGCAGATAGTTTGATGTAGCTTGTATCATATGGGTTATGTAAGATGACTATTTTATTTTTGAAGCCGAATGTATCTTCCAATTCTTTTTTCATTGCCTTTGATTTTACTATTATCAGATCTGTCATAGGATATAGGAAGCTAATGAGTAGTTTGTTTATTTTTCCGGTTAAGCCTTCTTTGTCGTATTTGCAGATAGGAATAGTATTTACCACCTGAACAATATGTTTTGAGAAAAATTTTGCAGCCAGAATATTTACATAATTTGCACGGAATATATGGCTTTGAATAAGTTTGATTTTTTCCTGTTTTATATATTTTTTGAGCTTAAATGCAAGAATTGGCAGATATAATAGTTTTAATAAGCCGCTCTCTCTGCCGCACCGCTCTGTTAAGTAAGTAATTTTTATATCCTTGACAGAATAGAAGTTATTTTTCTCCAGACAAATAAGCTCAATATTTTCTTGTTCAGCGACTGCCTTCAGAATGAGAGATACCACTCTTTCCGCACCGCCGCAAGTGAGGCTGTTAATAAGGATGGCTTTTTTCATTATTGCCTCCTTTAATTTTATAATATGAGTAAACGGTAAGAATTATGAGGAATGCCAGAAAGTTTTCTCTGTATCTGATTGCGCTTCCCGGGTTTAATACGCCGAACGGGTAATGAACAAATAGAATAAAGATATAAGATATAGAAAGATAAGACAGATACTTGATATTGATACGCAGACGAGTGAGTGAATACAGCAGCATTTTTAATAAGAAATAGGACATAAAGGTCATTATAAATATGCTTTCAAAGAAAGCTATGCCTTGTACGGGTTTTTGTAATACCTCCTGCCATGTAGGTCCTAAAAAGCTTATGAACATACCGTAAGGAGCATTACGGAAAACATCGTTCTGCTCAACCCATACTGTGTTTTCTCTTGTTGAGCCTGCGTCTGCGTTGAAGTGGGCGGGAAGTACGAAGGATACTTCATTTATTTCCGTACGGAAGCTGTATAGAAATACGACGAAGCATACAAAAACAGAAACAAGAAGAAATCCTTTGCCGTATGCTTTGAAATTCAGCCATTTGGAAAACTTGATAAAGCATATCAGCGGGAGGATGGCTGAAAGGTATTGAGGTTTGAATACAATAAGCAGATAGAATGCAAACCATTCTATCATGTTCGGCATTCTTTTTCGATCTTCGTTCAAATCAAACATAAAGCCGAGTATTACGCCCATAAAGAAACAGCCCACTGCTTCTTTAGAGGCAATAGATGTCCAAACGCTGAACGACGGAGTACATAAAACCAGCAGAACAGCCACATAGTATTTTTGCGGCAGTCGGCTTTTCTTCAGCGCATAGAATATGCCATATGACGCAAAGAGCATAAAGATAATATTTGCTCCGTAAACTCCCAATACCTTAGAAAAAGAGCTTGCGATTAGGCTCATCAGCGTGGTTGATTCAAAAAGAATGAGCCCTGCATTTATTTTCCCGCCTGACAGATAGCCGAAGGTATCACCTAGGCGAGTGAACTTGGAATACACCTCCAATGCAAAAAAGACATAGAAAAACCTGATGACCATAAAGGAAAACCAGTATTTATTACGCCATGTCAGCTCTCGCGGAGTGTTGTTCATATATTCTTAAACGCTCCCATTCAAAACTGATTCCGCTCTTTTTAACCATGTGTAGTGTTCCGAAAAGTCGTCATAAGCTTTAGCAGCTAATTTTTCTCTTAGCTGTTCATCTTTCAGCAGGGAGATTGCCTCAACCCATTCCCCGATGGAATCACACTTTACAAGTAAAGAGTTTCCCTCATTCAACACCTCCCTCAGAACAGGCAGGTCCGAGCATATGATAGGTTTTTTGCTTGCCATGTATTCAAATATTTTGAGCGGGGACATCCATTCGGAAGTGTTTCCTTTGCCGCCGAAGACCGCTACATCTTTTTGATAAGGTGCGGCTAAAACATCAACACTGTTACGGTATTTCTGAGCCTCAGCAGGAGATACATGTCCGTAAAAGAATATGTTTGCGAGTCCTAGTTTATCACTGTAGGATTTCCAATACTGTAAATCGTTCTCGTTCCCGCCGACTATATGGAAATCTGCACGGGATATGCGTTGGGCGCACTCAACTATTATATCTATGCCTCTTCCTTGGTAGAGGTGTCCGACATAGCCTATCTTCAGAACGTCTTTTCTGCCTTTCAGCTCTATTGTTTGTGATATATCCGCTTCATCGGCTGCGTCATGGGCGACAAGGATCTCTGCTTTTTGTTTGCCTATGTAATACCTTTTCAAGGCTTCAGAAATTACTACAAGACGATGAAAATACTTTGATTTAGCCAGAAGAGAGTAAAAAAAACGGATTACTATGCTTGAGTCATGCAAGGGAGAATGAGACTCAAAAATTGTTTCTATTCCCCTAACGGCTGCAAATGCACACGGAATAACTGCTCTGCCGTAAACAAGATCAGGTTTTTCCTGCAGGAGAGTAAGCGCACTTTTGAACCCGTGTATGACTCCACCGTTTCTGAACGAAACATCGTCCATCTCGACTATTTTGAAAGTCTTTGGGATTCCGTAATAGGCGAATACGTCGGTGATTTCTGATTCCTTGAATTTCTTGTTGCCGTTGGAAATTAATACGACTTCATGCCCAAGCTTGGCAAACGCATTACACATTTTCATTACATGCACGCTGTTAGCTGCTTTTGACGGGATAAACGAGTTAGAAGCGTAAACTATTTTCACGGCTCAAATCCTGCTTTTAAGAAAATTTCAAGGGATGTCAATACAACCAGAGCATCACCATAGTTTCCTTTGCCGGTCATATGATCCGCAAAAAGTTTTTCTATATCAAGGGTATTTATGATATTGCGCGATTTTAAGTCGCATACATTATCTTTAACTAATTTTGTAAAGGCTGGTCTTTGCCTAATTTGCGTATTAAAGCATACATAGTTTATAAACGAATTTTTAGCAGGGAAAAGCGTCCGATGAATTTTTTTTGCAACTTTTGCAGCAAAAACCTGAATTTTCGGTGCACTTAGCGGTAGTCCGAGATTATTTTTTGTTTTATATGAAAACTCTTTAGGAAAAGTTTTCAGCAGCATTTTCCTATAAAGGCTTTGATCCTTTCTATGTTTATCCTCAATGCTCAGCATAAAATCGATGAGCGGCTGATAAAGAAAAGGCGTACTATACTCATAGCCTTCCATCAAAACATGGGGAGCTACATACTTTGCTGATCTATTCGGGTACTCTATTTGTTCATCAATAGATAACCTGTCAATATCAATAGGCTCGTACTCAAGTAGGTCATAGAAGTCATTTGATGCTGAAAGAGTACACGAGCGCACATACCGATTCTTTCTTACAAAGGATTCTTTCGCCTCTTCCAAAGATTTACTACTTATTGCCTGAACATATGAACCTGCAAATCTATCACCAAGAAACCCGCTCCAGACAAGACTGTCACCATACATTTCGTCCAGAAGGCGGACGGGCGGGTGATGGAAAAGATGTGTCTGATAATCGATCCTTTTTGCTATATCAAAAAGCTCGTCTATTGTGTAGTCATAAGCAGTTAAGTCAAAAGCAGTGTGAACAGTTCCGAGCTTTTTAGCTATATAGTTTCCTATTTCATAGTCGAGAGTATTAGGAGAACCGAAGGTATATGTTTGTATTTGTGATGCTTCAACATGCTCAAGAAGGGCCGCAAGAATCGCTCTGCTGTCCAGCCCGCCGCTTATGGGGACGAGATGCCTGCGGTTAGGAGTGGAATCTTTAGCTATGCTTTCTCTCCAGAGTCTTGCGCTTTCGTTTATTAATTCATTTTCATCTGCGCCTTTATATTTCTCTCTGTCTATTCCTGACAAATCTATATGCAGCTTTTTGTTGTCGTATTTGAAGAAGTACCCGCATGTGAGAAAGCTGTCTAAATTTTTACGATTCATTTTACTTTCCGTTTAACAGATTCAATATACTTATTAAATTTCCGTTTAACCTTAGCGGCAAAAGAATACTGCCCCGCCATATATTTGAAATATTCTTTTTCCCAGAAACCGTAATATCTTTTTAGCGGTGTTATCTCAAGATTAAGTTGTTCGGATCTTGTGTACAGTTTATCAAGTGCTTCGGTTGAAAACGAGAGTCTGTTGCTTTTAGTATCAAAATATAGACCGTGTTCAACGAAATTCAGTCCGTTATTAACTTCCAACTCCAACATTATACTGTAGTTATTTTCTTTTTTCCATTTTATACGTTGACCATTTTTGGTGTTGAAATCAGGGAAGATAAAGTTACCAAGGCTGTAGTAAATAGGCTTGCCATTGTAGTATTCTTTCCCCTGAATTACATGCGGATGGTGACCTATTACGGCATCTGCTCCGGTGTCGATCCATCTGTAGGCAAACTGCCTTATCTCTGTTCGGGGAAAGTTGACATATTCTTTGCCTATATGCGCATAAATGATTAAAAAATCACACTCCTGTCTTAAAGATGAAACAAGGTTTTCAAGACCTGTTTCAATACTCAATATACCTTCAAAACTATCTGAAGCGGGCTTTGACATAACCTCATAAGATTCGCTTGAAACCGCAAGCAGGTATATCTTTTTCTGATTTATATTTAGTTCAAGCGGTTTGTTCAAAGCTTCCTTATACCCCGCTCCGCAGACGGAAACCTTTTCATAGGCCGTAAGCCGTTTTCTGGTTTCCTTCACCCCTTCTTCGCCCATATCATGTATATGGTTGTTCCCTATACCAAACACACAGGATACTTTTATATCCTTAAGAAAACCTTCAACCGCAGATACAGAAGAGATAAGAATTGCATTTTTATCCTGTCTTTTTAATGCGTCCGCAGGGGGGAATACACTTTCGTAATTTGCGATAAATCCTTCTGATGAATTTATTTTAGCAGCGACATCATTATCTATAGTTATATCTTCCGTTAGGCATAAATCGCCAGCCAAAAAGATTTTACTCATATTTCTCTCCTTATTTTAACTAAATTGAAGAAGATTATTCCGAGAGAACCTATCGTAAGCAAAGCTCCAAAAACTATATCATACATGTAAGCATAATAAATGGCATAAATGACAATAACGAAGATTATAAGATTCATTAAAATCCTGCCGAATTCCGCCATTGATATCTTATTGATGTAGAAATGGTACATCACAAGCAAAATAACCGTGTTCAATATACTTTTGCCGGAAAATACTATAGGGAGGCTATAAAAACCATAAATATTAAAGAAGACGACCTTCGTCACTATGCCTATAATGTGAAGTGAGGTACCCATAACTGAAACTATGCCGGTAAGACCATTAGCATAAAAAGCATTCACAAGCACAGATGATAAGCTTCCGCCCACTGCAACGCCGAGTAATGCGACTATCACCTTATATAAGCTGTCTATCTGTTCCGTTGAAATTTTCCCGCTTATGACAATCAAAGATAGAAACCATTTGCCTGAGAAGACTATAATAATGCATGCTGCTGCCGAAAGCAGAAAAACTATTTTATAAAGGCGCATAAAATACTTATGCATTCTTTCCTTATTTTCGGTCATTTCGGACATTTTTCTTAAAGAAACTATAGATATGCCTTTGCTGATAAATGTTGAAACGACATTGGCAAAAAGTTGTCCGTAATGGAGAAGGGCTAAGCTGCCGCTTGTGAGCTGAGAGGTGAAATACCTGTCGACGACAATATCTGTTTTGGAGAACGAGGACGAGAACAGCAGGGGGAACATTCTGCTGAAAATATATTTTATCTCGGTATTTAAAGCTATCTTCGGAGAATAGTATTTAAACATCCCGTAAGAAAGAACAAAGAGATTCGCAGCATTATTTATGAGCAATGCTATGGGCAGGGCATACACGCCGAAATGTTTATGAAGGAAGTAGACGGCTGCACCCTGAACTATTATTGCAGCAACAGGAGACAGAACTGACTTATAGAGTTTGTTCAGAGCATAGTTAAAAGCGGTCAATATTCCTGTAAGTACAGTTAATATTGAGATAAACGCCTGAAATATAAAAAGGTGATTCAGGACGGTTCTATCTTCTCCTTCAAATCCGGGAAAAAGCAGTCTAGTGATGGGATCAGCAAATACTGCCTGTAAAAGCGCAAGAAACAGGAACAATAGAAAGAAGAGGTTTACCATTGTACTGGCATTTGCAGCGAAGGTTTTGAATCGCTTTTTTTTGACATATCCCGTGAAAAAAGGTGTCAGGCTAAAGTTAAGAATACTTGTAGCAACAGTAACCAGCACATAATTCAGTGTATTTGAAGCTATAAATATATCAAGATGTGCACCCATTCCGAATATGTTAAGAATGAACATTTGCAGTAAAAACGATATAATAAGCTGTATTATGCTTAGTAAAGAAAGATTAATATAGGTTTTCATTATAACAGCTTCAGCAGCCACTTAGTATGTTCGCATATTTATCAGCGTAGGACTGAACAGAAAATTCATTCTTAGCCCAAGCACTTATCTTTTCTCGTTCAATTGTTTTTTCTTTTGATTTAATAAGCTCTTCAAGTACGATTGTGTCATCTCTGAAATCGGAAAGAACTATGCCCATTTCCGCAGCTTTGACTTTCTCGCCGTAAAGCCCTATTTTTTCGGTAATAATCACTCTTAGACCCGAACAGAGATATTCCCCCACCTTACCCGGACACGCAACTTCATTCATCAGATGAGGATCACGCAGGAGTATCCCCATATCGGCAGCGTTAAAATAAGCATTTACCTCTTTATGAGGAACATTGGTAAGCAGGTAGTCTGTCTCTCCCAGTCCCGCCTGCTCAATAAATTTCTTGGCGAGGGGTATATCCTGCGCTCTTATCAGGAGCAGAAAAAACGGATTAGGAAAAAGCTTTTTATTTTTAATGAGATTAAAGATGTCTAAGCTTCGTTTGATGTTTTGCCAGCTATAAAAAATATTTCCTGCAAATGTGAGAACAAATCTGTCGTCAATGCCTAATTTTTTTCTGTATTCGTCTCGAATAGACTTGTCATAAAAGAACAAAGCTGCATCAACTCCGGTAGGAATAACATTTATCTTTGTATGGAGATTAAGCTCAGGATAACGCTCAATGAGAACTTTTTTGAAAAGTTCCGTAACCACAAGTACGCCATCAGACTTTTTAAGAGAATCGTACTGTTTCTCTTTCTCTGTATCAGAGGATGCGATAAAAGCCTCGTAATTACATTCAGGCGAGGGTCTTTCTTTTAAGAATTCTGCCTCGGAGACTGCGTCACCTTCTATTTCAAAAATATATTTCAGCTTTGTCGGAAACAGTTTTTTAAGAAAATCCAGAACATTAGTCTTCCTTTTTCTCACATGCACCTTAACATTTTCATATTTAAGGCATAATGCGGAGAAATACAGAGCTTCTGCAAGAGCGTTCAATACCGAAGGGAGACCTATATAAATTTTTATATTTTCATCAGAGTAACGCTTTATCAGTTTTCTTTGCGAGATATATTGTTTTAACCCCAGAAACGTTACCATCTGCATATCCAGACCCTTGCTCACGGCTGCATCAACCCAGCTTTTATATATTCCTACATGGGAACGTAAATCTCCCCGAAAATAGTAAATATACTTTGTTTTAGTCATTACTGTTTACCCCTGTCCATCTGTGTATCAACCCGGATAACCCTAGTATGATTTTTACAATTCTGTCAGAAGAGTTTTCCACAAGATACTCCGCAGGGGAGGCAGGGTGCTTATCAAGACTGATCGAATAGTGAACAGCACTCAATACCCTGTCCGCTTCAAGACCCGTGATGATTATGCTGCCCGTATCCATGGCTTCGGGGCGTTCCATAGAGTTGCGTATGGTTACGGCTTTAAAGCCGCATATTGAAGATTCTTCACTGATTGTACCGCTGTCGGATAATACGCAGAGAGCATTCTTTTGAAGGGAAACATAGTCAAAGAAGCCGAAGGGCTTCAGAAATACGATCGAAGGGCTTATATTATCATTCTTTAAGGCTTCAAGGCGTGATTTCGTTCTGGGGTGGGTAGAGACGATAACTTTTTTACCGTATTTTTCGGCAAGCTCTGTCAGAAAAACAAGAATTTTATTCAGATTGTCTTTGTTATCAACATTTTCTTCTCTATGAAAGCTTGCAAGAAAATAGTTGTTTTCCTCGATTTGCAGCTTTGCCATAATACCTGAAGAATTGATCTTACTTTCATAAAAATCCAGCACTTCCTTCATAGGCGAGCCGCATAAGTATATCTGCCTTGGGTGGCAGCCTTCATTGAGCAAATTTCTGCGGGCATGTTCAGAGTAAACAAAGTTGACATCACTTATATGGTCAATAATTTTACGGTTAATTTCTTCGGGTACGTTCAGGTCAAAACTTCTGTTGCCTGCTTCTATGTGGAAAACAGGTATCTTCATTCTTTTTGCGATAACTGCCGCGAAGGCGCTGTTGGTATCGCCGAGAACAAGCATAGCATCGGGCTTTTCTTTTTTAAATACCGCTTCCGCCCTTGAGATAATATTGCCGAGAGTTTCACCCAGAGAATCTGCTTTTACATCAAGGAAATACTGCGGCTTTTCTATGTTCAGCTCATCAAAGAAAACCTGATTGAGTTCATAATCGTAATTCTGCCCGGTATGAACAAGGATATGATCGGTAAATTCGTTAAGCTTTTTTATAACAAGAGCAAGTCTTATAAGTTCCGGTCTGGTTCCTACAACGGTAATGACTTTGATTTTATTTGTTTTATCCATTTTTAAGCTCGTCCTGAATATAGCTAAGCTGAAGAAGCAGTTTAATCATTCCGTCGACATCAAGTCGTTCGGTATTTTCAGATGTGTAGTCGCCCACTGAGGAAAGGGTATTATTGCCCTCTTCGTAATATTTAGAATAGTTGAGGTCTCTCGTGTCCGCAGGAACTTTATAATAATCGCCTAAATCATCGGACTTTATCATCTCTTCTCTGCTGAGGAGAGTTTCGTGCTTTTTCTCTCCGTGCCTTGTTCCTATAATATTTATATCACTTTTAGAGTTGAAAAGCTTTTTGACAGCCTCTGCCAGAGTGAGAATCGTTGCTGCGGGCGCTTTCTGCACGAAGGTATCGCCCTGACCGCTGTTCTCGAATGCGAAAAGAACAAGGTTAACGGCATCTTCAAGCGACATCATAAAGCGGGTCATATCCGGGTCAGTAATGGTGAGCGGCTTGTTCTGCTTTACCTGCTCGACGAAAAGGGGAATAACAGAACCTCTAGACGCCATAACATTCCCGTATCTCGTGTTACACAAAATGGTTCTGTCTGCGGGAAGGTTACGCGACATCGAAATCGTCACTTTTTCCATCAGAGCTTTGCTCATGCCCATTGCATTAATAGGGTAAACGGCCTTATCTGTGCTTAGTACCACGGCTCTTTTTATGTTATTGGCGATACATGCCTTAAGGGTATTTTCCGTACCGCAGACATTGGTCTTAACAGCTTCCATGGGGTAAAATTCGCAAGAGGGTACCTGCTTGAGAGCTGCGGCACTAAACACATAATCCACACCGCGCATTGCGTTATTTATTGTATCAAACTCACGAACATCACCAATATAAAATTTAATTTTATCATTATTATAGCGAAGCCGCATGTCATGCTGCTTCTTTTCGTCTCTGCTGAATATGCGTATCTCTGCTATATCTGTTTCACAAAAACGCTTAAGAACAGCATTACCGAAAGAACCAGTCCCTCCGGTGATTAAAAGTATTTTATTTTTAAACATCAGTTTCCCTGCTCTCAGTATTTAATATAAAGATGTTTGTTTTTGCAGTAGTCTTCATACATCTCATAAATTAATGTATCCCAATCTTTCACACTGTAACCCGTTGCCTTGATAAACCTGCTGCCGCACATACTGCGGTTAATGTCAACCCCGTCAAAAGGTAATATTTGAGTATCGGTTTTGTATACTTTATTAATCATTTCAAGAAGATGAAACTTGGAAACAGGCTGCGTTGACACATGATACAGACCACTTAATAATGTGTTTTCAATCACATGCTCTCTGATGATTTTAGCCAGCTCCAACGTTGAAAAACCACTGAATATTGCTTTCGAGAATCCCCTGACAGATCCTTTCTGTTTCAAGAACCAGTCAACAAGTCCCAAATGTCCACCAAGCTCATGTCCTATTATAGATGTTCTTAGCGTTACAGTGTGGGGATAGTAAACTTCTCCAAGATACTTGCTTCTTCCGTAAAGATCCTTGGCATCAGAGTCGTCATCCTCTACGTAATTTCCTTTACTGCCTGAAAAAACACAATCTGTAGATATATGAATAAGTCTTATCTTCGCAGTTTTACATATCAAAGATAAACGATGCGGAAGCTGGCTATTTATAGTAATTGAGGAAAGAGGATCATTTGCTATAGGCAACTGTTTGATCAATCCGATACAGTTAATTACAATATCCGGCTCGATTGATGCAAGTGCTCTTGTGATGCTGTCGAAATTTAACGCATCCACATCATGCCGGATAAACATCTTCTCACCTTTCAGCGCTTCTAACATTGAGTTGGAGCGCCTGAGTGATATATATACCTGATAGTCGTTACTGAGTATTTGCCACAGCTTGTGCCCCAACATACCTGAACCACCAAGAATAAGAACTTTCATAAGCGTCTCCTTCACATCACTGAATATTTTTTGACAGAATATATGCCTTTTTTCTCTTTTTGAGATTATTTCCCGAAAAATGCAGAACCAGAGTGCTGAAAACAGCTAAGAATAAACTCACAAAAAACGCAGCCAGACACATCTGTGCTCTTTTGGGTCCCACTTTATCCAGAGGATCAGAAAGAGAAGGTTCGGTCATTATGCTGAATCCATAATACTCATCAGCATTGGCAAGCACCTTACTCTGAATAAGGCTCGCCACCAATTCGCTGAGTTTTGCTTTCAGAGTGAGATCCGCCGCGCGATCGATTTCAAGTTTGTAGTTTTCAATGCGCTTATCCAGATTTTCAAGCTGCTTAGTGCGGAGGACACCGCTTATATCTTTCAGGAGAAGCGTCAGAATCTCCTTTGCCAGCGCGGGATCAGTGTTGTTGTATGAGAATGTGATATACTGCGTGTTTTTGTCCTCAGCCAGTTTCAGGTCATTGTAAATCAGCTGAAAAAGATTGAATTTCTCATTCTGTTTAAACTCAGCGGTTTCAGCTATCGCAGGGTCTTTAAGAAGCTTAGGAGCTAGGTTGTTTTCTTTGATAAAGTCTGCCAGAAAATCTTTATTGCTGAGGATAACATTAATATCAGCATATACTGACCCGCCGGAGTTGATATTTATACCCGCAAAGCCCGCCAGAGTGCTGAGACCGCCGAGGCTGCTCTGAGCCGATGTCTGAGCAGTCGGCTTGAGTACGGTTCTGGACTCATAAACATTGTCAAGAGACAGCGAATAGACAACCGCCGCAAGAGAAACCAGAAAAACAAAGCCTATTATGTATAGTTTACGTTTCCATACAATCGCAGCCAGTTCCAGAAGGTCTATCTCATCCTCGTATATCTGCCTGTTATCCTTATCCATCATCTCTCCTGTTTTCAGACCTGATAATAATTTCTGTACCAGTCTATAAACCGGCCTATACCAGTATCCACATCTGTTGACGGTTTATAACCGAGCATATTACAGAGATCGCTCACATCTGCATAGGTAGAAGGCACATCTCCTGCCTGAAGAGGCAGCATATTCTTCTCTGCCTTTCTGCCCAGCTTGTTCTCGATTGCCTCTATAAAATCCATTAAACGCACCGGGGAGGAGTTTCCTATATTGAAGATTTTGTAAGGCGCTTTTGAAGAACCCGGATCAGGCCTGCTTCCGCTCCACAGAGGATTGCTCTCTGCCGGGCTGTCTATCACCCTTGTTATGCCGTCCACTATGTCATCGATATAGGTGAAATCGCGCTTCATCTCGCCGTAGTTGAACACGTCAATGGGCTTGCCTTCCAGAATCGCCTTTGTGAAGATAAAAAGCGCCATGTCCGGCCTTCCCCAAGGCCCGTAAACGGTAAAAAACCTCAGCCCGGTTGTGGGGAGCCCGAACAGATGGCTGTAGGTATGCGCCATGAGTTCGTTTGATTTTTTGCTGGCAGCATAAAGGCTCACAGGGTGGTCAACGTTATGGGATGTGCTGAACGGCTGGGTTTCATTAAGTCCGTAAACTGATGAGCTGCTCGCATATGAAAGAGACCTGACTCCGTGATGGCGGCAGCACTCAAGGATGTTTAAAAAACCTGTGATGTTGGAATTTATATAAGCATCCGGGTTGGTGAGGGAGTAACGCACGCCTGCCTGAGCGGCGAGGTTGCATACCTTGTCAAACTTTTCTGTCCTGAAAAGCTCTTCCAGTTCTTCTCTGTTTTCAAGATTAAGGCGGATAAACCTGTAGTTCGGATACTTTTTAGACTGGATAAGCCTGTTCCGCGAAGCGGAGTCATCATCAATATGTATTCCGGTTTCCGCCAGTCTGCCGAACTTCAGCCTGACATCATAATAATCATTTATGCTGTCCAGCCCGACAACCTCATCCCCTCTCTCAAGAAGTTTCTGTACAAGATGAAAGCCGATGAAGCCCGCCGTGCCTGTGACAAGTATTTTAGTTTTAGTCATTTAACCGCTCCGGTTGGTATTTATAAGCGCCAGTACGAAAAGTTCCCGTTGCTTTCAGCGGGCAGCGCTCCTTTGACATCAATAATTATTCCGTTTTTTGTCAGCAGACTGCCAAGTGTCAGCCCGCCGTTCAGAAAACGGCTGTGCTTTACAGCAACTATCACTGCGTTATAGTCATCAGCAGGCCGCTCTGTCATTTCAATGCCGTATTCTTCTTTGACATCAGAATGGTCTGCAACAGGATCATAAATATCAACGCAGACTCCGTACTCCCTGAGTTCCCTGTAAATATCAATGACTCTGGTATTTCTTATATCCGGACAGTTTTCCTTGAAAGTTATACCGGCGAGCAGAACTTTCGAGTTTTTAACCGGAAAGTCCGCCGCGATCATCATCTTAATGGTCTTTTCAGCGATGAACTTACCCATTCCGTCATTAATTTTTCTGCCGGAAAGTATCATATTAGGGATATAGTCAAGTGACTGTGCCTTAAAGGTCAGATAGTAAGGATCAACACCGATGCAGTGTCCGCCGACCAGCCCCGGCTCAAAACGGAGGAAGTTCCATTTGGTGGAGGCCGCCTCAAGAACGCTTGCGGTGTCCACACCCATTTTATCGAAAATGAGCGCAAGCTCATTCATAAGGGCAATATTTATATCACGCTGGGTATTTTCAATGACTTTTGCCGCTTCGGCAACTTTGATACTCGGCGCTTTGTGTGTCCCGGCGGTGATCACCGAGGAATATATGCCGTCAATAAAATCAGCAACATCCGGGGTGCTGCCGCTGGTAACCTTAGTGATGTCCTTCACCCCCCTGCCTTTATCGCCGGGGTTGATACGCTCAGGTGAATAACCGCAGAAAAAGTCTGTGTTAAATCTAAGTCCGCTCATCTTTTCCAGCACGGGGACACAGTCCTCTTCCGTACAGCCGGGATAAACTGTTGATTCATAAACAACAATATCCCCTTTTTTCAGGACTCTGCCGACTGTTTCAGTCGCACCGAGTATAGGGCTAAGATCCGGATTCTTATGTTGATCTATGGGGGTTGGAACCGTGACAATAAAGACATTGCACTCTTTAATGTCTTTAACATCCGAGGTGAGCCTGATATTTGATGATTCCAATGCCTCAGACGGAACCTCGCAGGTTTTATCAAAGCCGGAGACAAGCTCGCTGATGCGTCTGCTGTTAATATCGAAACCGCAGACATAATATTTTTTTGAGAATTCAACAGCCAGAGGAAGACCAACATACCCCAGACCGAGAATGCAAATTTTGATGTCACTGTGTTTAAACATAAAAAAACCTCTTAACGTGTTTAGCAGAATAATCAGTTATATTCAACTCAAAGGTGTACCATTCAGGCGCTGGAGACGCTTTGCAGACAGGGCTGCTATACACCGGAATTAATCATAAGACAGTTTCCTCTTCTGCAACTTTCCGAAGACAGACAGGGATATGCATACTCCTGCGTCAGGCAGGTCTGTACGCCTGTTCACATCGGTCTGTTTTATGTGCTATACTAGTAAATATTTGTCATCTTAAGGAGATACTTATGGCTATAATTCATGAGTTCAAGAAATTTGCCATGCGCGGAAATGTTGCGGACATGGCGGTGGGTATCATAATCGGCGGCGCTTTCGGCAAAATAGTTTCGAGCCTTGTTGCTGATGTGCTTATGCCTCCCCTGGGTCTTCTTCTGGGCAATGTCAATTTCAGCGAGCTTGCAGTAACGCTTAAAGCAGCTTCCGGCGATGCCGCCGCTGTTACCCTCAATTACGGCAGGTTCATACAGACGGTGCTGGACTTTGTTATAATGGCGTTTGCCGTTTTCCTGCTTATCAAAGGGATGAACAGCCTGAAAAAGAAAGAGGAGGATGCCCCGGCAGCTCCGCCGGAGCCTTCAAAGGAAGAGCAGCTTCTCGGCGAGATACGCGATATTCTCAAAAACAAATAACAGCGGGGGCTTTACCCCCGCTTTATAACGCAGAACATCACTGATGACACGCATAGTCATTTATGCTAAGTTATTTTTATTTCACGGAGGAAAATGTATGAAAACAATTCAGCGGCTTGCTCTTGTTGTAATCCTTATTTTTTCGCTCAGCGCCTGCTGGGGAACCGACGAAGAAGACGACAACAAAACCTCAGGCAACACCCTCACAGCAATCAAGCTGGGTCAGAACAAAACCCTCAGAGGGAAGTACGAAATCTCTCAGTATATTGAAACCTATGACAACATGACTGTAGACTCCGACAACGCAACCAGCTTCCTCGGAGAAATGGAGATTGAAACCCAGACCACCACAAAAACCATGAACTACGCTGTCACTTATGTGATTGACAGCAGAAACGGCTCCGCATCCGAGAACTTCACCCTCACAGCGGACAACTCCGGCAAATACCAGATAGACGGCACAAAAATCAATCCTGCTCCGGACACGGTGCATAACCTTGCAGTGAGCGGAAACTACTATCTTATAATCGAAATAGAAGGAATGAAAAAACTCGGCTCAGATGCAGAGTACGATCTGTATATAAAAGCAAGAAAACTTTCCGATAACCCGGACTATGTAATACCCTAAGCGCTGAAAGGGCTTCCGCGGAAGCCCTTTTAAGGCACTTTTCCGCTCCGCAGCTGGATTTCCTGCGGAAGAGCCACGGGCTTTCCGTCACCGTCTATAGCCACAAACTTCACATTGGTGGAGAACACCTCCACTACCTCTTTAGCACCCGGCGCATCCGCCTCAACCGTTACATTGTAGCTCACAGAGGTGCGGCCTATCTTCTCCGGCAGGGTTATAAACTTGAGTATCGAACCGTTCTCCACCCTGTGCTTAAAGATAACCTTATCCATGGTAACTGTCACAAGGGAATAGCCCGGAAAGTCCAGAGAAGCGGCAAGCCATGCTATTTCGTCTATCCATTTCAGCATCATGCCGCCGAAAAGATAACCGTAGTGATTGAGATGTTCGGGTCTTACGAGCACATAGTTATCCATAAAACCTCCGTATGGTAAATAATATATAACATGCAGGAGCATAACGCCGCCATAGCTTATCTGTAAAATTTTCACATCCTCACGGACAAATGAGGACAAACACCATTCGTCCGACTATTATGCCTACGATATATCGAGAAACATAATAATATAATCACTAGCTGGCTAATATGATTTATTTGCTATTTTATAACCATTTATACGTCAAGACGCTCTACGGGAATATTTGACGGAAAAAAGGCGTACCGTTAATTCCTGCTTAACAGCTAGGATATGAATTATTACCACTGACTCAATAGGTTACATTTTCATCACATTTACAATGGCTCAGAAAAAAAGTCTTTGGGATCAAAATTTTCATCGGACAGAGACCCGCAGATCAACACACCGCGGCAGATGCGCCCTTCCAAATAAAGTCTTTTATTTACAATAATATATGCGTGATTAATGAAATAAATTTCACCAAAAATACATGGACAGAGTTTAATACCGTATAAAAAACTTAATTTTTTTACCTAATCTTTACAAATACAAAAACGCCCCCTCAAGATAAATTGCTGTATTATAAATAAGATAGCTATATAATCAAGAATCCAAATATTCGCATTCAGCATATTAACTCTGAACTTTACCTGTGAGAATTTATTGACATTTTAACGCAAGATGCAGATAATCGTTCAAGAAATGGGAACGTTTTGTCATCTTTTATTTAACAAACGGACAAAACTAAGCCACAAGCAGATATTTAATTTTTAATTGCCGTCATAGAAAATACCAATAGGAGGTCAAGCCAGCTTTCTATCCGGCAAAAATTCCTGTAAAGCAGCAAATAACGGAGGAAATTTATGAAGTTCTGCAGTGTAAGGAAATTTTATTCTTTCATTCTACTTGCAACACTCACAGCTCTTTTGAGCATGACCGCAGCTTGCGGAAGCGGCGGTTCGGTCGACACATCGTACGAAAACAACCCCCCTGCGTATTCATGGTGGAACGGTTATTACTCCAGCGAGTCGTCACTTATCCAGCCCGAAACCCTCGCAGCATGGATAGATAACGGCTTTAAAACAGCCGATGGTTCTCCCGTTGTTGTCTTCGATGTAATGACAGACTACGCATCAGCTGTAGCACCTAAGATAGCCGGTTCTGTGGCTAAAGGAGCAATAAGCTCTTTCGGCTATAACGATAACAGAGCGGAAGGCCCCCTCGACACAACCGGCTATAACAGCGGAGCCGGACACGGTGCATCCAGTGCCATGATGATCACAGGCTCAAGGATTGATGCTATTGTTCAGGATCTCGGAATTACTGAAAAAACTGTACTTGTTCTTACCGGCACAGGCTCAGGCGCCCAGTATGATGTGTGGAGAACCTACTGGATTTTCACTTACTGGGGCTTCTCAAAGGCAAAAATCAAGGTTCTTGACGGCGGCACAGCGGCATTCGCAGCAGCTTTCCCCGCACTTGCGCCCACAACTGTTACTGCACTTTATGACCCCGCAGACAGCACTTTCAGCGTAAAGAAACTCCCTGTACTTAAAAGCCAGGTAAGAGCTTCCATTAAAGAAGTTATAGATGCAGTTGAAAACGGTTCTCCAGTAATATTCGCTCAGGCTACAGCAGCAGGCAGCAGAAATATAAAAACCGAGCACTCCTTCTTCCTCGGTGCAGGTTCTGTTCACGTAAACGGCAAGTTTAATGATGCCGACACCATCAAGGCGACAATAATAGCGAACATCAACGCTTCCTACGCGGCTGACAGCAACCCTGCCACAGTGACCACATGGGACGATGTTCTTGCTCTCTTTGCCGGCAAAACAATATATGTTCACTGCGGTGCAGGCTTCTCTGCTTCTGCTCTTTATACAGCATTTGTTGATGTCCTCGGTATTCCTGTTGTTCTCTACGACGGTTCAAACAACCAGTGGAACGCATTTAAAGCAGACGGTCCTCTTCAGGGGCTTATTCCCGCTTATGACACATCTCTTTACAGCTTCAGCGTAAACGGCGGTCAGACAGCACTCGTGGGAGCTCCCGGTGTTTTTGTTGACTGGAACTACACAGGTACAGGCAATGAAATATACGAGGAAGACTATGAATACCACAATGCCACACCTGCCGGAAACGGTGGCGGCGGTCTTGGCGACAGCATAGGCAGCGGCTGCTAATTAATTTAAGAGGGAGATAAACATGAGAAATATAAAGTTTTTTACATTCTTTCTGGTTGTGATGCTCATGGCAAGCTCGGCTTTTGCTTTTAAGCCCATTGAGCTCGGCGAAGGCAAATACCTGAAATTCTTCTATGAAGGTCAGTTCGGCGTTACCATGAGAAACACAGGCTCAGGCGATCAGGGTGAAGACGACACGGCAGACTTCAACTTCAGAAGAAACAGATTCGGCTTCATAGGCACTTACAATGATAAACTCAGCTTCTATCTTCAGACAGAGTATCTTGATGACAAAGCTGTTAACCCCCTCGGCGTGAAAGACTCACTCACTGACGACGAGAAGTTCTATGTTCTTGACGCGCAGATAAGATACGCCCAGAACAACGCATTCAACGTTACGCTCGGTAAATTTAAGCACAACCTCACAAGGGAAAACCTTGAAGGCTGCTTTACTCCCCTTAACTTCGACCGCTCACTCTTTGTCGCTGCTCCCTTCAAAACAAGCAGAGACTACGGTGTTGCAGTATGGGGCAACCTTGCCAACGACTACCTCCAGTACAGACTTGATGTAATGGAAGGCCGTGAATCCGGCGGTGAAGGCAGCGTAGGAAGCTATGTTCCCAACTCAGGATTCCGCTACACTGGCCGTCTGCACTTCACTATGTTTGACAAGGAAACAGGCTACGGCTATCAGGGTTCATACCTCGGTGAGAAAAAAATCCTTACTGTAGGCGGTTCATACCAGTATGAAGCTGATGTTGCGTTCAAGGATGCCACAAACAGAGCAGACGCTGTTGACTACAGCGCGTACTCTCTGGATTTCTTCACTGAAATACCCACTTCAGCAGGTACATTCACTCTGTCAGGCGCATACCTTGACATAGACCTTGATGACCTTCACAAAGGCGCAGACCCTGATTCAGCCCTCACTGACAACGTTGCGGCAAGCACATTCAACGGCGCTAACGGTCAGAGAAACGGCTACTATGTGAAAGCAGGCTATATGCTCCCCATGGACATAGGCCCCGGCAAGCTCCAGTTCTTCGGCAGATATGACAGCTTTGAATACGCTTCGCTCAACGGTTACGCAGACAACAAAGTTGACTTCTACGCTTTCGGCGCTAACTACTATCTCGCCGGCAACGACATCAAAATAGTAGGCCAGTACTCTATTACCGACTTTGATAAAGAGGTCGGAGCAGATACCAACAAGCAGGATTTCGACACCTTTGAAATGTACCTGCAGGTAAGATTCTAATATTTAAGGAGGAAGAAAAGATGAAAAAGAAAATCACTGTAATTGCAATTGCACTTACTCTTGTTGTGGCTGGTGCAGCTTTCGCTGCTGTTAAACAGTCCAAAGGCAAAGTTGTTGAGAAAGACGGCACAACCATCACAATCAAACTCGACAAAGACATCGACGTTAAAAAAGGCGACGATGTAAAAGTTGAAGCACTCGGTTCCCCCAAAGGCGGTTTCCAGCTTCAGGGCTGCTAATCGGCTGTTCTTTAAGGTTATACTACGGCGGGGCGGCTTTGGCCGCCCTGCCTCATTCAAACCGCTTTCACTTCCCAAAAAAATAATAAAAGCTTAAGATGGATTCATGCACAGAAAACTGTTTTTTCTAATTCAGATTATATTGATTATGCTTTCCGGAAATGCCTTTGCAGCCCCGAAAAATACTGTTCAGTCCTGCACCGTGACCGAGTGCCACGCAGGGATAGAGGACACTTCCGAAAACCATAAGCTGGCCTGTACCGTATGCCACGCCGGAAATCCCGGCACACGGGATAAGGACGCAGCCCATAAGGATATGCTCGGCGGGCGAAACCCCTCTGACCCGTCCGTATGGGACAAAAGCTGCGGAACCTGCCACCAGTATCAGCATGACAGGGTCAACACCACCCTGATGTACACCAACACAGGCATTATAAAAAATGCCCAGCAGGCATGGGACGACTACAAAGGAAAACACTACAGCACCGGCGGTTCCGAAGGCTTTGATGCGGAGGGCAACAGGGTAGCTCTGCCGAAGGTCACTGAGCTTGAGGAGCTTTCCGGCGAACTGTACAGAAAGTTCTGCTCAAGCTGCCATGTGGGGTTTGACAAGCTTATAGGCTACCGCGCACACCACTCCTCCGGATGTGCTGCCTGTCATTTCAGCCACAGTGTGGACGGAGCTTACGCAGGCGGCGATAAAACTATTCTCGGAAAGAAACCCTACCCTGAAAAGCATGTGATAAACCCTCTGCCGAATGATGATGTATGCCTAACCTGCCATAACCGAAGCGGGCGAATCGCCCTCTCCTACAGAGGCGAGTACGACGGCAACAATTCCCTTGTACCCACAAACGGCGGCATACCGGGACCTGAGCTCATGGACGGCATACGCAGTATAAAGCACATGCAGGCTGACATTCATAAGGAGTTCGGCATGGAGTGCATAGACTGTCACACATCGCGGGATATGATGGGGGACGGCTACTTTTATGAAAACATGTACCAGCAGCTTGAAACCGCCTGTGAGGACTGCCACGGAACACCGGAGGCTCTGCCTAGGACGGGGAAAATAACCAAAGAGAGCGACTCTCCGCTGAGGGAGTCACAGTATTACAGGGTAAAAGCGAACTACGGCGATGAGATGGTGCTCACCTCCAAGGGGCGCATGTATTCCAATGTGAAAAAGGAAGGCGGAAAATTCATCCTCTATACCAAAAGAGAGGGGAAGCGCCTTGAGATAAAGACTGTCACTAACACGGCAGACCACGCAGTGTACGGGCATGAGCGCATGGAGTGCTACACCTGCCACTCCAAAACAGTAATCCAGTGCTATGGCTGCCACACTACCTATGACAAATCCCAGACTATGATGGACTGGGTGAAGATGGAAGAGACAAAGGGGCTTTTCAGCGAGAAAGAAGACTTCCGCTCGTTTTTTCCCTTCCCCATGGGAATAAACCAGAAAGGGAGGATAGCTCCCGTTACCCCCGGCTGCCAGACCTTCCTCACTGTGCTGGATGAAAAGGGGAAAGCGGAAATCAAAGAGCATGTCTTCAACTATAAAGGCGGCAAAAAATTCAAGTTCGCACCGTTTTACGGACACAACACAGGGAAGAAAGCCATTACCTGCCGCAAGTGCCATTCCGATCTCATGTTTGCCGGATTCGGACAGGGGCTGGTATCAATCACAAAAAAGAACATAGACAGCTCATACATGTGCGACCAGTGCGATAAGCCGCTTGATTCGCTGTATACGATGAAAAGCGGGAAAATGTCAGTCACATCAGACATTGTGCGTGACACATCGAGGGTGTTCACCCCTGCGGAGATAAGCCGGATATTCGATGCCAACCGCTGCATAATATGCCATGACAAAGGCGACAAAAAAATCTACGGGAAAAAGATAGACTATGAAAAGATTCTTGCCGATTCTGTGCAT
Organism: Geovibrio ferrireducens; assembly: GCF_026226615.1. Classification (NCBI taxonomy): domain Bacteria; kingdom Pseudomonadati; phylum Deferribacterota; class Deferribacteres; order Deferribacterales; family Geovibrionaceae; genus Geovibrio; species Geovibrio ferrireducens. The sequence continues at coordinate 111,648 of NZ_JAJAPB010000001.1, forward strand.
AAGCCTCTTCTTGCTGACTAGCTCAGCATACGGCGAACAGATAGACACCAAAGGCAAAGCCTGCACGGACTGCCACAAGGTTAAGCTTACGGATGCGCATAAGAATGCCTCATGCACATCATGCCATATAAAAAACGACACCCACTACGCAAAAGCAGCAGAGTTCCGCACGGGCGCGCAGGGCTGCCTCACCTGCCATGCGGGTTATAAAAACATGCTGACGAGCCCCATGCACAAGCGTGACGCGGAGCAAAAGTTTGTCCATGAATCATACGGCAAAAAAGACCCTGCGTTCTACGCCAAAAACTGCTCATCCTGCCATGTGACCTCCTGCACTGACTGCCACAAGGGCAAGAGCGTCCACGAGACTGTTAAACCGAAAACCGATGCATGCACAACATGCCACAGCGGATACTACACCGGGAACGAATACACGGGACTAGGTGTGCGGGACGACCACGAACGCTACGGCAGAGGCATTGAGCACAACGATGAACTCTACGCAAAAATGCTCCCCGATGTGCACCATGAAAAAGGGATGCAGTGCTCAGCATGTCACTCCATGAAGAGTCTGGCGGAAGGGAAGCCCTTCTCCAAAACCTGCACGGACTGCCACAAGGTAAACAAAAACTCATCCGTAGAACACTCAATCCCTGAGCATATGGAAAAGATGGAATGCTGGACATGCCACTCTGCGTGGGCTTCGCAGGAATACGGCACATTCTGGATACGCTTCCGGAACACCGAATATGACGACTACTTCCGCTGGGTGAAAACACCCAATAACGAATATGCCAAAAGCAGCCACACCAAAGACTACACCCCGCCGCCCATCGGCATAAACTCACGGGGTAAATACTCGCCCATACGGCCTCAGTACACAGCGTTCTTCACCTATGTGGTCGGTGACGGAGCCAAAGGGAAAGAGAACGAAATGCTGGCGAATAATTACAAGGCTCTTTTCCCTCATACTGTGAGGCGTGAGGTTGTAATGTGCGAAAGCTGCCACAAAAACAATAAGCGCCTTATGCGTGAAACAGAGGAAGAGCGGATCTTCGATCTTAAAAAAGACGGGCTTGAGATCGAAAGCTTCCATAACAAAGAGGACTTCAAGGTTACAAACGGCCGCTTTATAAATGATGAGGAGTATAAAAGGATCACAGACGATGACCCGCTCTATAAGAGGCTTTCAATAAAGAAATGGAAGCAACTCAAGGATTCGGTACTGAGAAAAGGTATCAGGAAAGAATGACAAAGGAACACATTAGCGTGTGAAGCATCGAAATATCGGTTATAATAACCTAATCTTATCTTTGACCCAACGGAGCCTCTATGCTGCCAGTTTCAAAAAGAGTATCATTATTCGTTACTTTTTTGATTCTTGTTCTCTGTGCCTATTTTATAGGTTCTTCCCTTGTGAGAAATCATCAGGCCTTCAAACTGATGACGGAAAGGGACAGGACAAGGCTGCACGGTCTGGCGGAAGATCTTCCTAAACGCTTTCTGGAACTGCTTTTAAATTTCAATAACGATGCTCTTTCCAACGAAAAAGTGATCACCGCCTTTGCAGAGAGGGACAGAGAAAAACTGTCGCTGCTCCTTGAGCCTTATTTCGAACACCTGAAAGGGGATTTCGGCAATGTCCGCACGGTAATGCACTTTCTGCTCACCGACGGCACATCCTTTTACCGGGCTCACGATCCGGAACAGTTCGGCGACAACCTCATTGACTCACGCCCTATGCTCAGGAAAGCACTGGAAACAGGGGAGATGCAGTCCGGTTTTGAAACAGGCAGATACGGCCTTTCTCTCAGGGTGATAAACCCGGTATATCATAACGGAAGCCTGATCGGCGCATTTGACACCGCGATTGATGCGAGCTTTATCGCCACAAGGCTCTCCAGCCTCACCTCATACTCGGCAAGCATTCTCATAAACATGCAGAGCTCATCACACTATCAGATGAAACTGACAAACAAAGTATCCGTTAATATGTTTGAAATTTTCAATAACTCACCTGAGCTTTTTGAAAAAATATACGGAAAGCTCAAGAGCGATAAATTCCCCGATCTTATTGAGGTTGATGACAGAAACTTCCTGCTTATAAGCGATATAGCCATAACGGAGTTCAACGGCGAAAAGACGGGGGAATTTCTCTTTGTTCTGGACGTTACGGAAGAAACAAGATGGGTCAAGTCCTACCTTTATAAAAGCGCTGCCGCGGCGGCTGTTATTGTCATGCTGATTCTGTTCATAATCAGAAAGGGGTTCATGGAGATGATAGGCGGGCTTGAAAAAAAATATGCCAGAACCATATTAACCCTTGAAAGAAAGGAAGCCCAATGCCGGGGTTACATAGTCAACGCCCCATTGGCGGTTTTTGTGACTGATTCCGGCCTTAATCTTCTGGAAACAAACCCTGCGGCGGAGCACCTGACGGGCTACAGTGGTGCCGAGATGATGCTGATGAACTTTATCGCCCTGTTTCATTATGAAACCACGGAAACAAGGAATCAGGTGAAGCAGTCACTGTCTGAGACGGGCAGGCTCAGCGGAATGTATACTTTCAGAACAAAAGACGGAAAACGCATTCAGGTGCACGCGGAAGGCGCCTCACTCACCAGCCATAGGATGAACATTGTCTTCTGCCGGGATGTTACGGAAGAAAACGCACTCAAAGTCAGCCTTGAAAAAGCATATGCCAAGCTTGAGGATATGAATCGCCACCTGGCCGCAAAGGTTGAGGAGGAGGTCGAGAAAAGGCAGAAAACCGAAAAGCACCTGGAAATGCAGAAGAAGTTTTCAGACATGGGGCAAATGATAAATGCCATAGCCCACCAGTGGCGTCAGCCGCTGAATGCTCTGGGGATATACATTCAGGACACGGCGGAGAGAATAAGGGATAATGCCCTTACAGAGCAGGATCTCAGCGAGTTTGAATCAGTGTCCATGCTGCTTATCTCACAGATGTCCGATACCATAGACAACTTCCGCTCCTTCTTCCTCCCCTCCAAGGAGCAGGAGCAGTTCAATGTTGCGGAGGAGACCGCATATCTCCTGCGGATGATAAGTGCCCAGATCGCCTCAAAAAACATAGACCTCAAATACACATGCGAATGTGACGGGGAAAAGCACAACTGCATGAACGACTACAGCATGCCGGTGTGCAGTTCCGGCTATATTGCGGCCTTCGGCTATGTGGGCGAATTCCGTCAGGCGCTTATGAATGTAGTGAGCAACGCCATTTACGCAGTGGAAGAAAAATGCATGGAGGATAAAAATTACAAAGGGACGATAAGTGTAGAATTATCCTGTTATAATGGTATCATTAAGTTAACGGTGAAGGATAACGGAACGGGAATTGCAAACGAAACATTGTCAAAAGTTTTCGATCCGTATTATACTACCAAACCTCAGGGCAGAGGGACAGGGATAGGACTGTATGTCACCAAGCTTCTCATCGAAAAGCACATGGGAGGCAAAATCCGTATCTACAACAACCCGGAGGGAGGGGCAGGAGTGGAGATTACACTTAGTCAGGATATTGCAGATGAACAATAAAACCATTCTTTACGCAGAAGATGACATTATTATACAGAAAATACTGGGCAAATTTATCAGCAAGAAATACCCGGATACTCTCATTGCCAGCAACGGTAAGGATGCGCTCTCTCTCTTTGAGACGAACAAAGTGGACGCAGTGGTTACAGATCTTTCGATGCCGGTTATGAGCGGATTCGAGCTCATAAGAAAAATCAGGGAACACAACACTGTCACCCCGATTATAGTTACCACGGCGTACCGTGATGAGGCCAAACAGCTTAATGATGCCGGAGTGACAATACTTTACAAGCCAATTGATACCAAAGAGCTTATGAAAAGCCTTGAAGCGGCTTTCGCCTGCTGAAAGCTTTGGAGAACACGCCTTGAAGGAAGACCTCTTTCCCGATGAAATAACAATAACCGACTGTCCGGAATCCGCCTACATAAGCCTCCACAGAATGAGCTACACCCAGAAGGGAATAAACAAAAACTGGGATTTTATCAAAGTGCATGACAGCGTTGCGGTTATTCTGGCGGACACCCTGCGCAGCGAGCTTATTCTCGTCCGCCAGTTCCGCCCGCCGGTTTTCCTGCGTGAAAAAACCGGAATAACCTACGAGCTCTGCGCCGGAATCACCGACAAAGACCTGTCCCCGGAAGAAACAGTCCGCGAAGAGATTCAGGAGGAGACAGGCTACTCTGTGCGGACAGAGGATATTGAAAGGATAACATCCTTCTTCACCGCAGTGAGCTTTGCCGGAAGCAGGCAGACGCTTTATTATGCCGAAGTTGATGATTCAAAAAGAACAGGCTCAGGCGGCGGTGTCGGCACGGAAAGGCTTGAGGTAATCAGGCTGCCGTTCAGCGAAATACATTCTTTTATGATGGATGAATCAAAGCCGAAAACACCGGGGCTTCTCTTCGGGCTGATATGGTTTATACAGAATAAGCTCTAAAATGCAGGCAGACTCACCGTTACACGGGTGAAGCCAGTGCCTGTTTCCATTGATATGCTGCCGCCGTGCGCCTCAGAAAGCAGCTTGGCGGAGTATGTACCTAATCCGGTTCCGGCGGCTTTCCCCATTGTCACATACTTCTCGAAGAACCTGTCCACAATCTCCTGCGGAACATCCCCCTCATTGCTGACTGAAATTATGTCCTGCTCACCGCATTTTTCGCACTCTATGGTTACAATTCCACCTTCAGGGGAGGCTTCCACTGCATTTTTCACAAGGTTGGACAGGCATGAGTAAATAAGCAGATCATCCGCATGAATAAGAAACACGCCTGAGATGCTGCCGGAAAAGATCCTCTCTATGCTCACCCTGTAGGACACGGTAAGCCCTTCAAGGTGCGAGCAGACCCTGCCCAGAAGCTCATTCAGCAGCATCCCGCGCTTGGCTACGGTGTAATCCCCCCTTTCAAGGCGGTAAAGCACCTGCGAAAGGTTTATCATCGCATTAAGCTGAAAGCATGATTCTATAACTTTTGATGCAAGAAAACGGGTTTCCTCTGATTCTGCCGAAGCTTCAAGAGTCTGTCCGAGGAGATAGATTGAATTAAGAGGGGTTTTCAGATCATGGCGCATAATCCGCTCCACATCCTCGCGGAGCAGCTCAAGCTTTTTCCTTTCGTCTATATCATGGGCTATAACAAGGCGCGCATTCCGTCCGCTGTCCCAAGGGATAAGCCTTCCTGTTTCCAGATACCATCTTCCGCAGCGCCCGTTGAGAACTTCCTCAGAGGAGACTTTGTCAGCGGCTTCCGCCTCCATAGCACAGTGGCTGCACCTTTCATCCCGCCCGTGGATTACCTTCCAGCATTTTTCACCGCGCCAGCCGCCACTGAAACCCAGAACATCGATAGCGTAGCTGTTTATGTAAAGGAGTGTGAAATTATCGGGATCGATCACATAGACCATGGCGGAGAGGCTGTTGAGGACAAAAGGAACCTTCTCTGCCCTTTCTGCCAGGGGCACTTCCTCATCCGGCTGCCTTACGGAGCAGATAATCATTCCCCGGTCCTGTTCATCATCCTCCGCAAACGGATACAGCTCCAGAATAACTCTGGCGGAACTGTCCGCTGCAAACATATGCACAGCGCCGTGGGTAATTTTTTTTCTGTAACCGCCGGAGAAAAGATTAGAAAACGAACACTCCTCAGCCGTATTCCGGCAGAGGGAGCATATCTTCACGTTTCCCGTATTCTCCTCGCACAGAGAGTAAAGCTCCGCTGCTTTCCTGTTAAAGCCGTGGACAATTCCGTCTCCGTCAAGCAGAAAAAGCGGTTTTTCGGATATTTCCGCAATCAGTCTAAAGCTTTTCATAGCCCGCCTTCGCACGTAATCATATTGATTTTTCACGAAAAAACAACATTTGAAGGTCACGCAGAGTTAAAATCATTATATATAATGATCCGTTTCAAAATAAAAAAGACCTCAGTCAGGCGGCCTTTTGCAGCTTTAGTAGTGTGTTTACCTGCCGGACGGTGATTTCAGGTTCGTGAAGCCTGTGCCTCCCCATGCCTGCTGAGCCGTGCCTATAACCAGAAAAGCCTTGGGATCAATGGACGACACAAGAAACTTAAGGTCAGAAACCTGCGAGCGCCTCACTGTACAGTAAAGCATGGTGCGCTCGGTATCGGAATAAGCGCCGGTCATCTGCCACATGCTCACCCCTCGCTGAAGCTCAGTCATAAGAGTGCGGCTCATCACCTTCGGATTGTCAGTAATGATCCAGGCTATACGCACCTGACTAACACCCTCAAGCACAAAGTCGGATGCCATGCCGCAGAGCAGAAGGGTCAGCAGGGCGAGCATGGATTTCTCCCAGCTGAAAACGAACCCGGCAAGAACTATGACTATTATATCCGTGTAGAGAAAAGACTGACTGAGAGGAAAACCCGTATGCTTCTGGAGGATGCGCGCGGGAATGCTTGTTCCGCCCATGCTCCCCCCGGCGCGGTAAATTATCCCTGCTCCAAGCCCCACTGAAACGCCTGCATATATACAGTTGAGAAGCAGATCCTGAGAGATGGGATAAACCTTCATATAAAGGGGAAGAATGCGCACGAAAACATCAGAGGCCAGTGAAAAAACAACAACCGAGTTTATGGTTGAGAGAAGAAATTTCAGCCCGCCGAGCTGATAATAACCGAGAACAAGCAGCGGTATGTTAAGAATGAGATACAGCATCCCCACTGTGAGCCCTGTGTATTCATTGATTATAATCGCAAGACCGCTTACGCCGCCCGCCGCAATCTGAAACGGAACCTGAAACACCACGTAACCGAAAGCAGCAAGCACACTGCCAAGGATTATCAGAAACTGGTTGTAGATAAATCTTAAAATAAAACTTTTTTTAGGAACCACATAAAGAGGCCCCTTAAGCTGATTCTGCTGCATGTCTCTCCTGAGTCGGAATAGTTAATGAAACAATGCCACTAATACTACCTGACAAGGATTAATGCAAGTCAAACAGGAAGAATCGAATACTGAAAAGCTTTTAACATTTTTTAGCTTTTTCGCGGCAAATCCGCACCTCTGCTTCTTACAAATATTAATTTTTTTACCGATTTATATGGACACGCCCCCTTCGTTTCAGTATCATTTATAAAAAAAATTTCAGGAGTTACTTAAGCACCTGTATGCTAGCCCTCTTAACCTACGTTACTGTGGCCCTCGGCCTCTCCTTCATCTGCTCCGTTATGGAAGCAGTTCTACTCAGCATGACTCCGGTTTACGCCATTCAGCTCGAACAGAAAAATCCGAAAGCCGGGAAAATATACCAGAAACTCAAAAAAGACATTGAAATCCCTCTGGCCGCCATACTCAGCCTTAACACAATAGCACACACCATAGGTGCGGCAGGAGCAGGCGCACAGGCGACCAAAATATTCGGTGATGCATATCTGGGAGTAATCTCAGTCATACTCACCCTGCTTATACTCATACTCTCTGAAATTCTTCCCAAGACCCTCGGTGCGGTCTTCTGGAAACAGACAGCAGTTCCCATGCTGCCTGTGCTGAGGTTCACCATGTTCACCATGAAGCCTCTGGTCTTTCTCTCCAACCTGATGACAAAGGTTCTGCCGAAGAGCAAAGAGTCCAACGTTATCAATCATGATGAATTCCTGATTCTCACCCAGCAGGGGATCAAAGGCGGCGTGTTCAGCGAACAGGAATCACTGATACTCACCAACCTCTTCATGCTGAGAAAGCTCACGGTAAAGCACATAATGACCCCCAGAACAGTCATGTTCGCCCTCAGGGAGGACACAACAGTAGGAGAGGTACTGGAAAGACACCCGGAGATGGTTTTTTCTCGCATACCCGTTTATAAAACCGCCCTTGACGACATAACCGGCTTCGTTCTGCGGAGTGACATTCTGCTTTACGCTGTCAGAGACATGAAGAACACCCCCCTTTCCGAATTCAGACGCCCGATAAGTGCCGTGCCGGAATCAATATCCATAAGCAGGCACTTCACAGGACTGATAAAAGACAGAGCCCATATATCCCTCGTTATTGACGAATACGGCGGAACAGCAGGCATAGTGACCCTTGAGGATGTCATAGAAACCCTCATCGGAATCGAAATCGTTGACGAACATGATAAAGTGAAAGACCTCCAAAACCTCGCCAGACAGCAGTGGAGCAACCGAATCCGCAAGATGGGACTCAACCCCGCTGACTATGACTTTGACAGATAAGCCCGCATCCCCGCGGGCCTCAGCCCTTCTCCCTGATAAAACTTTGTAAGCTCCCGAACATTCCCATTGCTTTCATACCGCCGGGCATTATAATGACTATATAGTCATCTTAATGACCATATAGTCAAAAATGAGGTTTGCCATGCACAGGATAGACAGAAGGCAGATTGTTAACAAACTGATTAAAGATACGGTTTACGACAGCGTTATGGAGATACTGCACGAATCAGGCGGTGAAAAGCTCACAATGGAAGAGGTTGCGGCAAAAGCCGGGGTGTCAAAGGGAACACTCTACAACTATTTCAAAAATAAAGAAGATCTCATGGATTTTGTGGAACAGCAGACTCTGGAGCCGATAATTGAAGGACTGAGGGAAATACGCACCAGTAAAAAGACCGCAGCGGAAAAGCTGAAAGACACGCTGAGATTCGTGTTTGAAATATACAAAACCCGCAAGGACTATGTCAGGTATCAGAAGGAAATCACCACCTACAAGCACAATACGGAGATTTCACGCCGGATAGGTGAAGAGCATTTCAGCACTATATGGGCGCAGGGCACGCTGGAAGGCGATTTTAAGAATGTCGATCCCCTGCTGTTCCGCGCTGTCACAGGTGGAGCCATCGCAGCCATAATGGATACATGGGTCTTTGATGAAACCGATGAGCCGGACATAGAGAAAACGATTCAGGGACTTGAAAGAATATACTCGGAAGGTTTCATTGAAAAAAGCCGTGACTAGTAAACTTTTTTAACATTCACACGTCTTATCTGGAAAGACGGGCTGAAAAGCTCTCTTCAATAAAAGCCCGCAGGGGGTTTATGACCAGTTTTCCTCCTGCGGGTTTTTTCGCATTTTAAGCCCGGCCGGCACTTCCGCCGCGCATGAATATCCGCTATCCGCATTAATCCCGAAAATAATTCTGCAATGAATAGTCATTTTCAATCTGTTTGGTGGTAGGCTAAATATGACAGAACATATGTTTAGTTAACCCCCTAAGAATGATTATCAGGAGAGAGGACAGATGAGAAAACTTATTACTTTTTTGACAATGATTTTATTAACAGCATCATTGACATCCCATGCGGCGGAATCACCCTTCAAGCCAAAGCTTCCTTTCAGGAGCGCAGTAATAACATATGATATAACCGGAACCGAATCAGGAAGCGAGGTTCTCTATATCAAAGAAGGCGGCGCATACGAAGCCAAACACCGCAAAACCGCCGTGAAAATATTCGGAATATCGAGAAAAACTGAAATACTGGATATCACAACCCCTGAATGGGTTTACAGCATCAATGTAAACGAAAAATCAGGCACAAAAAATGTAAACCCGATTATTTATATGAATGAGGAGTACAGCAGGCTCTCCAAAAGCGACCAGAAAAAAGTAATCGCAAACGCAGAAAAATTCGGCAACGCCTACATGAAAAACCTTAACGGAGAGGTTGTCAAAAACGCTGAAACTATTCTTGGCTACAAATGTGACCTCGTGACAATGATGGGCGTACGCGTTTACTCGATCAGCGGAACCGGAATCCCCCTCAAATCATCCTCCGAAATGATGGGCGTAAAAATGGAACAGACTGCCAAGTCGGTAGACAAAACCACCCCGCCTGATAAGGTTTTCGAAGTGCCGGCCGGAATCAAAATAACACACGACCCCAGAGGGGATGAAGCATCCAGAGATTTTGCCCGAATAACTGTACAAAGCCTTGTTGAGGGTAAAGACCCCATGCAGGCAAACACGCAGGAAGCAATACGCAGATCAGCCGCCGAAAACGGAGAGGAAATGCCGTCCAAAGAGGAAATGGATCAGATGATGAAAATGTTCGGGGGGCAAAAATAGTGCGGGGGCAGCCCCGCATTTCCCTCACGTGGTTTTTATTGCAGTTATAACATCTTTTACATATATTATCAGTAACTAAGCCAAAACATAGCCATCCGCAGTCTTACGCGTATATCTCCATATTAAAAAATAAAATAATATTTAAAAAATCACCGCCTATACTGTCTGTTTTTCAGGAAAAAATATAAAAACAGCTAAAAAAACACTAACTCCGTTTAGAGCCGGAGCCCCGAATCTGCTATTTATGTAAAACCTGACTTTTTTCTGAAACTTTTCAAGCCCATGCCGGATAAGCGTTTTCGAGGCTTTCGCATATAATTTCATTGACACTTCCCCCTTTTTTTCGTAAATAAACCTGTTTTTACCATTTTAAGGAGGCCTTTGGTTAGATGTGGCGAAATCCTGAGCTGATCAAGAACTGGACTATTTCAAATGCCGAGGAACTGTACGGCATAAACAAGTGGGGCGCTGACTATTTCTCCATTAACAAAAAAGGGCATGTGGTTGTCACCCCTTTCGGCAAGGAGAACGGGCCGCAGATAAGCCTGCACGAAGTTGTGAAAGAGGTGGAGGACAGAGGCCTTGCCATGCCTGTTATCCTCCGCATTGAGAATATTCTCGGTTCGCAGATAAAGCTTCTGCACAACACTTTCAGGGACGTTATAAAGGCCACCGGCTATCAGAACGAGTACAAAGGGGTTTTCCCCATCAAGGTAAACCAGCAGGAGCAGGTGATTGAAGCCATCGCCGAATTCGGCAAGGATTTCAACCACGGTCTTGAGGCGGGCAGCAAGCCTGAGCTCATCGCCGCCATATCCATGCTGCAGAACAGGGACGCATGCCTTATCTGCAACGGGTACAAGGATGAGGAATTCATAGACCTCGGCCTGTATGCCGTGAAAATGGGCTTCAAATGCTTCTTCGTTATAGAAGTTCCCGGCGAGCTTGAACTGATCCTCGAAAGAGCTAAAAAGCTCAAGGTACGCCCTTATCTTGGCGTGCGCATAAAGCTCTCCACACATGCGGAAGGCCAGTGGAGCGAATCCAGCGGGGATTCCAGCGTTTTCGGGCTGAACATCAGTCAGGTGATAGATGTTATTGACAGGCTCAAACAGTCCGACATGCTGGACTGCCTCCAACTGCTCCACTATCACATCGGCTCTCAGATCCCCAACATCCGCGACATCCGCGCGGGTGCGTTTGAAGCATGCCGCATCTATCAGGAGCTGGTTAACGAAGGCGCAAAGATGGGTTATATCGACTTCGGCGGGGGTCTCGCCGTGGATTATGACGGCTCAAACACCAACTATCACTCAAGCCGCAACTACTCTGTTGAGGAATACTGCTACGACATAGTGGAATCCATCATAGCGGTGCTGGACAAGCAGAACATCCCCCACCCTGTCATCATCACCGAATCCGGCAGGGTGACTGTTGCCTACTACTCCGTTCTGCTGTTTAACATACTGGATGTATCATCCTTCCACCCCAGCCCGCTGCCGAAGGATATTAAGGATAACCAGAGCGAACTGATCCAGAACCTGCTCAGCACATACGACATGATCTCCCCCAAGGCGATACAGGAGTGCTGCAACGATGCGCTGTACTACCGCAACCAGGCAAGGCAGCTTTTCAAGCACGGGCAGACAAACCTGCGTGACCGCGCACTGGCGGAGAACCTTGTGCGGCATATACTGATAAAAATCTCCAAGGTAGGCGCGGAGCTTAAGCATGTCCCGAAAGATGTGCAGGATATAGACAGGCTGCTTTATGATATATATTACGGAAACTTCAGCCTGTTCCAGTCGCTGCCGGATGTCTGGGCTATAAACCAGATTTTCCCCGTTATGCCCATACACAGGCTCAGCGAAGCACCGACGCATCCGGCAATTATCTCCGACATAACCTGCGACTGTGACGGAAAGATAGACAACTTCCCCGACTACTCGCACGATAAAAACGCGCTGATGCTCCACGAACTTAAGGACGGCGAGGAATACTACCTCGGCGTATTCCTTGTGGGTGCATATCAGGAGACACTGGGCGACCTGCACAACCTCTTCGGCGATACCAACGTAGCTACGATCCATGTGAACGATGACGGCAGCTACCAGGTCATTAAAGAACTGGAGGGTGACTCCGTTGCGGATGTTCTCTCATACGTTGAGTATGACGTGAAGGCCATTAAGAAAAGCCTCAAGCAGCTTGCCGAGGACTCCATAAACAAAGGCTTCATAACCCCCAAGGAACGCAAGCAGATCCTCGAAGGCTTCGAGGAGGGCTTGAGAGGCTACACTTACTTCGAAAGGGAATAACAGGCACATGGATGTGCCTGCGCCGTGCGAAGCGAAGCCGCTTTTTAAGCGGCGCGAGCGTGTGCCTTAATCAGACAGGATGTACTGATTAAGGCAGGAAAGACAGAGGCTACACTTACTTCGAAAGGGAATAACAGGCACAGGGATGTGCCTACGCCGTGCGGAGCGAAGCCGTGTTCATCACGGTGCGAGCGTGTGCCTTAATCAGGCAGAATGCACTGATTAAGGCTGGAAATAAGAGGTTATACATACTTCGAAAGAGAATAACAGGCTGCGGAGTGAAGGTTTTCATGCGTCACCTGCATAGTGAAGAGATTCTTCGGCTTTGCCTCAGAATGACGTAAAAATTTCAAGAAAGGTTCAGGAAAGCTTTTTACAAAAAGTTTTCCCGGAAAGAACAATAACCCAATAAAATTGAAATAAGAATAATAAAAAAATATAAGGAGTTTGCGAATGTCAAAAGTGCTCATAATCGGTGCGGGCGGCGTAGGAAATGTTGTTGTGAAGAAGTGCGCTCAGCATCCTGAAGTTTTTAAGGAAATTTTTCTTGCCAGCAGAACTAAGGAAAAGTGCGATGCCATAGCCGCAGAGGTTAAGAAGATGTACGGCGTTGATGTGAAAACCTATGCCGTGGATGCTGATATTGTCAGCGATATAGTTCGTGTCATCAACGACTGCAAGCCTGAGCTTGTGCTTAACGTTGCCCTCCCCTATCAGGATCTGGCTATCATGGACGCGTGCCTCGAAACGGGGGTAAACTACCTCGACACCGCCAACTATGAGCCTAAAGACGAAGCGAAGTTCGAATACTCATGGCAGTGGTCATATCAGGATAAGTTCAAAGAGAAAGGGCTCATGGCTGTTCTCGGCTGCGGGTTTGACCCCGGTGTGACAAACATCTTCTGCGCCTATGCCCAGAAGCACCTGTACGACAGCATCCGCACAATCGATATTCTCGACTGCAATGCGGGTGACCACGGGCATCCGTTTGCCACCAACTTCAACCCTGAGATAAACATCCGCGAGGTGACTCAGGTTGTGCGCCACTGGAAGGACGGAGAATGGATCGAAACTCCTGCGATACTTGACGACAGCTGCGTTCACTTCAGCTTCGATTACCCTGAGGCGGGGCCGAAGGAGAGCTACCTTCTCTTCCATGAGGAGATGGAATCGCTGGTCAAGAACATAAAAGGGCTTGAGAGAATCCGTTTCTGGATGACATTCTCACAGAACTACATCACACACCTTAAGGTGCTTGAGAACGTGGGCATGACCCGCATAGACGAAGTGGACTTCAACGGCTGCAAGATAATCCCCCTCCAGTTCCTTAAGGCGCTCCTCCCCGATCCGGGCAGCCTCGGCACAAACTACAAGGGGCTTGCCGTTATCGGCTGCGTTTTTGACGGCGAAAAGGACGGCAGGAAAATCAAAAAATACATATACAACGCCTGCGACCACGCAGAAGCCTACAGAGAGGTTCAGGCGCAGGCTGTTTCATACACCACAGGCGTTCCCGCAATGATCGGCGCGATGATGATGCTGAAAGGGGTATGGAAGGATACAGGCGTTTTCAACGTGGAGCAGCTTGACCCCGACATGTTCATGGATGAGCTTAACAAATGCGGCCTGCCGTGGCAGGTTGTTGACTTTGAAGGTCAGCTCCCCGAATGAAAAATATCTACGCTCAGGCGCTGAAAGATTTTCCGAAGGAAATAACGGACAGGGCGGAAACGCCCTGCTACCTTATCAGCGAGGACGTTATCAGACGCAACTGCGAAACCCTCGACTCGGTGCAGAAACGCACAGGGGCAAAGATTATGCTCGCCCTCAAGGCATTTGCCCTGCCGAAGGTGTTTCCCCTCATATCCTCATACCTGCACGGCGTATGCGCCAGCGGCCCCATCGAGGCTCAGCTTGGGTCTGAGGAATTTAAAAGGGAAACTCACACCTACTCCCCCGCATTCACTGACGCTCAGATGGAGCGGACTGTAAAATACTCAGACCACATAGTCTTCAACTCCGTTAGCCAGTGGCATCTGCACAGGGACAGGATAAAGAACAGCGGCAAACATATAGAGATCGGTCTGCGGGTAAACCCCGGCCATGCAGAGGTTGAGGTGGATTTATATAACCCCTGCCTCCCCGGTTCCCGCTTCGGCGTGAGCCCGCAGGATCTGGAAGGCGTTGACCTCACAGAGATAGACGGCCTGCACTTTCACGCCATGTGCGAACAGAATTCGGATGTTCTGGAAAGGGTGCTGGCATCCTTTGAAAAACGTTTCGCCCACCTCATCCCGCAGATGAAATGGATAAATTTCGGCGGCGGGCATCACATAACAAGGGATGACTACGACATTGAACTGCTCTGCCGCCTGATCACAGATTTCAGGAAGAGATACAATAATATACAGGTTTATCTGGAACCCGGTGAGGCTGTGGTGCTGAATGCGGGCGTGTTCATTACCTCGGTTCTGGACACCATATACAACGGGATGGATATAGCCGTGTGCGACTGCTCGGCGGAAACCCACATGCCGGATGTTCTGGCAATGCCCTACAGACCGAAACTCATAGGCGAGCCTGAAAACGGAAAATACACCTATCGCCTCGGCGGAATCTCCTGCCTTTCCGGGGATTTCATAGGGGACTACCGCTTTGATACTCCGCTGAAAAGGGGCGACAGGCTGGTTTTTACCGATATGGCTCTTTATTCCTTCGTGAAGAACACCAACTTCAACGGGGTGGAGCTCCCCTCACTCATCACATTCAGCCTTGAAAAAGGAACCTTTGAAGTAGTCCGAAAATTCGGCTATGAGGACTATAAGAACAGAATAAGCTGATAAAAAAGGGCTCCTTCAATCTGAAGAAGCCCTTTGCTTTTCTCTAAAAATCCATTGTCATCGAAAGCCAGTATGATCTGCCCGGCTCATTGTAGGTGTATGCGTTGGCACTTTCCGCGCCGTCAGCAGTGGAGGAGGCGGAAGCGGAGTTCCCTTTGCGGTGAAGCTGCTTATCAAAAATGTTGTTTATGCCCGCTCTCATGGAGAGGTTTTCAAACACTTTGTACTGTGCGCTGATTCCCACAAGGGCGTAAGGATCGATCTCGTCCTTTTCGATCTCTCTTTCCGTTCTTATCTCTATGGAGGGAGTTTCCTGCTTTCCGTAGAATGTGGCGTTAACGCCAAGAGAGAGTTTTTCAGTCGCTCTCCAGTCGATAAAAGTGTTCACAGTGTATTCCGGAACTATGCTGAGAGGCTGGCCTGTTCTTTTCAGCTCGGATTCGATCATGTAGGTCACGTTTGTATTGAAGTCAATGTCCTTGCCGACAGGAACAAAGATGTTTCCTTCAACACCCTGAACAACAGCCTCGCCCGCGTTTTCCCATTTATAAACATCCCTGTTGCCGTTTATTGTGGCCACGGATGTTTTTCCTGCGAATACTTTATTGTCATAATCGTTATGGAAGTAGCTTGCACTCGCCCTGAATGAGTCCGAGTCATAAGCAAGACCGATTTCCTTGTTTATGCTTGTCTCAGGGTCAAGATCCTCGTTCCCCTGAAGGTAGCATCCGCCGCCCAGTGAGCTGGCGCCGCCGTAGCAGCCAGTCCCCCTGCTGTAAAGCAGGTAGTTGGGGTTGCTCTGGTAAAGGTTAGGCGCTTTGTATGCCCTTGCAACACCGCCTTTCACCGCCCAGTTGGAATTGATTTCGTAATATGCGTTAAGGCTGGGGCTTACATTAGTCCCGAATACTTCATGCTCGTCAATACGCACACCGGGTGTGAGGGTCAGTCCGCCGCCGAGGTATATATTGTCCTCAACATAGAAAGCCACGCTGTAAGCCTCAGCGTCGGTCTTGCCTATGTTGTAGCCTTCAAGGTCTATATTAAGCCATGTCATGGCAGGCGAGTTCCTCAGTGAGCCTTTATCATCCAGAGATTCGTCACGGTATTCCGCACCGACGGTAAGTGTCTGGGCAAACCCGAAAAGGTTAAGGGGAATGTCCGCTTTCACGGATGTGAGGAAGCTGTCGTACTGAGATTCAGCCATGCCGGGATCATAGGTGAGAGTGTCTGTTATCTCACCTTCCAGACCGCCTGCCAGCCCCTCGTTAAGACGGGTATTCACTGTGCGGTCGTAGCTGACATCCAGACGGGTTTTACCCCAATTCCAGTCGCCTGTGTGCGTTGCGGCTATGTTCTTACGGCGTATTACGTTTGTTTCCTCGCCGTAGAGAGATTCGGTGTATGTGTTGCCGAAGTTCTGCATTGAATCCCCGGCATATATGTTGCCCTGACGGCTGTAGCCGCCTGTGAGTTCAACAGACTGCTGCCTGTTTACATCCCACGAAAGAAGAGCGTTAAGATCCCTGTTGCGGTAGCCTTCGCGTCCGGCAACGTTTTCAGCGCCGCCGTAAACCGCTTCGCCTTCGTTAATGCTTTTTGCGTCCGCATCGCGGTAGTTCATGCCGCCGTATATGCGGAATGAAACCGAATCACTCACAGGCCCGCTGACTGATATGTTTGTGCGGTAGGAATCGCCTTCCTGCGCGTCCTCCTGAATATTGCCCATTACTGTCATGGAACCGGAAAATTCTTTGTCCGCCTTTTTGGTGATGATATTCACAACACCGCCCATGGCGCCGGAGCCGTATCTGGCCGCTGCGGGGCCTCTGAGCACTTCCACACGCTCAACCATCTCCGCCGGAATCCAGTTTGAATCGCCTCTGGTGTCTCTTTCCTCCGTCCAGCCGTAGCGTACAGAGTTGCGTGACTGCACAGGGCGGCCGTCAATGAGTATCAGTGTGTTTTCGGGGCCCATGCCGCGCAGGTCTATCTGGCGGTTGTTCCCTCTGGAACCGGAGGCTGAGTTCCCTGTAAGGTTAACGCCGGGCTGACGGCGTATAATTTCCGAAAGGTCGTTGATGGGAGGATTTTTTTCTATATCCTCCTTTGTGATGATTGACGAACCGAGCGACTGCTTAACCTGCTCCGCCGCTGTGCCTACCACTTCCACCGTGTCGAGAGTGATCTCCTCATCCGCTGCGTATGCGCCCGCAGCACCGAAAGTTACCGAGAGTGCGAGTCCGAGCATAAAGATATGCCCAAAGCCGTATCTGCTTTTTTTCATGTTCTCCCCTTTTGTTTCGGAACTCAAAGATTCTCGTGAATATTATTTGAAAAGATGTCCGTGCTGTAAGCCCCGGAAGCCGGAAGCAATCCTGCACCTGCTGTCTGACGCAGCGCAGAACCAGCCCTAAACAGGGGAATACTAATCTGCGGAATATTTGGTGTCAACATAATTTATTGTATTTGTCAAACTTTATTAGCCTTAAATTGAGCACAAATCACGCGCGGAATATTTTTAACACTTCTTAAATCTGCCCCGCTTGTAACCTGAGTGATTAAACCTTATAATAAGCTTATGAAAACTCTGGCCGGACAGGAAGAAATGCTCACTGCCTGCGCTTCGTGCGGGCTTGTGACCTCTTTCAGCAAAAACACCGATGAAAAGATTGTCTGCCCCCGCTGCGGCAGCACCGTCAGAAAGCAGGGGAAAAACGCTGCCGCATATGCCGCGGCTTTCAGCATTTCCGCCTTTCTGCTGTTCATCCCTGCCCTCCTCTACCCAGTGCTTGACATATCCGTGAGCAGTTTCAGCAATTCCGCCACAGTTCTTGGCAGCATCAGAGCCCTTTATGAGGAAGGTCTGGGGGCTGTGGGCTTTGTTGTCCTGCTCACATCGGTCATTATCCCCATGAGCTTTCTCATCACCTGCTTCTACATATCAGTCTCAGCCCTGTTCAGGCGGCGGTTCCCTTTCTTTACCCCTGCCCTGCGGCTGGCAAATTTTTTTCAGGAATGGCACATGGCGGATGTTTTTCTGGTGGGAATACTGGTTTCCATCGTCAAGCTCATTGATATGTCCGAACTTACATTCGACTACGGCATCTACCTTCTCATGGCTGTCTGCGCATTTACCGCCATAGCCGAAGTTTATTACGACACGCTTCTGTTCCGCCTCCGGGCAGGTGAAAAATGACTGATATTGAAATGAACGCCGCACTGTGTCTCTCATGCAGACAGCTTATTGACGCAGAAGAAGCAGAACCTGACGGGCTGAGATGCCCCGTATGCGGCAGTACGGTTCATCCGCGCAGAAAAAACAGCATAGAAAAAACATGGGCGCTGGTCATTACAGCTCTTATGCTTTATATCCCCGCAAACATACTTCCGGTAATGTCCGTTGAAACATTTGCCGATTCATCCGCAAACACCATACTGGGCGGAGTCATAGAACTTTTCGGCAATAAAATGTACTTTATAGCAGCGGTGGTGTTCGTGGCCAGCTTCGTGGTTCCGCTGTTTAAGATAGGCAGCATATTTTATCTGCTGATAACCATTCAGGCCAGAGACAGCCTCTCAAACTCCGCCAAGACACGCCTGTTTCACCTCATAGAGCTCATAGGAAAATGGTCCATGCTTGATATATACGTGATAACCATTATGGCGGGACTGGTGAATATGGGCTTTCTTATACAGATCAAAGGCGGCGCGGGCGCTACATTCTTCGCCGCAACAGTAATAGCCACCATGCTGGCTTCAAAATCTTTCGACACACGTCTCATATGGGACATAAAGGGGGAACAATGAGCACTGACACCAACCTTCCCAAAGGGCTGAAAATAAGGCGGGGCATATTCTCCCCCATATGGCTTACCCCGCTGCTGGCGCTGTGCATAACCCTGTGGCTTCTTTACAACGGCTATGTAAACACCGGCAAAGAGATAATCATCCAGTTTGATTCCGGCTCGGAGCTTGTGCCGGAAAAAACCCCTGTGAAGTATAAGGGAATAAGCGTCGGCAAGGTTAAGGATGTGCGGATAGCTGAAAGCCCCGATAAGGTGGAGGCTGTTGTAATTCTTTCCAAAGAGGCGGAAATACTCGCCCGCGAGGGGGTGATGTTCTGGATTGTGAAGCCCCGCCTGGGATTCAACAAAATAACCGGGCTTGAGACCCTCATTTCAGGCTCGTACATAGAGGTTCAGCCGCCTACATTTGAGGAGGAGAAACTCCGCAGCCTGCCGGAACAGACCAGCTTCACAGGTCTGAGCGAACCACCGGACACTGCCATGAGCGAGGATGCGCTCCCTCTGCGTCTGCAGACAAAATCCAATCAGTATCTGATAAAAGGCGTTCCCTTGTTCTTCAAGGGGATGAACGCCGGACAGGTTACAGGTGTAAGGTTTGAACCGAAAACAGGAATATACGATATAAACATCTCAGTAAGCAGGGAGTACAGACAGTACGTAACAACAGCCACAACCTTCTGGGATGTGGGCGGGCTTGAGGTAAAGTTTGATGCGGCAGGATTCAGCATGGAGACCCCCCCTCTGGGCAGCCTGATAAGCGGCGGCATAGCCTTTGACAACCCGGAGGACGAAGCAGGTGAGCCTGCCGAAACAGGGCATCTTTTCAAACTGTACGGCTCCGAAAGAGAGAGCACGCTTTCTGAAAACGTGATCACCCTGAAAATGAAGGACGCTGCCGGAATAAAGGCGGGGCGAACCCCTGTGATGTTTATGGGGCTTCCCGCCGGACTGGTGACCGGAGTTGCCCCCTCTGCCGACTACAGCGAGATAACTGCCCATGTTCGCCTGAACAGGAAATTTGAAGGCTTCGCAGGAAAGGGCTCCAGCTTCGTGCTGGTGAAACCTGCCTTCTCAATGACGGGAGTAACCGGACTTTCAACCATACTCACCGGAGTTTACATCGAAGTCTTTCCGGGCGGCGGTGAACCCGCCTCCGAATTTGCTCTGTCGGAGCATGCTCCGGCAAAAGGGGAAAGAGACGGTCACAGAATCACCCTCACTGCTTCTGCCAAAGGTTCTCTGGATGTTATGAGCGCCATATATTTCAAAAACATTCAGATAGGCCATATCACGGATGTAAGGCTCAGCAAAAACCGCTCTGTTGAAGTTGATGCAGTGATATACAAAAACTATGCAGGGCTGGCGGATGAAGGGCTTTATTTCAGCAGGGATGAGGGGCTGAACCTCCGCCTTGACTCCGAAGGGCTTGCCATAAACACAGGTTCGCTCACTGCGCTGCTTAAAGGCGGTATAAAAGCTGAGCATTTCGGACGCGGAGCATCCTCCGACATCCTTTATGAAAACTCGGCCGATGCGAAAAAGGCATATTATAAAGATACTGGCATAAAAACAATCATGCTCGCTTCAGCCGATGCAGAAGAAATATCAGCAGGAGATCCGCTCTATTTCAGGGGGGTAAAGGTCGGTGAAACAGGGGGTTTCTCCCTTAACAAATCCGGAAGCGGTATTCTCGCTGAACTGCTTATCTACCCTGAGTATGCGGGGCTTGTTACCGCCCACTCCGTTTTTCACAAATCAGGCGGAATAAGTTTCGAGGCGGATGCAGCCGGCTTAAGGATTCAGGCTCCGGCACTGAAAACAGCTATCGGGGGCGGCATCGCCTTCTTTAATCCCGATAAGAAGCTGCTTTCATGCGATAACGGCACATACACCCTTTACGAAAGCAGGAGCGATGCTGAAAAAGCGATAATGCTCGCGGGCAGCGGCAAAAGCATTATACTCACCGCGGCAAATGCCGTTCCCCCGGCGGAAGGGGCTGATGTGTACTACCGCAACATGAACGCCGGAACAGTCATGCAGGTTAAGCCCGGTAAAGACGGAAATGCCCGTCTGACGCTTTTTATAAAGCCTGAGTTTGCCGGATTTGTGAATGACAAAACCCGCTTCTGGCTGGAGGGCGGCATGGAAATGCGCGCTGACACATCGGGCTTCAGCTTTAAATCAAAGCCTGTAAAAACATACATTGAAGATGCAGTGTTCTTCGACAGTTTCAGAAAAGCAGCAGGAACAGGCATCCTCTACCCCGATGCTCAGTCCGCGAGGGAAGCAGATATGACAAGAATTTACGTCACCTTCCCCTTCCCCGTTGATATAAAGAAAGGCGCACCTCTCATAAACGGCGGTGCAACAGCGGGTTATGCGGCGGAATCCGCAGTAAAAGACGGCAGAACCCGCACGGCAGTTCTGGTGAGCGATGAGTTTTCTGACGGATTGGCGGAAGGTGCGCTCTTCTGGACGGAGAACATCAGAATCTCCCCGGACGGCATAGAAAACCTCGATTCCGCCATCTTCGGCACAAAGATAGCTATGAAAAACGGCAGCGGCCGTCCTGCGGCGGAGTTCACTGCCCTTGCGGAAGCTCCCTCCCCCTTTGAAGGCAGGGAAGGGCTGCGGATCAGGCTGGTCTCCCCCGCACGCCACTCTCTGGAGAAGGGCTCACCCGTTTTTTACAGGCAGATAGAAACAGGCGGAGTGGAAAACATCAGTCTCAGCGCGGACGGACGCAGTGTGGAAGTATCTGTATTCATTGATGAAAAATACCGCCGTTTAGTGAAGGAAAACTCAGTGTTCTGGAACTCAGGCGGTGTCGGAACAAAAATAAACCTCTTCGGGATAAAAGTGAAAACCGAGTCGGTTAAAACTCTCTTAATAGGCGGAATCTCCTTTGCTACGCCGGATCATGCAGGGAGTAACGCAGAAAACGGGCATATTTTCAGCCTGCATTCTGACCCGAAGTCATCATGGCTGAAATGGGAACCGGACTTAAGCAAGTGACGGTCGGACGGAACGCCCTGTTTTTTAAAAGTTAACATAATCGCAACAAAGCCCCTGATTACCGGGGCTTGACCTTAAATACATATTATAAATAATTAATTTGATGCATCGTCTGTAAAAAAAATCTTGACTTGTTACAGATGATGCACACTTTATAACCTTATACAACATATTAAAAGTTATTCAAACGGGTGTATGTCACACAAATTATATCCGGCTGCTGCTCGCTTATTGGGGTCTCACTAATCACAGCCAGATAACTTTTATGAATTCTTTATATTCCGGTGGTAAAAATGAAAATCAGAAGCATCCGCGTCAAGTATTCCCTCTTCTTCGGCGGTCCCCTGCTCATTATCTTCTTTATACTCGCAGCCATGACATCAGGCGGTGTGAAAAAAGAAATGCTGGCAGAAACCAGAAACCAGCTTTCGGCAACGGCATCACTTCTTAATGAAACAATTTCACTGTTTTACGATCAATCCCTCAAGGTTGTTCAGTCAAATTTCAGCGAATTTAAAACCGTTCTCTACAGCGGCGGCGCATTCTCTATTGACAGCAGTTCGGAGCTCTCCGTGGATGCCGTTAATCAGGTTACCGGAAATAAGGAAAGCATACACATTCCAATGATGCGCTATAACGGCAAAAAGGTTTACACCAACTTTGAAATGGTGGACAGCATTGTTGAGCAGGCAAATATAGAGGGGCTTACCTCAACAGTTTTTCAGGCATTCGACAAGGGGCTGCTCCGCATAACCACTAATGTCCACAAGGCAGACGGCGAGAGAGCAATAGGAACATACATCCCGAAAGATTCAGAAGTTTACCGTACAGTTTCGTCCGGCAAAACATACAAAGGCAGGGCATTCGTAGTAAGCGGATGGTACTGGACAGTGTATGAGCCCATAACCGAAAACGGACGGCTTATTGGCGTTCTTTATGTGGGGATCTCGGAAAAAGTGCTTCTCAATGATCTCAGAAAGGCTTTTAACAGTGTCAGAATAGGTGAAACCGGTTCCCCTTTCATACTTAATTCCGACGGGACCTACCTGCTCCACCAAACCATGGAAGGGCAGAACGGCATGGAAGAAAAGGACGATAACGGCAAAGAATACATCAGAACAATGATAGAGACAGGCAGCGGCGGAATCATATACCCCAAAAACGGCGAGAACATGATGTTCAGCTACAGCACCTTTGATAAAACCGGCTGGGTTATAGCCGCAGGCTCCAAGGAGTATGAGTTCCTTGCGCACCAGAGAACGGTGATGAAAAACCTCGCATGGATACACGTAACAGCCCTTGTACTGCTCTGTCTGGTGGTCATTGTGGTTACAGGGGTTCTCTCCACTGACATCATCTTTCTGAAAGATAAAATGACCGATGAAAAAGACCTGACGAAGAAAATCGCCCTGAAAAGGGAGGATGAACTCGGCATGCTCGCCAGATTCATGAATGCATTCATAGAAAATCTCCGCGGCATAATATATCAGGTAAAATCAAGCACCATAGAGCTCTCCAGTATAAATAACGAACTGGCCTCCACTACCGAGGAGTTCTCAAGCACATTCACGCAGCAGACAACAGAGCTCAAGGAGATCAACGGCGAAATCATAACCGTGCGCGAGAACACCGATCAGGTTGAGCAGAACCTTGAAAAGGTTGCTGAGCAGACAGACAGCACTGTGGCAAAAACCAGAGACGGCGCACGCAAACTTGATGAATCCATGCGGATAATAACCGACATCAAACAGAAAGTTTCCGAACTGGGCGGAACTGTGCAGAACCTTTCCGAATCATCTCAGGAGATCGGAAACATCATCGGAGTAATAAACGACATAGCCGACCAGACAAACCTCCTTGCCCTCAACGCTGCAATAGAAGCTGCCAGAGCAGGCGAAGCGGGACGCGGCTTTGCCGTTGTGGCGGACGAGGTGCGCAAGCTGGCTGAAAAAACCCAGAGGGCAACTCAGGAGATAGGCGGTATCATCAACTCTCTTCAGAGCGAGACCAGAACAGTTACAGACACCATGGGCAAGGCCTCCGTCACAGTTGAAAAAGGCGTGAGCATAATAGGCGAAGCGAAGGAAAGCTTTGACGGGATTGTCAAATCAATGGATCAGATAAAATCGGTAAACGATGTTATGGCTCACTCAGTAACAGCACAGACCAACGCACTGGTGAACATAAGCCACAGGCTGGACAGCGTTACCACGGGTGTGGAGCAGAGCGTTTACGCAGTGCAGACAGTGAGCGAGACCGTAGCTCACCTGCAAAAACAGGCAAACGACCTTATGCAGATGACCTCCGGCTTCAAAACTGAATAATCCTTTCAGAGATACAGCGGTCTGCCTCACTGCCGGCCGCTGTTTTATTTAACAAACGTTTGCCTTTGCCGCACATTGTGATATTATTCTGAAAATTCATCTTTAAGCCTGTTATTTTTATCGTAACCCTCAGGTCAATTTGACTGCGAGGTTTTTATGTCCGCAAATCTTTCCGTTAAGCTAAGGCTTATTGGCGCTGTGTTCTTTTGTCTTCTTCTATTGAGTTCTGTCATAACTTTTATCACTGTCAACAAAAGCTTCCGCTCTGCAACCGAAATGAAACTGGCTCAGATGAATTCCGTCAGGGAAGCAAAAAAGAACCATGTTGAGGACTACTTTTCGCAGCTTTCCTCACTAATAGTTTCTTCCGCCGCGGGAACGCAGGTCAAGCAGGCACTGGATGAGTTCAGCACCGCTTTCTATTCAATCGAGGCTGAAACCGGAATAATCTATGATCTGATAAAAGAGGATATGGAGGAGCATTACGAACAGCTTTATCTGGACAGCGTTAATTATGATGTTCCGAAGAGTGCCCGGAGAAGAGCAACCGCAGAGTACATCCCGGAAAACCCCAACGGGCGGGCTGCACAGTATCTCTACATTGTAAGCAACCCTGAGCAGATAGGCGAAAAGAACAATCTTATCCGTCCGTTAGGCTTCCACTCCTCCTACACCGAAATCCACGAAAAGTTTCACCCTGAATTTAACCTGATGCTTAAGGAGTTCTCTCTTTACGATATTTTCCTTTTCAACACAAACGGCGACCTTGTTTACACTGTTTTCAAGGAAAAAGATTACGCAACCAACCTCTTCAGCGGTCCCTATGCGGATACCGGTCTGGGTGACGCGTTTCAGCATGGTATGAAACTGAAAGAAGGGGAAACATATATAAACGATTTCAGACCCTATGAACCCAGCTACAACCTTTCCGCCTCCTTCATATCATCCCCTGTGTATAAAAACGGAGTGCTCCTCGGTGTCCTTGTTTTCCAGATGCCCATCACAAAGATAGACGATGTAATGAGCTTCGGCGGGAAATATAAGGAAGCCGGGCTAGGAGACACAGGCGACAGCTATATAGTGGGCGAGGATTTCACCATGCGCAGCGACAACAGGTTTGTTGATGAAAATAACGACCCGCTGGTGAAAAAGCTCGGCACTGTGATTGGTTTTTTCAGCGCGGAAAGTGATTCCGCCAGACGCGCCCTGAAAGGCGAATCCGGTTCGCAGATAAGCAGGAACTACTCCGGTAAAAAGGTTCTGAGCTCATACTCCAAACTCGATATACCCGGCCTCAACTGGGGCATTCTCGTTGAAATGGACGATAACGAAGCCCTGCGTGATGCACGCAGCCTCAGAATGACACTCATACTCACAGGGTGCGTAATCACTGCCACAGTGGTTGTCATCATGCTTTTCTTCATAAACAGCATAGTGCTCAAGCCCCTGAAACTTGTTACAGAGCGCATGCAGGAGCTTGTTTCAGGCGATGCCGATCTTACAAAACGAATAGACATGGGCACAGGCACGGACGGTAAATCAGGCAACGAAATAATAATCCTCACAGGCTATATAAACACGTTCGTGGGCATGGTGCAGGATATTGTGACGGATGTTAAGGATAAGGCAGATGAGCTCAACTCCGGCTCAACGGAGATAACCGGCCTTGCTGCCGGGCTTTCCGCATCTCTGGGGAGGCAGTCAGGCAGAATAAGCGAAATAGCCTCCGCAATGGAGGAAATGTCCGTAACCTCCGGCACAGTGCTTGACAATGTTCAGGAAGCGCTCACTAAAGCAGATTCCGCCGCAGGAGTTACCCGTGATGGGATGGGCGCTCTTAATGAAGTTGTTTCCAGCATAACCTCCATAAGAAAAGGGGTGAATGACCTTGCGGAAATAATCAGCGGACTGGGGGAATCGTCCTCCCGCATCGGCGAAATACTCAGTGTAATAAGTGACATCGCTGACCAGACAAACCTCCTTGCACTCAATGCGGCAATAGAAGCCGCAAGAGCGGGAGAAGCCGGACGTGGCTTTGCCGTGGTTGCAGACGAGGTTCGCAAGCTCGCAGAACGCACTCAGTCCGCCACAACAGAGATAGGCGGTATAATCTCCCTCCTCCAGAAGGAATCCGGCAATGCAACTTCTCAGATGCGCAGCGCGGAAAAAACCGTTCAGGACGGGGAAAAGGTAATCGAAAAAGCAAACGGGCTCTTCGTGCAGATAGTTTCTTCTGTGGAGGACATCCATAAAGCCAATTCAAACATAGAAACCACTGTTAATGAGCAGAACAGCGCTGTTCAGTCGGTGACCGAAAGCATACACAGAATCTCTTCAGATGTTGAAAACAGCAGTGCAGACACAGTATCAGTCTCCGAAAGTCTCCACGGGCTCAGCAGACTGGCTGAGGAAATGAATGACTCAGTAAACAGATTCAGAACGTAGTGCAGTTCCGTTCATGGAACTGCGCCGTGCGGCTGGATAATTTAAGAAAAGGAATACACTGTAAGAATCAGATCCGCTGCTTTCTCCATGACATCCTCATCGTGCTCTTTTGAAGGCATGGGAAACACACCCAGCAGCACAGGCCAAAAAAGGCTTTCCTTAATCATGCCCAAATACTGCTGTGAGGCTATATCAGGACGATCAGTTTTCAGCATGCCCAACTCAGTGCATTCCCTGAAATATTCAGCCAGATTGGCAAGAATGAGTGTGATTCCGTTTTCGGAATAAAACTTCGTGAGTTCAGGGAATCTGCCGGATTCTCCCATAACCAGACGAAGAAGGCTGATAAACCTTTCCGAGCGCAGCACCGCAAGCAGCTTTGATGAAAAGGAATTAAGGGTTTCCCGTATGTCGCTCCCCTTAGCAGGAGGGAGTTCCGGCATATTGAGCCCGCTCCATATGAAGCGAACAACCTCACCGAACAGAAGATCCTTCGCAGGGAAATAGTTATACAGTGTACGTTTGGAGATTTCGGCTTTTGCCGCAATCTCGTCCATGCTCACACTGCCGTACCCTTTTCCAAGAAACAGCTCCGCTGCCGCCTCCAGAGCGGCTAAACGCTTTATTTCCGTGCGGCTGTTCTTCGTTTTTTTCTGAATCATTCCTCTCTGCTCCTGTCCGGGTGAGTATAACGGCAAGCGCTTAAAAGATAAAGATCATCTTAACTTATCATAAGCAATAAGTAAACTACACTGTATAGTTTACTTTATCAAGGAGGTCCTGCATGAAAGAACGGATGTTGGGAAAGACTGGGCTTAAGTCTGCTGAAATAGGTCTGGGCTGCATGGGCATGAGCGAATTTTACGGTCAGGCTGATGAGGCGGAGTCCTTAAAAGTCATCCGTACCGCAGTTGAAAAAGGCGTAACAATGCTGGATACGGCAGATATGTACGGCAGGGGACATAACGAGACCCTTGTCGGAAAAGCTGTTCAGGGTATACGAGACCGCATTGTTCTCGCCACTAAGTTCGGTATTGTCCGTTCCGATGATCCCGAAAAAAGAGGCGTTAACGGCAGTCCCGAATATGTCAAACAGGCTTGCGATGCCAGTCTGAAGCGCCTTGGAGTTGATGTCATAGACCTTTACTATATGCACAGAAAAGATCCTGATACAGAAATAGAGGAGACTGTCAGTGCTATGGCTGAGCTGATAAAGGCGGGCAAAGTTTGCCATATAGGTCTTTCGGAAGTGAGTGCGCATAATCTGAGGAGAGCCCACGCTGTTTATCCTATCACGGCTGTGCAGGTGGAATATTCCCTCTGGACAAGGAATATTGAAGAAAACGGACTGCTTGACACATGCAGAGAACTTGGGATAGGAATCGTGGCTTACAGCCCATTAGGCAGAGGCTTTCTTTCCGGCAATATCGAATCTGCCGAATCCTTAGCGCCTGATGATTTCCGCAGAAATAACCCCCGCTTTATGGGGGAGAATATGCGTAAAAACGCAATGATGCTTGCCGAATACAAAAAGATGGCTGAGAGTGTCGGGTGCACTCCTGCGCAGCTCGCAATAGCATGGATTCTCACCAAAGGAGAGGACATTGTTCCCATTCCCGGCACAAAACGGCTTAAGTATCTGGAAGACAACATTAACGCTGCCAATTTCCGTCTTTCTCCCGAACAGGTTGACCATCTTGAAAGAATAATAGACTGGAAGCATATAGCAGGAGACAGATACGGTGCAGAGGGAATGAAAACATTGGATAAATAACAAACCCGAAGGCGGGGAGCCTGTCCCCGCCGGTACATTTTTTCTACTCAGCTTCGATAATCACTTTAAGAGCCTTAGTGTCTGCGGCGTGCCCGAACACCTCGTAAGCCTTCATGACATCAGCCAGTTTGAACCTGTGAGTAATCAGAAGCTTAGGCTCTATCTTCTGAGCCTGAACAGTTTTAAGGAGCATGGGCGTACTCACCGTGTCCACCAGTCTGGTGGTGATTGTGATATTGTGCGACCAGAGATCCTCAAGGTGCAGATCAGCCTTTACGCCGTGCACACCTATGTTGGCAATTGTTCCTCCCGCCGCCACTATCCTCTGGCAAAGAACAAATGTTGCGGGAACCCCCACGGCTTCTATGGATGTGTCCACCCCTTTACCGCCTGTGATTTCCATAACCTTTTCAATCGCTTTGCCGTCTCCGCTGTTTATGGTGTGAGTTGCGCCGAAGTGCTTAGCAACGGAGAGGCGGTTGTCATCAAGGTCTATCACTATAATTTCCGCTGGTGAGTAGAACTTCGCAGTCAGCAGAGCCGCAAGCCCTATGGGACCCGCGCCGACTATGGCTACAGAGCTTCCGGGAGCAACACGGCCGTTGAGAACGCCGCACTCAAACCCTGTGGGCAGAATATCGCTGAGCATGACCAGAGCCTCCTCATCCACACCCTTCGGTATGTGGTAAAGGCTGGTCTCCGCATGGGGTATGCGCACATACTCCGCCTGAGTGCCGTCTATGGTGTTACCCAGCATCCATCCGCCGGTTGTGCAGTGGGAGAACATTCCCTTACGGCAAAATTCGCATCTTCCGCAAGCGGATATGCAGGAGATAAGCACACGGTCGCCTTTTTTGAATGAGACCACTCCGCTGCCGACTTTCTCCACAATTCCCACACCTTCATGCCCCAGAATACGTCCGGGGGCGCATGACGGAACATCGCCTTTGAGAATGTGCAGATCTGTGCCGCATATGGTTGTTTTGGTTATTTTGACTACCGCATCCCCTGCGGACTGAATGTCCGGCATGGGGCGGTCTTCCAGAGCTTTTTGTCCGGGACCTTTGTAAATAAGAGCTTTCATGCTGTTCCTCCGTAATTGTGTTGAAACGCGCCTCAAGCTTTCCTCAGAATCATGACTGCCGGCAATGCCTCTGCCGACAGCCTATATTAATAATAATTGGTCTCGGTAATAAAGGTGTCAAGGGGGATGGGCATGAAAACGCATCTATGTAAATTATACTTTACAATACACAATAAAATATGTAAGTTATATTTTACATAGGTGATGTAATGTTCGATTTTGATATATGGTTTGCGGAACAGGCTCTTCTGCTTAAAAAAATACCTGAGAAAAATGCCCGTTATCTTTACGGAAAAATTAACTGGAACAACCCCTGCATCGGCATACTCGGTGCGCGGGGAACGGGCAAGACAACACTTATGATGCAGTTCCTCAAATCCGCTGATAAAGGAAACGGGAATGCGCTTTATGTATCAGTTGACAACCCGCGTTTTCAGGATATGCCGCTGAATGATTTTGCTGCTGAATTTGCTAAAAGCGGAGGCGAGCTTCTTTGTCTGGACGAAGTGCATAAATATCCTGACTGGTCAAAACACATTAAAGCAATACATGACACAAGACCGGATCTTAAGGTTGTTTTTTCAGGCTCCAGCCTTCTTCAGATGAATATGCAGGATGCAGACCTAAGCCGCAGAGCAGTGTTTTACCATCTGGACGGGCTGTCTTTCAGGGAGTACCTGAACCTTGCCCACAACTGCGGCTATGCGCCCTATGATATTGAGGATATAATTACAGATCACGCAGGCATAGCGGGCGGAATATACGAAAAAACACCGAAGATACTGAAATATTTCACTGAATACCTGTCGCACGGCTGTTATCCGTTTTTTCTTTCGGACAAAGCCACATTCCATATGCGTCTCGCAAATACCATTAAAGAGGTTCTGGAAACAGATATGGGATTTGTGTGCGATATAAAATATGCCAAGATTCATCAGATTAAAAAACTGCTGTATATGCTGGCAGTAACACCTCCGTATGAAATGAAAAAAACCGGACTGGCACAAGCAACAGGCATAGACAGGGTCACAATGAACGAGTATCTGATCTATCTCCGTGAAGCAGGGTTGGTAAACCTTATCAAACCGGAAGGAAGAGGTGACGGAGCCGTGCGGAAAACAGAAAAACTGCTGATAGCCAACCCGAATATTCTCTATGCAATCAGCTCCAAACCGGACATAGGAACAGTCAGAGAGGTTTTCTTCATCAATCAGACGGGGAACTTCTACCGCATGCAGGATAATTTTCTGCCTGTCTCAGTGGAATATGCCAAAAATGGCGACTATTCAGCGGGCGGGCGGGTATTTGAAATCGGCGGGAAAAGTAAAAACTCCCGCCAGATTAAAGACATTGATAACGCGTTCGTTGTTTCTGACGGCATTGAAATAGGCCACGGAAACAGAATCCCGCTCTGGCTGTTCGGAATGATGTATTAGCCCTTCTTCACAAACTCCGATTTCAGCTTCATGGCGCCTATGCCGTCTATTTTGCAGTCAATGTTGTGGTCGCCGTCCACAAGGCGGATGTTCTTCACCTTCGTGCCGACCTTCACCACCTGGGATGAGCCCTTGATTTTCAGGTCTTTTATAACAGTGATACTGTCACCTTCGTTAAGCTCGTTTCCATAGGCATCGCGCACGGCAGTTCCTGCTGGTGCGGCTTCCGCCTCTTCGGCTGCGTTCCATTCATGAGCGCATTCGGGGCAGATAAAAAGCGCTCCGTCCTCGTAAGTGTATTCTGATCCGCATTGCGGACAATTCGGCAGTTTTGACATTCTGTTTCCCTTTGAGTTTATTTACTATCTTATTGGTTCTGTACCTTCATTAAGTATATTTATATAGTCCATATAAGTATATACCCGGCGGCGTTCCTTTCCGGTTATCTCTTTGACAATGTTCATGGATTCCAGAACAGCCAGATTTCTCAGCACCGTAGGCAGTGACATTCCGCAGGCATCCTTAAGTTTCGCTGTACTCACAATAGGATGGCTCTGCATATATTTATGTATTGTAAGCACAGAAGCGTTTGATTTTTCTGAACTTTCAATCTTTTTTCTATCCGCATCAAAGAGAGATATAATTTTTCTGGCTGTTTCCGTTGCCTGTCCTGCTGTAGCCTCAACACCCTCCAGAAAAAACTTTACCCACTCCTCCCACTCGCCCTTCTCCCTGACACTCTGCAAATGGCTGTAATACTCATCTCTCCGGTTTTTAAAATAGAGGCTGAGATAAAGCAGCGGTTCCTTCAGCAGACCGTCAACGCATAAAAGAAAAGTAATCAGTAGCCTCCCCAAACGTCCGTTGCCGTCAAGAAAAGGGTGGATTGTTTCAAACTGAACATGCGCCACAGCGGCCTTTATCAATGCCGGCATTTTAACTCTTTCGTCATGGAGGAATTTCTCAAAGTTATCCAGACATTCCATCACATATTCAGGCGGTGGAGGAACAAACCGCGCATTTCCCGGTCTGCTTCCTCCTATCCAGTTCTGCGTTGTACGAAATTCACCCGGCTGTTTTGTTCCGCCGCGCGCATTAGTCATGAGTATAGTGTGTATCTCTTTTATAAGCCGAAGCGAAAGCGGAAAATCCCTGAGCCGCTCCAGTCCGTGATTCATGGCAGCAACATAGCTTGAAACCTCTGCCACATCATCAACAGGCACACCCGGAACCTCATCGTTTTCATAAATAAGCAGATCGGAAAATGATGATTGCGTCCCCTCTATCTGAGAAGAAAGAAGAGCCTCTTTTCTTACATACATATAAAGAAAAAGCTGCGGATCAGGCAGAACGACACTGAGACCGTCAAGCCTGCCCACTGCAACTGATGCCCTGTCAAGCAGCGGGTATATTTCAGCCATATTTATGGGGGGATCCGGCGGCAGAGGTTTGGGCAAATAAGCACTGTAATACTCGCCTCCGACAACGGAGCTTTTAATATACCGCCCTATTCTTTTACCATTATCCACAATCCACCTAACTAACGAAAAACGCATTTTAAGTTATTTAAAATATAATAACTAACACGCGTGTTACTTACAACAGAAAAACTGAAATTAACTAACGAAAATACGCAAAAACGTTATTTAATTTCCTTTGCGATCTTCGCGGCGAACTCCTGCATAGCCTGCGGGGTGTCGTAGCTTACGTGTCTGGCGGAAAAGCGCACCTCATCCCCCGCATATCTGGGGACAATGTGCAGGTGCGCATGAAAGACCTCCTGTCCGGCGGCGGCTCCGTTATTCTGATAAATATTCACACCGTCACAGTTAAGCGCTTCTTTCATGCCGTTTGCTATTTTTGTGAGCACGGGATAAATCTTTGCCGCCACATCAAGAGGAGCATCGAATACATTCACAAAATATTTCTTGGGAATAAGCAGAGTATGCCCGAAATTAACCGGGCGGATGTCCAGAATCGCCAGAAAATCATCATCCTCATAAACCTTCGCACTGGGGATTTCGCCGTTTATAATCTTAGTAAAAATTGTTTCCATCAAGCCCTCCGGCACTGCTCTTTACTGCTGAAATCATATTAAAGCAAACCCCGCATGCCTGCAACCCTGTAAATTCATTGAAAATACGGACGAATAATTTATAATCTAAGTATCTCTCTTTACGGAAAGGAGCCTGAGAATGAACGGAAAACCCAGAGAATGCAACACCGACCTCCTTATGGTTTATAAATATTTCTCACATAACATACGCACCTCAACCTCAACCATTGTTGCGATGATGGAGGCGGTGAAGGACGGGTTTGACGATGATACGGGCGAAATGATGGAGCTTGTGGCGCAGTCGGGCTTTCTGCTTGACCTTTTTGACCGCGGCATGAGCGCCACTTTCAGATATATAATCGCGGACGAAATAGAAAAACGTGACGATGAAATTGAAATCGGCAAGCTCACAGAACACCTTCTGGAAAAAACATGCGTTCTCAGCGAAACACCGGAAACAGATCTGGAGCTTGACATAGACAGTGATTTCAAGGTCAGAAATAACGCTTACCTGCTGAAAAGCATTTTTCTTATAATACTTTATGAAGCTGTCAAAACCTCATCAGGCAAACTGGAGATAAAAGGAAAACTCCCCCTTCTCTCCATAAAATGCAGTAACGGATTTACCGGCTTTCCGGAAATTATACAAATTTTCTCCGAAATGTTTAAAAAAGTCGGTATAGTATTAGAATATGACTCAAATTCCATATCCATGAGGTTTGACTATGAAAATCTTGATTGCAGACGATGAGCTGCGGCTGCGAAAGGTGGTTGCTCTTCATCTGAAAAAAGCGGGCTTTGCCGTTCTGGAGGCGGGAAACGGCAGGCAGGCTCTGGAAATGGCAAAGGAGCAGAAGCCTGACGTGATTGTTCTGGATATTATGATGCCGGAAATGAACGGACTGGAAGCCTGTGAAGCGCTCAAAGCCGACCCGGAGCTTAAGGATGTGCCTGTTATTCTCCTCACTGCCATGGCGGAAGCAGGAGACATAGAGAAAGGCGGAGCCGCAGGGGCGGAGTATTACCTTACTAAGCCTTTCAGCCCGAAAGAGCTGATAGACAAGATAAACAGCAACTTCAAAAACTGAGAAGGAGCCGCAGACCTTGAAAAAAATAGCTTACAGAGGCTCAAAGGACAACCTGAAGCAGTTTCTGCTCCTGCTGAAAGACGAATGCCAGTTCGTGCAGGAGGGGGATGAGGATTTGCTCATTATAGAGATAGACAGCCTTGAAACCCTATTCAAACTGCCGAAAAAGTTCAGCGTTCCGTCCTTTTTCTTCATAACTACAAAAGACAGACGGGTGGTGGAATCTATCCGTCAGTATTATATTTCAGGTATTTTCACCCCGCCGCTCAAAAAGGAGGATGTGCTGAAAAAGCTCTCCGTGTCTATGGCCTCCACCAACAAAGGCCGCAGCAGCGGCGAGCTTGACACACTCAAGGCCAAGGTTCTCGCCAAGGCGGAAAGCATACCCGCCCTGCCCGCACTGGCTAAGGAACTTCTCCGTCTTTCCAGAAGCGACAACTCGCAGATCAAGGACTTCATAGTAAAAATCAAAAAAGATCAGGGGATCTCCTCTAAAATCATAAAGCTTGTCAATTCGCCCTTTTACGGACTCAGGCAGGAAATAAGCAGCATAGACCGCGCCACGGTTCTGCTGGGGATAAACACTGTGAAGAACCTTGCCCTCGCGGTCTCCACTGAGGGTTACTACAACAAGCATTTCAACCTCTACAAGTCCACCGGGCAGGGCATATGGGAACACTCAGTGGCTGTGGCCATGCTTTCCGAATCACTGGCGGAAATGCTGGGCGAGGATGCGGACGCGCTTTACCTCGCCGGGCTGATGCATGACATCGGCAAGTCGATCCTTGTGGACTTCCTTGTGCAGGAAGTGGACACAACGGAAGACGAACTCGCGCAGCTCGGCATAGACCATTCCACTGTGGGCGGAACAGTCCTCAAAAAGTGGGCAGTGGCGGACAGCATAGCTACAGCCGTTATGAACCACCATGATAAAGCGGAAGACACGTACTCCAAAATAGTTTATTACGCCAACAAAATAGAAAGACACAGAGATTTAAGGCAGGAGATAATAGGCGAAATAGCTCAGGACTTCGGCAGGAGCTATGACGATGTGCACTCCGCCGTAGCCGAAATTTTAGATACAAAAACGGATGAAATGAATGCTGATACTCAATAAACAGCTTTTTGACACTTTCTTTTCCCAGAGTACAAACGAGTTTTTCACAAGGCTGTACAATTTTCTCGAATCTGAAGAATCCGGCGCATTCACCATATGGAAGTGCGAAGGAAACCTCTGTGAGGCTGTCTCAGGCAGACATTCACGCTCGTCTGCCACGTTTGATATTTTTGACCTCGGCTATGAAGGCGCGGCGGTTTCGGAAAACAGCAAAAGCGTGGATTTTTTCGATGAAACAATCAATCTGGACTCCTCCTTTTTCCTTGAAAGCAGAGGTAACGTGATGGCATGTATCACCTTTCATGAGGAAGCAGGGAAGGATGCCCTCACCATGCTTGAACCCTACTCCCAGTATCTGGGCAGCAGGCTGGACGAACTCAGAGCCCGCGACAGCAGCCTGAGTACCTATGTCAACTACCAGAAGAAGATAGACTTTGTGAAAAAAGGGAGCATGATCTTCAAGGCGATAGAGCTTGAAGAGGTGCTGGCGGTTTCGCTCAACTTCTTCATGGAGGTCTTCTCCGCTGAGGCAGCATGTGCAATCCACAAGGATAACTTTAATGCAATCGGGCTGGAGGAAATATCAGTCCGTGAGCTTATCAGAATAAATGGCATACCCCTGTACGACTATGTGATGGAAAACCGCCGGACGGAATTCATCGAATACGGCATAGACGCAGGTGAATTCAATATAAAAAACCTGTTTGTGGTGTTTGAGCCAGCGCAGGATATTGTTATCCTGCTGTTCAACATCCAGTTCGATATAGTGCCGGACAAGGAATTTTCTGACATAGTATCATCAATAGTTTCCATCGCCGTGGAAAACGCCCTGAACCACGAAACCATGACCCGCCTCAAGATGGAGGAGATGGAGATGCGCACCACGGGCGATATACTGAATAAATTTGTTCAGCGTGACGTGCGTGTTTACGGCGATGTGGAGATTCAGGGGATAAGCTACCCAGCCAGAACCGCCGGGGGCGACTTCTTCTACATCTGCGATGTCAGCGGCAGAACCTTCTTCTGTGTTGCGGATGTCTGCGGCAAGGGGTACTCGGCAGCGGTGTTCACTGTTGTCTTAAGCGTTTATGTTTCCCTCTGCTCCGCTTTTGAAGGGCATGAGAAGGTGCTTGAGAAGCTTGTGGAGTCCCTCAACAGGTTTCTCATAGGCAAAAGCTTCGGAGACCGCTTCATCACTGCCTTTTTTGCCCTGTATGATCCGGAGCGGAAAACACTGGACTATATCTCCTGCGGGCATGAACCTGCCGTCCTTTTCAAAGGGGAAAAGCAGGAACTTTCCTCAGGCTTTCTCCCGCTCGGCATAATAGAGGATGAGTACAGGCAGACAGCCGTCAGCATTCCTTCCGGTTCCTCGCTTTTCATTTACACCGACGGGGTAATTGAGTACACCCCCCACGAAAAGCTTGTACCGGAGGTGGAAAAGCTGATAAAAGATGATTGCAAAGACATAGTTAATAACCTATATAACGAACTTGTAACGGATAAGGACTCCCAGAAGGACGACTTCACCTGCATGTTCGTCCGTTTCAGATAAACCGATGAATAAGGACTTGATCTTGGAAAAAAAATCAAAAGACATTCAGCAGATGTTCGATGACATAGCCCCTAAATACGACTTTCTCAACCGTGCCCTGAGCTTCCGCACGGATGTCGCATGGCGCAAAAAAGCAATCAGGCTTATGAACGTTCAGGACGGGCAGACCGTGCTCGATCTCGCCTGCGGCACTGCGGACATGATGATAGAGCTCACAAAAACAGGCAAGAACGTAACCCTCATCGGCGGTGATTTCAGCCATAACATGATGAAGATAGGCAAGCAGAAGATGCCCGGAGGCATATTCAGCGTCAGTGATGCGCACTGTCTGCCGTTTAAGGATAAATCCTTCGACCGTATAATGATAGCCTTCGGCTTCCGCAACGTAACGGACAAGGCGCAGGGGTTAAGGGAAATGCACCGTGTGCTTAAGGACGGCGGATGCGCGTGCATACTTGAGTTCAGCCAGCCGCAGAACCCCTTCTTCGCATGGGTTTACAGGCTGTATTTCACCAAAATCCTCCCTTTCATAGGCGGCATTATCTCCGGCAACAGGAAGGCATATGAATATCTGCCTGAGTCTGTCTACAAATTTCCGAAGAGAGATGCCTACCGCATAATGATCCTTGAAGCGGGCTTCAAAGAAGCGGAGTTCAACCCCTTCACCTTCGGGATCTGTGACGCCACAATCTGCCGCAAATAGCAAGGCTCACAGTATGGAGCGGGATTCTTTCAGGGCTTATCTCACTCATCTCTCAGAAACGGGCAGGCTGGAGACAGCGTCCGAACCTGTTTCATGCGACCTTGAAGCGGCTGAAATCGCCAGACGCGCCGTCGGCAGGTGTGCCCTTCTGTTTAAAAACCCATCCGGCGCTGCCTTTTCCCTTGTTATGAACGCCTTTTGCTCAAAGTCCGCAGTCATGGAATCCATCGGCATAAACTCCGTTCATGAAGCACCGGACTGTCTCCTTGAGGAAACCCTTCCCGGACAGTTCAGACCGCAGGCAGTCAGCAGCCCCGGTTTCAGATATAAAGAATTTTCAGACCTCACCTCACTGCCCGCCATACGCACATGGAAAAATGACGGCGGCTTCGCCCTCACCCTCCCCTGTGTGATCACAAAGGATAAAACCCAGAACTGCGGCATGTACCGCGTACAGATACTTGATGAAAGGCGCGCTGTTATCCACTGTTATCCCGGCAGCGGAGCGGCGGAGCATATGCGGCTCGCCGGGGAGCGGGGGGAAGAGAGCATTGAAGCCGCGATATGCCTCGGTGCGCCGCCGTCAGTAATGCTCGCCTCGGTAATGCCGGTTAAGGCGGACGAGTTTGAAATATCAGCCGCACTGACAGGCAGACCTCTGAAAACTGCTGATATTAAAGAACTGAGCGTTCCTGCGGATTCCGAAATAGTGCTTCACGGCAAAATCTCCCTCACGGAGACGGCAACGGAAGGCCCCTTCGGGAACTACACTGGCGGCTATTCCGCACAGGAGGCTTTCCCCGTTTTTACTCTTGAAAAGGCGTACCACGCAGAAAATGCATTTTGTCCCAATACCGCAGCCGGGGCTCCCTCTGCCGAGAACGGCCTTCTGGCGGATGCGGCTTTCAGGCTCCTCACAAACTCCGTAAAACGCACTATGCCGGAGCTTGTGTCATTCGGGTTTCCGCCCTTCGGCGTGTTCGGACGGATGATCTTCATCGCCCTCAAAGACGGTGCGGATATAAACAGGGCAGCGGATAATTTCCTTTTCCGCAAATACGCAAACATCTGCATTTTCGATGAAAAAACGGACACGGAGGACACTGCCGAATGCCTCCGGCTTTTTGCAGGAAGCAGGCTAGTTAATTGTGAACAAAACAGAATTTTTGACTGTAGACTAAAAGATACACTCCGCATTTCAACAGATGAAGCCATAATAAAAAAGGTTGAAGAAAACGCATACGGATTCGGGGAATGGATAAAAAGAAAACCGCTTTAAAGTTCATAGAATTTCTGGACAGCCGCTACGCAGATGCGGAATGCTCCCTAAGACACGAAAACCCTTTTCAGCTCCTCACTGCGACAATACTCAGCGCACAGTGCACCGATGCGCGCGTGAATATAGTCACGCAGGGACTGTTCAGGAAATACCCTACACCTCAGCATCTTGCAGATGCGGACATGGAGGAACTGTGCGCGGATATAAAACCCACAGGCTTCTTCCGCAATAAAGCGAAAAGCCTCATAGGGATGGGCAGAAAGCTGATCAGCGAACACGGCGGCGAAGTGCCCGGAACCATGGAGGAACTGATCAAAATCCCCGGAGTAGGCAGAAAAACGGCTAATGTCATCCTCGGCAACTGCTTCGGCAGACCCGCCGTGGTTGTGGACACCCATGTGAAGCGCATAGCCTTCCGCCTCGGCCTCACAAAAAACACTGACCCTGAAAAAATAGAGCAGGATCTCATAAAAATCATTCCGCCGGAGCGCAGTGCGGAATGGTCGCATCAGGTGATACTCTTCGGGCGGGATATATGCACAGCCCGCGCGCCCAAATGCGTGGAATGTCCCATAAACGGAATCTGCCCGGATTACGCGGCAAGAATAAAAAAGCATCTTAAACCTTGAACGCGGGGTTCAGGGAACTATCTTATAAGAAAAGCCTCACGGAGATTTTATTTATGACGCTGAACAGGGGATTTGTGCAGATATACACCGGCAAGGGCAAGGGCAAAACAACCGCCGCACTCGGTCTGGCTCTCAGGGGCGCAGGCGCAGGGCTCAGGGTGTACATAGGCCAGTTCCTTAAAAGCGGAAAATACTCCGAGAACATCTCAGTTCATTCCCTTGAAAAAAACATAGTCATGGAAGCTTACGGCAATGACCGCTTTATCTGCGGCGAACCCTGCACGGAGGAGATCCGCCTCGCCGAGCAGGGGCTGATAAAAGCAAAGAACGCCCTCCTTTCCGGCATGTACGACATAGTGATTCTGGACGAAATCAACGTTGCCATCTCACTCGGCCTCATAAAGGAGGAGGAAGTGGCAGATATGATTAAGATGCGCCCTAAAACCGCCGAACTGGTTCTCACCGGCAGAAGCGCCCCCGCCTCCATAATGGAGCTTGCGGATCTCATAACCGAGATGAGGGAGATAAAGCACTACTTCTCCTGCGGTGTAGAGGCAAGGGAAGGTATAGAAAAGTAACCCCCGCCCCCGATCTGACAAATCATTAACAAACATTTGTCACCCTTTTCACACCCCTAAATATAATAATGATTTATACGGATATTATTTCCGTGAATCTTCATGTGCAGGTGTGCGGATGCTTCCTCAACATTGGAAAGAGTATTTGTCAAAAGTAGAGCATGCATTTCAGCCCATAGTAAACCCATTTTCCGGCGTGACATTCGCCGTGGAGGCGCTGCTGCGCGGCTGGGAGAAATGCGGTTTTGACTCCATAGCAGAATTTTTTGACACAGCCTTCAGGGAGAACCTTCTGTTTCAGGTGGACCTGGAACTCAGGCGAAAGGCCATGATGAAGTTCCGCACCATAGAGGGCTCCCGCAAGATGAAGCTCTTCTATAACTACGACATCCGCATTGTAAACATGCCCGACTTTGAGAAGGGGCGCACCAAGGCGCTGCTGAACGCAAACGACATTGAGCCTGATGCCTTCTGCTTTGAAATATCCGAACGCCACAAGCACAGCTTCATAAAGAACACCAAAAATATTTTCGAAAACGTGAAGCAGTACGGATGCCGCATAGCTATAGACGACTTCGGCGCAGGCTTCGCCAATTTCGAACTTTTCTACTATTCAGAGCCTAATTTCCTCAAGATAGACAAATTCCTTATTCAGGGGATAGACGAGGACATCAAGAAAAAGAAATACTGCAGCAACCTCACCAGTCTTGCCCATTTCTTCGGCATAACCATAGTGGCAGAAGGTGTGGAGACCAAGAAGGAGTTCCTCACCTGCAAGGAGCTGGGGTTCGACCTTATTCAGGGTTACTTCATACAGAAGCCCTCAACGGATGTCAAAGAGATCATGCCCGTCTACAACTCGGTTCAGTACATAGACCAGACGGACAAACGCGACCTCAGCGAGGATGCCTACCTCATATCAAACGAAATAGTGAAGCTAAACGCAGTGAACGTCAGCGAATCCGCCGAACGTGTTCTGGAGAACATACGCAACCATATGAACGTGCCCATAGTGCCGATAGTGGACGATACCGATATGCCGCTGGGGATAATAAGCGAGCGCAACCTCAAGGAATACCTTTACCACCCCTTCGGTAAGGAGCTTCTCCATAACAGATCCCTCACGGTAAACATACGCAAGTTCATCACCTCATGCCCGATAGTTGAAATAAACGTGCCCATCGAAAAGATACTTGAGCTTTTCGTGGCGAACAAGGAAACGGACGGGGTAATAATCACCAAAGGGCTGAAATACTTCGGCTTTCTCACTGCCCAGTCTCTCCTTAACACCCTGAACGAAAAGAACCTCGCCTTCGCCCGCGATATGAACCCTCTGACCAAGCTTTCAGGCAATAGCCTGATAAACGGCTACCTGAACGATGCTTTCAGGGATGAGCACAGCCAGTACTTCCTTGTGTATTTCGACTTTGACAACTTCAAGCCGTTCAACGACCGATTCGGCTTCCGTCAGGGGGACAGGGCTATTGTTCTCTTCTCGGATATTCTCAAGAAGGATTTCAGCGGCAAAAACGAGTTCATAGGCCATGTCGGCGGGGATGATTTCTTCGGCGGCATAAGCTGCAACGGAATGGCCTGCTCCCTCGCTGTTGACAAAATCAGAAAAACCATCAAGAAGTTCACTGATTCTGTAATATCCTTCTACTCCCCCTCTGAGGTGAAGCAGGGTTACTACACAGGCAAGGACAGGCAGGGAAATGACTCGGTATTTCCCCTTCTGAGCATAAGCGCCGCCATTATAGAGCTTCCTGCCGGCAGAAGGGAGCATACGCCGGATGAGATAGCGAACATTCTGGCGGAACTGAAAAAGAAAGCCAAGGCATCGGAAGAAAAAATAGCCGTTGCCTCCATAAGCGAAGCACTGGCGGAAACTGCCCGCTGAGAAGATATACGGCTCCCGTTGCAAAACTGAGCCCTTTTTGGTAACCTGATTAATCCGGAAACACTGCCCTAAGCACTTTGTTTTCCGTACTTCTCAAATCAGGAGGGCAAAATGGGTTTCAAGAAACTGCTCATTGACGGCAAATGGACTGACACCGGGTCATACCTTGAGGTAAAGAACCCTTACGACGGCTCCGCGGCGGGCACAGTATGCACCGCAGACAGGGCGCTGACGGAAAAAGCAATTCAGGCAGCATCCAAAGCGCGCAGGGTCATGACCTCGCTCACCGCAAAACAGAAAGGGGACATACTGGATAAAACCGGCTCCCTCATCGCAGAATATTCAGAAGACTTCGCAAAAATCATAACCGCAGAAGCGGGCAAAGGCATAATGTTTTCCAGAGGCGAAGCGGGCAGAACCGCCGAAAATTTCAGGTTCGCAGCAGACGAAGCCAGACGCCTCGGCGGGGAGCTTATTCCCTACGATGCCTCAGCCTCCGGCGCAAACCGCTTCGGCTATTATAAGCGCTTCCCCATCGGCGTGGTGGGAGCCATCACCCCTTTCAACTTCCCCTTAAACCTAGTTGCGCACAAAGTCGGCCCCGCAATAGCCGCAGGCTGCCCGATAGTGCTTAAACCTGCCTCATCAACCCCGCTCACCGCTGTGCGTCTTGTTGAGGTTCTCCTTGAGGCAGGGCTCCCCGAATGCGGAATAAACCTTGTGGTGGGCTCAGGCTCAGTTGTCGGCAACGCCATGGTGGAATCAGAACTGATTAATATGCTCACCTTCACAGGCTCACCCTCAGTGGGGCTCGGCATAAAAGCGAAGGCGGGCATAAAGAAAGTCACCCTTGAGCTGGGCTCAAACTCAGCCGCTGTCATCCATGAGGACGCAGACATCGCATACGCAGTCCCCAAATGCGTGGTGGGCGGCTTTGCCAACTCCGGTCAGGTGTGTATAAGCATACAGAGGATATACATCCACGAAAGCAGGTATGACGAATTCCGTGATATGTTCGTGAAAAGCGTACAGGCAAGCGGATTCGGCGATCCGGCGGATGAGAAAATCCTTGTCGGCCCCATGATTGAGGAATCAGAAGCTGCCAGAGTCGAGGGCTGGATAAAGGACGCTGCTGTTAAGGGAGCAAAAATACTCACAGGCGGCGGACGCAGAGGCACAATGCTTGAACCCACTGTGCTTGAAAATGTGGACGAGACAATGACCGTGGTCAGCGAGGAGGCGTTTGCGCCCCTTGTGTGCCTAATGAAATACAAAACGCTGGAGGAGGCT
Organism: Geovibrio ferrireducens; assembly: GCF_026226615.1. NCBI lineage: Bacteria > Pseudomonadati > Deferribacterota > Deferribacteres > Deferribacterales > Geovibrionaceae > Geovibrio > Geovibrio ferrireducens. The sequence goes on from NZ_JAJAPB010000001.1 coordinate 154,988, forward strand.
GTGGAGCGTGTGAACAACTCCCAGTTCGGCCTGCAGGCGGGAATATTCACCAAGGACATAAAGAATGCCTTCTACGCCATAGAGCATATGGAGGTTGGCGGTGTCATGGTGAACGACATGCCCACTTTCAGAGTGGATCAGATGCCCTACGGCGGCGTGAAGCTCAGCGGAACAGGCAGGGAAGGCCCTAAGTTTGCCGTGGAAGAAATGACTGAACTTAAGACCGTGATGTTTAATCTTAATTAAATGCTTATGAAAAAATTACTGATACTCCTCGCCGCATTCCTTGCACTGACGGGAGCGGCGGATGCGAAACTGAAACTTGACGAAACTGTTAAATCGTTCTTCCCCAAACCTGCCAAACTCACCGGCGGGGAGGAGCGGTGGCTGGGGACGGGAATCACGGAGGCCAAGACGGCAAACGGCTTTATCTACTCCACATCCTACTCCTATTACTCGCCTGATGTTCAGCAGATAATGAACATAAAGCGCAAAAAGACATTCGATGTCAAGGCCACTGTCCATGCCTACAACAACTATGTCACCGCCTTTGACAAATATGAGGAACTGGCGAAAAAAGCCCCGAAAGGCAAGGTTCAGGAGATAGGCTTCGGGGACAAGGGTGTATTTTACTATGTCCCGAAATCCGCCTACATAAACGATGCGGACTTCACTATCGTATTCCTCAACAAAATCTTCGTTGCGGAGATTCAGGCGGATGACGGGTTCGCCCTTATGGATGCGGCAGCAAACATAAACGCCAATATACAGCGCTTCATACTCTCGAACATAGAGTTTTTCCTCGTGAGAAACATAAGCATCTCCGTAACTGCCAAGGGGTTTGAGCGCACCTCAGACATTCTCGGCTTCACTGAGGAGGAGCCAAAGGAAGTCACAGTAACAGGTAAGGTTTTCAGTGAGGATTCCAAGCCGCTGGCAAATGCCGAGGTAGCTGTCCTTGAAACAGGAAAATCAGTAAAAACAGCCGCTGACGGCAGCTACAAATACTCCGTCAAAATGGGCGGCAAAAAGAACGTAAACATTGCAAAAAACTTTTACCTTAAAGAGATAAAACAGGAGAAAGCGGCCGCTCCCTCCATTGAGGACGGGGTTTTCTCCGTGAATATATTCAAGACGGACGGAACTCAGGAAGCCGGTTCGGTATGGAAGCTAGCCTTCTACGGCAGCACTGTGCACGGCAAGGCACTTATGGGCGAAGAGGGCAGACAGCGCCTTTACCCGCTCAAGGGCTCCTTTGAAAACGGCAGACTGTCCCTTACGCTGGACTGCCGCGCGGGCGGTTCATCCTTCAAATGCGTGAGAAATTTTGAAGGCACTCTGTCGCCTGACTCTGTAAACGGCACATGGACAGGCACGGGGGGCGGAGGTGCGTGGAAGCTGGCACTTAACTCATACTCCGAGATAACCGACTACATATACCTCACCGAGGACAACTCCGAGTTCTCCCGCTTTGTAAAACAGGGGAGCAAGACCCGCACGGAAAAAGGCGCACTGACCGTCACCGCCAATGACGAAAAAGTCTCCGGCATTCTCTTCTCCCTCAAAAAGGACAGGCCGGAGTTCAACGAAGTATTCATAAAAAGCGCAAACCTTGTGCTCACCCATGTCCCCCAGCAGCAGTCGGGAACCATGCGCCTTTTCAGGTACATAACCGAGACTGCGGATGAAAAAGTCAGCCCGGTTACAGCCACAATGGTTTACTCAGGGGACGCGGTAATGAAAATGGAACCTTACGAGATAGAGGCCGATATAACCGATTATCTGTTTTCCAGCGCCAGAAGCGGCGTACTCATTGCCCCTATGCTTCAGGGGAGCGCATCCGGCAGCCACACCTTCGCAGGGCATAATGTTAAACCCGCGGCATACGCACCGAAGCTGAAAACCATACGCTATGTTCCGTCGGACGAAGCCGATAAAATAGCCCCGGTAACAGTAAGAATCAAAAGCCTCAGCGGAAAGGACATGGTGGGGGATAAAAACGTGGTGAGAGGGGACGGCGAACCGGACACAGTTTTTGAAGCGGTGTTCCGTCTGCCCGGCAAAACCATAACCTCCATGGAAATTTACGGTGAGGGTACAGTAACCAGAAAGCGGAACACCGACCCGCTTGACATTTACCCTGTCATAGGATTTATTAAAAACGGCATACCGATGAACGATGCCAGAGGCGGGGTGAAGCTCCTTCTGGAAGGTACGTCCGAGAAGTTTGATCTCCACATAGCCCCCATAAAAGAGGTTGATGCGGACAAGCTGAGATACCGCATAGTGATAAGCGGCGAAGTTTTTGAAGGCACAGCCGAAAAACAGTAAATACAGGCAAAGAAGATACAGATGAAAGAATTATACGCAAAACTCAGAACAGAACCGTTCATAATAACCGGCCCCTGCGTTATCGAAAGCAGGGAAATGATAATGAAGCTCTGCGAAAAGCTCAAAGAGATCACCGAAAGGCAGGGTTACACGTTCATATTCAAGGCCTCCTTTGATAAAGCCAACCGCACCTCCATAACCTCTTTCAGAGGCCCCGGACTTGAGGAAGGGCTGGCCATCCTCGCCGAGGCGAAGGCACGCTTCAATGTCCCCGTTACCACGGACATACACGAAGCCTCACAGGCGGAAGCGGTGGGCAAGGTGGTTGACATAGTGCAGATTCCCGCCTTTCTCTGCCGCCAGACAGACCTGCTGACTGCGGCTGCTAAAACCGGGAAAATCGTAAATATCAAAAAAGCGCAGTTCCTCTCCGGCTATGACATGGAGCATCCCGTGCAGAAGGTTGAGGAATCGGGCAACAATAAAATCATGCTCACAGAAAGGGGGAGCATGTTCGGCTACAACAACCTTGTTGTGGACTACAGAAACCTCATCGATATGAGCACATTCGGCTACCCTGTGATTATGGATGCCACCCACTCTGTGCAGAGACCCGGCGGTCTGGCAGGCAAAAGCGGCGGAGACGGCAGACTGGCGCCGAGCATGGCTTATGCGGCGGCGGCTGTGGGTGTGAAGGGCTTCTTCTTCGAGGTGCATGAAAACCCCGCCGAAGCCAAATCGGACGGTCCGAACATGATTCCGCTGAACGAATTTGAAAACGTGCTGAAAAAGCTGAAAAGAGTGATGGAAGCGGTTAAAGGATAACAGACCTGAAAAGCGAAGCAGTCTTTAACGCATATCGAAGACTGCTTCGGCGCACTTTATCTGTCGTAATAATAAAGCACAGTGCCCACTGTACCGTCGGTGAGGTTGCTGCCGCACATCCCTTCCGCTGTCCATGCGGAACTGCCCAGAACACCGGCTTTGACCTTTCCTTTGGTTCCGTCCATTGTTTTATCTATCGCCGTATCAAGGCTCACTGCCGCATAGCAGGGAACTTCCCTGAGCACTATCACGTTTTTGCCGTCAGCATCCTGAGCGAAATAAGCAAAGCCGAACCCGCCCTTCATAGATGCAAGAGCCGAATTGCTTTCATCTGAAAGCATTCCAACCGCCTTAAGCTCGCTGTAAGCTGTGTCCGGATCGTCCTGCGCTGTGCCTTCCGCACATAAGCCCGAAGGGGTTCCGTCAAAGTCGCTGAGACTCAGAGCCAGCCCCTTTTCGTCCACAAGCCCGTCACGGTCACAGTCCCCGGCAAATCTGCCGAAGCGGTCGTAAAATGTGTACTGCATATTTTCAAGGTTTTTCACATCAACGATGAAGCTCTTGGTCTTTGCGCCCTGAACAAGCTCTCTCCCCTTTACCACCATGCCGAGGATTATTCCGATAATAACCAGAACAACCGCCATCTCCACCAGAGTAAAACCTTTTCTGTTCATATGAATACCCGCTTTTTTTTCTCAAACCCATCATATCAGCATTAAAGCGGCTAAACAATAAAATGATCTTTCATCTTTTCCTGTTTGTCTTCCTTCATATGTTGTTGTATTTTTATTTATGAAATTTTTAGCCGCAGAGTTTGAAGGAAACAGAACGGACACAGCGTCCCGCGCCGCCCTTTTTGAAAAGAGAAAAGGGCTCTTCGTCCTTTCGGGGGTATTCTCCGCAAAGGCGGATGACCTGCTTTCCGTAAAGGGGAGCGAATCACTGGTTATCTGCTGCGGCTGCCCTGATTTCTCCGCCGAGACAGTTTATGCTCCCGCCGCGCTGAAAGGCTCATCTCTCAGGCTTTTTCTTAAATCAAAGTCCATGAAGTCCGGCGAAAGAAGCACCGCTGTCTTCGGAAAATGCTCAAACACCGCAGACTCAGGCGAAAAGGAATGCCCGGTATATATAATGCCTGACAGAACATACGAGCAGGAGAGCGGGCTGGACTATGAACAGCGCACCGCCGCGGATATATTCACGCTCTCCCCCGCTGCCCTCTGCGGGATAAGCGCTGCCCAGTACCCGGACAGAACCGTTGTTCACGCATATGCGGATGAAAATAAAGTAATAATCACCGCCTCAGCCGGAGAGAACATATTATACGCCAGAACTGCCCCATGTCAGGACGGAACAGCACTTGCAGACGAGCTTGATCTGACTATGGCCTACATCACAAGAAACAGGGGCATAAGCCCTGACCTGCTGCTGCTCTCCGGCCTGTTCGCAACAGACGGGCACACGGCGGACGAAGTGCGCAAAGCACAGACAGTGCAGGCCGTCTGCGCCGCTCCCGATGGACTGCTCAGCGAATGCACGTTTGATGCGTTTCATAAAATAATACTCCCCTTCGGTGCTGTGCTGAACGGAGCAAAGTTTGACTTCACACCCGAAAAATACAGAAAGAAGAAGGCATTCGCAAAAACAATGCTGGTTCTCAACTCGCTCCTTCTGGTGCTTCTTGTTGCGTTCACAGCACTGAATCTCCATATGTTCTCCTCCTACAAAACAAAGATGGAGAAACTCACAAAAGCCGCTTCCGCCCTGCGGACTGACAGGGAAAAAACAGCGGAGCTTCTCGCCTCCTCGCCTTCTTCCGGGTATCTGCTTACCTACCTTGAACTTCTCTCTGACAGAAACAAAAACCCCATAAGGCACTTGCAGGCTGTGGAGCCGCTTATAATGCACATAGGGTTTGACAGGGTGATAATCAGCAGGACAGACCCCCTTGTGGTTGCCTCCTCAAAGGAGTTCGGCACTCTCAACTCCCTCACAGAGTTTGAGGAGGAGATAAAGGCGGAGATAAACCGCCTGCAGTCCCTGAAATACAGCGTTAAAAACGAAAGCAGATTCAGCTATGACGACCTCACAGCCCATGTGAAACTCAGCATAAAAGCTCAGGGGGAGGCGGAATGAAGATATTGGGCAGCTACAGGCTGTTTCTTCTGCTCCTTGCCGCATGCGCCGCCACGGCGGGCATAGGCTTAACTGCGCTGAGGCTCAATAACGCCGCGGATACGGCTCTGGCGGATATTAATGTGCGCGCTGCGGTGCTCAACGCAGAAAAAGCAGGGGAAAAAATTGATGCCCTGCACGAAGCTGCGGAAAATGCAGATATATTCATTTTCTCCGAAAGCGATGCCCGCAAGTGGTTTCTGGATGCGCTGGACAGCTTTCTCAAGAAATACGATGCAAAAGTTGTCACCCCCATGCAGAAAACCGACAGCGCATTCCGCAGCCGGGTTTCATTCCGCTTTACGCCGAAAACACCGACCGAACTGGCCATACTGCTGGAATATATGGAAAACTCGGTTGCCCCCGTCTTCATAATAGAGAGCACAGCCTTCATCAGCACTGAAAAGGAAAGATACATAAACGTCACGGCGGAGATAATCCAGCCATTTTACGGAGGCGGCAAATGAGAGCGGGCATTAAGGAGATCCTGATGATTGCTCTTCCTTTTGTGATAGCCTTCGGCGCTGTGTACGGCGTTTCCCTCGGCGGCGAGTACCTCATTATGCCTGCGGAAAAACGAATAGAACGCCTGCCCTCCTCTGCCGACAGCGCTTTGCGGGCATACAGCGACCAGGCCTTCCGCCTCAGCAGTGCCGCCCTGCCTGAAAAAACGGAACGCTTCACACTGCGCCCTCTGGATGACGGCGGGCTGATAGCCCAGTTTGATAATTCTGACATATACGAAAAGCTCGCAGCCGAAGAAAATGCCGGACCCGCAGAGGCCGCAGCGGTGAGAGAAGAGCCCGAAGGCCCGCCTAAATACAGAATAAGCTCCATCCTCAAAGGGGAAGACAGGACATTCGCCGTAATTAACGGTAAAATATATCACAGAGGAGATAAAATCTCCGAAGACGAACACATAGCGCGTATTGATACACGCAGGATTCTTCTTAAAGGCAAATGGGGTGAAAGATGGATTGCCGTAAGCTTCTGACAGTTATGTTCACTATGATTTTTATCTTCGCCTGCTCCGCTAAAAAGCCGGAGCCCCCTGCGGCGCAGACGGAGGAACCTGCAAAATCTGAGCAGAAGGAAGTAAGACTGCCGCCTCCGCCGCCGCCTGTTTTCGGCGGAGAGCTCAAAAAGCCCGATCCCCTTGAAGGACGCTACATAACCGTAAGCGCCGTTGAAGCGCCGCTGTCCTCAATCCTTTACATGGCAGCGGCCGAATCCGGCATGAACCTTGTGATAAGCCCCGAAATAGACATCAACAGACCCGTCACCCTTAACCTCAACCGCCTGCCCGCAAGGGAGGCACTGAACATCATCACTGAAACAGCCGGAATATATTTTGAGACTGACGGCAACATACTCCGCATAAGACCGCTGACTGCAAAAACATATAAGATCCCGTACGTCCACACCGTCACTGCCTACTCATCCAGACTGGGCGGGGATATAATCGGCGGCGCGGCTGAAAGCGCCGGTACTATGGCAGGTTCATACAACCTCGAATTCACCAACCCCGGCGAACGGAACGACCTGTACAGACAGATAACCGAAGGGGTGCGCAGCATCATTTTCCCCGGCAGGAACACAGACTCCGGCAGTGACACTAAAACTGCGGAGTTCTCCCCGTCCGGAGAGGGGTTCAGCCTCAATATGTTCACCGGCATACTCACTGTTCAGGCGGGCAGGGGCAAGATACAGCTTATAGACAGATACATGGATGCTGTGCTGAAAGAGACATCAAAGCAGGTGCTCATAGAAGCCAAAATGGTGGAAGTGACACTTAACGACATAAATTCCTACGGCATAAACTGGGACAATTTTTTCTTCAACGACCAGCTCCGCTACAGGCAGAACTTCGCTACCTCCAGCGCAGCGGCGCTTGAGAACATAGGTCTTACTCCTGTTGCGGCAATCTCATACGCATCCGGCGGTGCAAACGGTCTGCTTAATCTTATCTCCCAGCAGGGCAAGATAGAAACCCTCGGAAACCCGCGGATACGTGTTGTAAACGGTCAGAGCGCGATAATCTCCTCAGGCAGCCTTATCCCCTACTGGGAAAAGAACGTTGAGGACGGTGAAGACCTCCGCCGCGTTGTCAGCTACAACAGGATAACCATTCTGGACGGTATAATGCTCGGCGTTACCCCTTACATACACGATGACGGAACAATAACCCTGAATATTATCCCCGTCTCAACCATGGCTGAAAAGGACAAGGTTCAGCTTGGCGAGGAGGGGGAGATTGTTGCCAGCTTTCCCGTTCTGAACCTGAAGGAGGCGGGCACTGTACTCAATGTCCGCAACGGTGAAACGGTTGTTCTGGGCGGAATGATAGACAATTATGAGGAGAACACCGAACAGCGTGTTCCCTTCCTAGGCGACCTACCCATTGTGGGAACCCTGTTTAAATCGGTTAACAAGCGGAAGGTTAAGAAGGAGCTTGTGATTTTTATAAAAACATCGGTGATAAACATTTGAAAAAGCTGATAGCCTCCTCACTCACGGCTCTGTGCATAGGTTTTTTTGCCGGCAGTAAGTTTCAGCCTGCGCCGCCGGATACAGAAGCGCCCGCAGAAAGCGCAGAGAGGGAATTATCCTTCGCTGATTCCGGCCTGAAAGAAAAAACTGCGCCAAAAAGCGCAGCGGTTCTGCCGGATGATTTATACATCAGACTCAGGAACGAGGCGGAAAAACCCGCCCTGAAAAAAACCGGTCAGACCGCAGTGCAGACTGCTCCCCTGACCGCGCCGGAGCCTCCGTTCATTGAGGACAGCGCATCAAAGGCGCACAGGGAGGCCGCATCCGGCATTAAGGCACTGAACAGCGGCGACTGCGCCAAGGCCTCCGTCTATCTGGAAAAGGCGTACTCCCTTAAAAAAGACAGAAACATCCTCTCCCATTACATGACTGCCCTCCTCCTCTGCGGTGAGGCGGAAAAAGCGGCATCGCTCGCCCCGGCGGCGGATGCGGATACTCTGGCGGATGTGATCGAGGCGGCGGTTAAGGCTTCAGCCCACAGGGCTGCCGTTGTTCTCTTTGAAACGCTGGAGATAAAGGGAAGCGGAAAACTTATGAACGCAGCCGGACTGGCGTATGAAGCATCCGGAAATACGGGAAAAGCGGTTCTGATGTACAAGGAAGCCTACAGGCTTAACCCGGCAGACCCTTTCATTTCTTTCTCAAGGGCAAGGGCCGCTGATATGGAAGAGGATTATGCCGAGGCAGTATTTCTGTACGAAATAACAGCCGCCGCGGCTGCCGGAGCAGAGCTTAAGAAATATTCGGTAACAAGAAGCGCCCAGATCAGGGAACACCTTGCCGCCGGAGCTCCGAAAACTCCTTGACCTCTTTTATTATGTAAGGTTTCTTATCCTGACTTTCAAAATATGTTCTCAGCACCTGCTCTGCGATAAAGCCGGAGGAGACAAGCTGTATACCCCCCAGTGTCAGCACAACACCGAGAAGAAGAAGCGGCCTGCCCCAGATATTCTGCCCGAACAGCTTGAGGACTATCATATACAGGTTGATAAGCATGCCGAAAAACAAACCGAAAAAACCCAGAGTGCCGAAAAGGTGCATGGGGCGCTGTGAATATTTCTTAAGGAAAAGGACAAGCATCAGATCGCTTATAACCTTTGTGGTTCTGGCTATTCCGTATTTTGACTGACCATATCTCCGGGGATGGTGGCGCACATCCATTTCATCAATCTTCGCCCCCTGAAGCACGGCAAGAACAGGGATAAACCTGTGCATCTCCCCGTAGAGGCCGAGGTTTTTTGCTATGTCCTGCTTAAACAGCTTCAGTGTACAGCCGTAGTCATGTATGTAAACCCCGGTAAGGCGGGCTATGAGCTTGTTGGCTATGCTGCTGGGGAGCTTTCGCAGTATGAAGCCGTCCTGTCTTTTCAGCCTTCTTCCCGCCACAACGTCCAGCCCTTCGCGTTCAAGCTTTTCTATCATTGCGGGTATATCTTCGGGATCATTCTGCAAATCGCCGTCTATTGTGGCTATGTAGTCACCGTCTGCATAGTCTATTCCGGCCGCCATAGCAGGTGTCTGCCCGAAGTTGCGCTTAAAGCGGATCAGAAGCGTGCGTTCATCCGCATACTGTTCCACCATCTCCACTGTTTTATCCCGTGAGCCGTCATCCACAAGGATGATCTCGTAATCTATGCCTGAAAGAGCGCTTCTGGTCTTTTCCAGAAACGGCTTTATGCTCGCCTCTTCGTTGTAAAGAGGAACCACGACTGAAAGTTTCATTCTGCCTCCGCAACCTGTATCAGACGATAACCCGCCCACTCTTTTATTGTAACATAGGGCCGCCCGATTTTTCCTGTTTTATCAGAGTCGATAAATACAAAGCCGCCTTCATCCGGGAGATTTTTATCAGCGTTCTTTCCGTAATACACATTAAAAGACGGCACACTGGCTGTCCAGAGGTTGACCTTAATATTTCTCTCTGCCGTGTACAGAGCGGCCTCCTTGACCGGAGCCTGCTTAATATCCGCAACAAGGGGGATGTACATTACATTAAGCGAAATAACCGTAAAAAATGCCAGAACAGCCACAAAGGTTCTGTAGCTGAGGGTTCTGATGAAGCTCATCACCAGCGACACGGCAAGCATGGCCGCAACCGGAACAGTGTATGACATATCAAGCCTGCGTGCCGCCTCCAGCAGCATTTCCGCGGAGGCTGTGCTGTTCACCTTCGCGGCAAAGGAAGGGATGATAAGAGGCAGACAAAGCAGAACGGCAAAATATATAAAAACAGGAACGGCAAAAAGCACCTTCTTCCTGTGGTTGTTAAAAACATAGGCGCAGAGGATGAAAAGCGGGGTCATCCCGCTGAGGATAAGGTGGGGGAGCTTGGTTCCGCTGAGGGCAAAAAATATGAATACGAAAAAGAACCAGATCATCATGTATCTGGAGAAAAAATCGTTCCAAAGCGGGCGCAGCCTTTTCAGAACACTGAACAGAAGCGATGTTCCGGGCAGAAGACCGGCAAGCAGAAGCGGAATGTAATATGCGAAGCCGCCCCCCTGCCCTTCTGCCGCCCCGCTGAACCTTCCGGGGTTATTTTTCGCAAGGAAGCCGTTTATGAACGCATCGCCGTATTCCATGTACTCAACAACATACCAGGGCAGAGCCACAAGGAGCATTATCCCAATCCCCACAGGGGAAAAGACAGCCCTTACCCACTCCTTCATCCTCCCTGCGGAAAGAAAAAACAGCGCACTCACTGCAAAAGGAACCAAAGCGGCAACAGGCCCCTTGGTCACAGCACCGAGACCGGCAGCGGCAAATGCCAGATAAACGTACTTTTTCCGCCCCGTTTCAAAATGCCTGTAGACGGCAAACATAGAGCCCGCAAGAAACATATTCAGCAGAATATCCGCCACGGCAAGCTTTGCGAATACGGAAACGATAACGGATGAACAGGCTATAAATGCGGAATTGAACGCCATCTCCTCGTTTCTGGTATCCTTGACAAAAAACAGAATGAGCAGAACCCACCCGCAGGCAGCCAGAACGGAAGGGAGGCGAAAGGCAAGCTCTCCTGCTCCGAAAAGATTGACGGAAGCAGTCTGGAGCCAGTATATAAGGGGCGGATTATCAAAATCAGGTCTGCCGTCCATGTACGGCGTAAGGAAATCGCCCCCCTGCGCCATAGTCATGGAGCCTTGGGCGAACGTGCCTTCTGATGTGTCAAAAAGAGGATTTGAAGCCGCACCGAAGAAAAAGCTGAAAAAAATAAGCAGACAGAGCAGCAGGTATTTTAATGCACTCTTCAATATTCACCACCATTTTGTCCCTAAGAAGAAGACTATCACAATAGCGGTATTATGGAAACATTTCAGTAAAATCAGATGTGCGGAACTTTTATATTCATGCTCTCAAGCTGCTTCTCCACATATTCCATGTGTTCCAGCATATACTCGTATGCCTTTTCGGGGTTCCGGCTTTTTATGGAGTCAACTATCTTCCGGTGGAGACTGTCCACCTCTTTTGTGCCGCCTGTGGCTCTTATATGCCTGCGGACCTCGAAGGTGACTTTGGTTATCCACTCATAAATAGTGTTCATCACATGGACAATGAGAACATTGTGAGATGCATAGGAGATGAGGGCGTGAAAGCTGGCATCGCTTTCATAATCCTTTTCGGAATCCTCCATTTCCAGCAGAAATTCCTCAAGCTGTTCTATCTCCTCATCAGTGGCGCGTTCCGCTGCGGCTCTTGCCGCCCATGTTTCAAGGATTTTGCGGAGTTCCATGAGATCACCCATGGCATCCTCCTTGTTGAGCATTTCGGTAAAAGCCTGTGAAAGCACGGGGGAGGCGGCGGACTGAACATAAGTGCCGTCACCCTGAATCTGCTTGAGAAAACCGTGAGCCTCAAGCTTCTGGAGAGCCTCCCTGAGTGTGGGTCGGCTGACCCCCATCTGTACAGCAAGCTCACGCTCGGAAGGCAGCTTTTCTCCGGGCTTAAGTTCGCCGCTGAGCACCAGATCTTTAAGCTGTCTGTAAATTTCGTCGCTCACTCTTTTTGGTTTTATCTTATGAAATCTCATTCACCCGACTCCGCACCAGATAATAATAAAACGGCGATATGACGCACCGCCGAAAATCAGACAGGAAAAGAACATATGCAAAAATTCAAGCCGAAAAAAGCATTAATCCTCACTTAAAACAGAGCAGGCTTTAAGCAACATCCATCAAAGGTTTTACCTTTTTAAAGCCTTGCCATCCATTAACATATACTACAAACACCGCCTCATGGCAATGACTGAATACGCTGTTTTGAAAATTGCAGAACCGGAATACATGTGAATAAAAATCTTCTTTCATAGCCGCTGTTTTACTGCTGCTAAAACTGCATATACACTTTATGAACAATTTTGGTATGGAATACTGGAAAATTTGAGTATATAATTCTTCTAATTATTTATCTGACTTAATAGCTGACTACGTGGTAAATTTTATTAAGAAATATAAAACTGCTGCAATTCTCCGGAATTCCGATCTATAAAAGGTTGTGATGAACTGTTCTGCAAAAACCGTGGCGGGCATCTGCGCTGCGCTTCTTACTCTTTATGCCGCAAACCTGTTCTGTGTTCATGCGGTACTCAGCGGCTACGCCTCAAAAAGGCTTGAGAGTGAAGCTGCGTCTGCCGCGGCAGCAGCAGCGGAGAGGGTTTCCTATGTTCTCGGAAACATCCGCGCCGAATCCCTTTTTCTCATAACAAACCTCTCCGGCTACAGCGAACAGTCACGCTCATCCGTCCTTTCCTCATTAATTCAGGCAAAACCGGAAATAACAGAGGTCATCGCAACCGATTCCAGAGGCTACACATGGTTTACGGCAGGGCGTACGGGGACTCCGCCTATCGGGGCTGACTATTCAGCGGAAGAATCTGTCTCATCCCCCTTAAACTCAGGAAGCACCTACATAGGCACGATAAAGACCGATGCATCCGCCGGCGAACCCTACATAGAGATTTCAGCACCCCTGCTGAGCCCTGAAAACGGCACAGTAAGCGGTGCAGTAAGGATCAAAGCCTCACTGGGAATGCTGAAGGAAACTGCGGCTGCGGCGACCCCTGCCGGGATGAAAGCTGCCGTACTCATAGGGAAAGACGGCGGCATGATAGCCGGAGACATAAGCCCTTCGGAAAAAACAATGCTCACAGCGGCCGCAAAGCAGACTGACCAAGCCGGGGCTGCCGTACCTTCGGAACAGTACATATTAGCGTACAAGTCATTCAGCCTTAACGGCAATGACCTCACCGCGGCAGTCTATATGCCCGCCAAAACCGCAGCCGCAACAATTTCCGCTTATTTCAGAAGCTACGCAGCGGCATCTTTTGCCGTTTTTCTGCTTGCTGTCCCCTTTGTAATCTTCATAGTGCGCAGGTACAGATCCCCATATGAAAAATGCGGCGAGCGGATGCTGAAAGCGGAAAAAGCTCTGGAACCGGCACAGGCGGAAGCGCTCAGAGATAAAACCGGAGCGGAATATACCTCATGCTTTCTGGACGCATGCGAGAATACCATTAATTCGCTGAGAAAAGCCGCTGAGGAATCAGGCAGAAATGTTGCAGAGGTTGTGGAGAGACGCACCGAACACCTGAAAAATGAAATTAACGAACTCCAGCGCAAGCTGAAAGAGGAATATACAAAAAATACCAAGAAAGACCAGATGATGATCCGCCAGAGCCGCCTTGCCGCAATGGGGGAGATGATCTCAAACATTGCCCACCAGTGGCGGCAGCCTCTTAACGCTCTGGCGCTGACCATACAGGATATAGAAGACTCATACCGCCATAATGAGATTAATGACGATTACATCAGGGAGACTGTGGAAAAATCCATGGAGCTGATACTGCATATGTCTGTCACTATTGATGACTTCCGCAACTTCTACAAAACCAATAAGGACATAGTGGAGTTCAGCCTGAAACGCTCCATAGATGAGGCCATGAAAATAATCAGCGCCAGCCTGAAAAACTCCAGCATAGATATTGAGACGGATTTCAGGCAGGATGTCATTGTGCGCGGCTACCCGAATGAGTTTTCACAGGTTATCCTCAACATACTCAGCAACTCAAAAGACGCCCTCATAGACAACAGACAGACGGACAGGCGGATCAGTATCGGCATAGAATCTCCGGGAGAAGGCAGAGGGCGCATTGTGATTATAGATAACGGCGGCGGAATCCCCGCTAATGTAATTGACAGCGTGTTCGATCCATACTTCACCACAAAGGAACAGGGCAGAGGAACAGGCATAGGCCTCTATATGTCCAAAACCATCATCGAAAGCAACATGGGCGGCAAAATTGACATTGCAAATATCGGGGACGGCACACGGGTGACAATAGAACTGTGACAATCCCCGGACAACACCAATCAGCACGGCGATGTTCCGTTCACGGAGCAATAGCAATTATTCCCCAAAACTTTGCATTGACTATATATGCCCGCTAATCTAAAAATTAAGTATGTCATATCTTGCATTAGCCAGAAAACTCAGACCCCAGAATTTTGATGAAATAGTGGCGCAGGAATTTGTAGTCACTACTCTGAAAAATGCCATTGAACTGGACAGGCTTGTACATGCCTACCTCTTCACCGGCCCCAGAGGTGTCGGCAAAACCAGCACGGCGAGGATCTTCGCAAAGGCGCTCAACTGCCTTGACCCTCAGGGTGTAAACCCCTGCAATAAATGCGAAAACTGCCGTGAAATAACCGACGGCACATCCATGGACGTAATAGAGATAGACGGCGCCTCCAACAGAGGCATAGACGAAATACGCGACCTGCGCGAGGCTGTGCGCTTTTTTCCGGTCAAATGCAGAAGAAAAGTCTACATAATAGATGAAGTGCACATGCTCACCGAGCAGGCGTTCAACGCCCTGCTCAAGACCCTTGAAGAGCCGCCCTCACATGTGGCATTCATCCTCGCCACCACAGACTCGCAGAGGATTCCCGCAACCATCATATCCCGCTGTCAGAAGTATGACTTCCGCAAAATACCCTTTGATCAGATGCACGAATCCCTCACGGAAGTGCTGAACAAAGAGCAGATAGAATACGAAAACGATGCCCTGAGCCTGATCATCCGCAATTCTGACGGCTGCATGCGTGACTCGCTCTCCATGCTTGACCAGATAATAGCCTTCACAGGGGGCAAGGTTGATGAGGCGAACACCGCCTTTCTCCTCGGCTTTTCAGACACCAACCTCATAGAAGACCTGCTCAAAACAATTCTGGAAGAGAATACGGCAGAGATTCCCGCCATAGTTGAAGAGATATGCGCCAAGGGGATAAGCCTTCGTTTCGCCGCCGAATCCCTCATTGAACACACGCGCAACCTCCTTTTTTACATAGCCACAGGCGGCAAAAACACAAGGGAGCTCACCAGCCACGAAGAGGAGCTTTACCGCAGCCTCTCCGCCAAAGTCACCGAACACAGGCTCTTCGCACTGTTTCAGGTTTTCCAGAAGCTCCTGAATGACCTTAAATTTTTCAGCTTCGAGCAGTATGTGTTCGAATTTGCCGCTTACAAGGCCGCATCCCTTTCATCCGTAATCCCGGTTTCGGGAACGGCCGCAGCCCAGCCTCAGGCATCAGCCCCGCAGAGGCAGAGAACCGAACCGCCCAAAACACAGGCAGTACCGAAAGATCCGCATCTTCCGCCCCAGAACGAAGCCCCCGCATCCGGGGATGACCCATGGAAAAGCATGGTGCGTCACGCAGCCAAGGAAAACGGCAAGGTTGCCGGCTATCTTGAGAATGTGTTTCTCTCCGGCGTTGCGGGGGATGAACTCCGCATAGGCACAACGGAGGAGAAAAAGTTCTACTTCCAGATGCTTAACCGGCCGGAGCACCTGAAATACCTGTCCGAGATTGCGGGCAGGTTCTTCCCCGGCGTGACTAAGGTAAAACTGGCTCTGGAAAACGAGCCGAAAAAAAAAACTCTGACTGAGACAAAGAAAGAGGCGGAAACCTACCACGACCGCAAGACAAGAAAGGAAGCTGAAGAGAACGAGCTTGTAAAAAAACTCGAAAAAGAATTTAACGCAAAAGTTGTTGATATAGAGGTGGTTAAGTTTGTTTCGGAGGAAGATTCAGAGCCCGAAAACGACTCAGACTAGAACTTTTTTTATTTTATTGTTTCAATTTGAACCGAAATGATCTAAAACGTCATCCTTTCGATAGACAGGTAAAATGGATACTGCGAAACTGAGAGGCACTCTCTCTAAATTCAGCCTGAGAAAATACCTTGACGGGCACGAAGATCTCTACATGCTTCTGACCGCAGTGGTTATAGGTCTGCTCGCTGGCGGCGGCAATATCATTTTCCGCCATATGATCAGCTTCTTTCAGGGAATTTTCTATGGAGACACCTCAGAATTTGCCCTTGAAACATTCAGAAACGCACCCGTGTGGAAAATAATCCTCATACCCGCTGCGGGCGGACTGATGGTCGGTATAATCTCAATTTCATTCAAATTTGCCAAAGGGCACGGCGTGCCGGATGTTATGCGAGCCATGGCGCTCAACCGCAACATCTCCCCCCTTGTGGCGCTGATAAAGACCGTTTCCTCAGCCATTACCCTCGGCTCCGGCGGCTCTGCCGGGCGTGAGGGTCCCATCGTGCAGATAGGCGCGGCCATAGGTTCCGGCGTGGGTAAGCTGTTCAATTTCTCATCAAACAGGATGCGCACTGTGGCGGCATGCGGCGCTGCGGGCGGTCTGGCTGCTACGTTTAATGCGCCCATCGGCGGCGCTATGTTTGCGGCGGAAGTGCTTCTCGGCGAGTTCGGGCTCAAAACATTCAGCCCGATCATAATCTCATCCGTAATAGCCACTGCAATATCAAGGGCGTATCTCGGCCACGAAGTCACATTTGAAGCGCCCATATACGAACTCGTCAGCATATTCGAGCTTCCCCTCTACGGTGTCCTCGGTCTTGTGTGCGCAGTGGTCGGCGTTGTTTTCATACGCTCCTTCTACTTCATAGAGGGCAAGTTCGAGAACCTCGCTGTCCCTCCATGGACAAAACCTGCAATAGGCGGCCTCATGATGGGCTGTGTGGCTCTTGCCTCTCCGGAGGTTATGGGTGTGGGGTATGACACCATAATGAACGTTCTCCACGGAAGCCAGCTCGGTGCGTTTCTCATAGTTATTGTCGTGCTTAAGATCATAGCCACCTCCTTCACCCTCGGCTCCGGCGGAAGCGGCGGACTGTTTGTTCCTTCCCTTTTCATAGGCGCTGTCACAGGCGGATTCTTCGGCTGGGCGGCTCACATGGTTTTCCCCGCAAGTACAGCGGGCAGCGGCGCATATGCCCTTGTGGCAATGAGTGCCATGCTTTCAGCCACCCTTCGC
Source organism: Geovibrio ferrireducens (assembly GCF_026226615.1). Lineage (NCBI taxonomy): Bacteria > Pseudomonadati > Deferribacterota > Deferribacteres > Deferribacterales > Geovibrionaceae > Geovibrio > Geovibrio ferrireducens. The sequence continues at coordinate 172,222 of NZ_JAJAPB010000001.1, forward strand.
GCACCTATGACCGCCATACTCATCATCTTTGAAATAACCCAGTCATACACGGTAATCCTCCCCCTGATGATGACGGCTATTATAGCCAACCTCGCAGCGGAAAAGCTTGAGAAGGAATCGATCTTCACATGGGTGCTCACCAAACAGGGAGTGCGCATAAAGAAGGGTGTGGAGGAAAAAATTCTGGAATCGATCCGCGTGCGGGACGTTCTCTTCACCGGGGTCACATCATTCAGGGAGAACACCCCTTTCAGGGATATACTCAGCGGAATACAGTCCGCACCGCATATGCACTTTCCCGTTCTGGACGGCAATAACTGCCTCATCGGCATGATCTCCCTTGTGGATATTAAGGAAGTGCTCTTTGAACAGGGGCTTGAGGATATTGTAGTGGCAGGGGATATATGCACGAGGAAGAACATAATCTACCTTGAGCCGGAAAACACACTGACGGAAGCCATGGAAAAGCTGGGCAAAAAGGATCTGGAAGCGCTCCCCGTTGTGGAAAATACGTCTGACGGACTCAGGTTCATCGGCCTGCTGCGCAGGGGTGATCTTATTATAGCCTACAACAAACGGGTTGCGGGCATCACTGACTAAAAATAAGGGTGCGCCCTGTTAAGACGCACCCTGCTGAAATCATTTTCTCTTGTTTTTCACATACTTCTTGAGCTGTTTCATCTCACCCCTGCCGCCGAACATCCGTTTTATCTTCTCCTGCTCGGTCTGGCGGGAGCTCAGCCCGTCGTAAGCCATCTCCCTGCGGAGCTTGAAATATCCGGCGAGGCGGCCTTCACCCAGCCCGCCTTCCTCTACAGCCGCCCTGACGGCGCATCCGGGTTCTGTCATGTGGGTACAGTCGCGGAAGCGGCAGTTTGCGGCAAGCCGCTCTATGTCCTCAAAAGCCTTTTCCAGATCCGCGGCGTAAAGGTGCAGTTCTCTCATTCCGGGAGTATCTATCACCGTTCCGCCCTCCGGCAGAAGCATCATCTCCCGGCTGGTTGTGGTATGCCTGCCCTTATCATCACCGGAACGGATTTCGTTCACCGCAAGGACATCACGCCCCATAAGCCTGTTAATCAGCGTGGATTTCCCCACACCGGAGGAGCCGATGAAGGCTACTGTCTCCCCTTCCGCTATATATTTTCTCACTGCCTGCCAGCCGTTCTCCTCAAAGGATGAGCAGATGACAATCTCCGCTCCGCCGCTGACGGCTTGTGTTTCATCCAGCTTTTCAACCAGATCCGCACACAGATCCGCCTTGGTGAGGATTATAACGGGCTTTGCCCTGCTCTCCCATGCGGCGGCGAGATACCGCTCAAGCCTGCGCAGATTAAAATCCGCGTTCAGCGCCATGCAGATGAAGACAGTGTCAACATTGGCGGCGACCACCTGCAAGCCTCCGGCGGTTCCGGCTGCCTGCCTCACGAACAGGCTTCTGCGGGCGAGAATACCGTGTATAGCGGCATCTCCTCTGCTTCCTTCCGTTCTGTCAACCATGACCCAGTCGCCCACAGCGGGAAAATCCGCCCCGGTTTCCGCCTCATGGCGCAGTCTGCCTGTCACGGCTGTCTGAATCTCGCCCTTTTCGGTGATTACCTTATATAAATTGTGATGCTGACCGGAAACTCTGGCGATGAACATTCCTTCATATTCAGCCGCTTCACCGGTCAGTTCTTCATTAAGTCCGTATTTTTTTAAATCTATGCTGCTCATTTCATCCTCCGAAATATTAAAACCCGTCATCCGGAGGGTGTCAGGAGATGCCTCTCTCCGCGCCCTCCTCAGGCTGCGGCAATTCCTGTGTATTCTTTCTGCATCATAAAAAAGCCTCCTTAAGCTGTATTCATATCTGTTTATAGCATATCCGCAAAAAAAGGGTTCTTTTAATCGCCCGTTTTCCCTATAATTAACCCAATTAATTAAAAGGTGTCCGAATTATAATGATCAATTACAAAAACGAACTGAACAAAGGCCAGTACGAAGCCGTGGTGCGCACTGATACCCCGCTTCTTGTCCTCGCCGGAGCGGGAACGGGAAAAACAAGGGTTATCACCTACCGCATAGCTTACCTTATAAATGAAATTGGCGTTGAGCCTGAGCGCATCCTCGCCGTGACCTTCACCAACAAGGCGGCGGAAGAAATGAAGCACCGTCTGCGCGGGCTTGTCGGCACTGCCGCTGCCTCGGTCTGGATGGGCACTTTCCACAGCATATCACTGCGCATTCTCCGCAGGGACGGCTCCGCAGTCGGGCTTAAACCCGGCTTCGGCGTAATAGATCAGGACGACCGCATGGCTCTTTTCCGTGAGGTCATCAAGACACTGAAAATTGACCATAAGAAATACCCGCCCAAACAGTATATGAACAAGATAAGCTGGTTTAAGAACACCCCTCAGTATGTTGAAGGGCAGATTCCCGATGCGGGAGCCTTCCACAGGGTGGACGAGGTGTTCAGGGAATATCAGAGACGCCTTGAGGAACAGTTTCTCATTGACTTCGATGATATGCTCAGCCTCACCATCCGCATGTTTGAGGTTTCCGAAGAGGTAAGGCAGTATTACTCCTCCATGTTTGAGCATATCCTTGTGGACGAGTATCAGGATACCAATGCGATTCAGTTCATGTTCCTGCGCCTTCTTGCCGGAAAAACGGGCAAAATCTGCGTTGTGGGCGATGACGACCAATCGATATACGGCTGGCGTGGGGCGGACATCCGCAATATCCTCGAATTTGACAGGCATTTCTCCGATGTGGAAATAGTGAAGCTTACGGAAAACTACCGCAGCACGGCAGATATTATCGCACGGGCAAATACCCTGATTAAAAACAATGCTATGCGCAGGGGCAAGGAACTCACCGCTCACCTTGAAACAGAAGGGGCGCTTGAGCACCACTCACTCCTGAATGAAACCACAGAAGCTGATTTTGTGACGAAAATGATCGTGAAATACGCCGGAGAAGGCATAAATTACGGTGATATGGCAGTTCTCTACCGCACCAACGCACAGTCACGAAACTTTGAGGTAAACCTCAACAAGGCGGGCATACCATACAAAGTGGTCGGCGGCACAGCCTTCTACCAGAGGCGTGAGATCAAGGATCTGCTGAGCTATCTGCGCTTCTTTGACAACAGCTTCGACAGCGTGTCTTTCTCCCGAAGCCTCACCACCCCCTCAAGGGGCATAGGCACAACATCCATAGACAAAATAAAGGACTTTGCCTCCAAAAACGCAGTCAGCCTCACCGAGGCGGTGAAGCAGATGTTCTCCTCTTTCGGCAGAAGCCAGCAGGAGGCCTTCCGCCAGTATATCGGCATACTTGACCACCTTGCATCCCTCACAAAGGTCAGCGACATGGTTAACGCAGTCATAGAACGCACAGGCTATAAGGACTATGTTCTCGCAAACGAGAGCGAAGAGGAAGCGAAAAAGCGCATAGAAAACATATTCGAGCTTTACAACGCCGCAGTGGCATTCGAGGAAACTTCACCCGAAGGCACACTCACCGACTTCCTCGCCAGCACATCCCTCAGCACCTCCACGGACGAAGCCGCCGGGGACAGGGTAAGTCTCATGACAATCCACTCCGCAAAGGGGCTTGAGTTTGACACTGTTTTCCTCACAGGGCTTGAAAACGGCCTCTTCCCCCTTTACGGCAGCATTGATGAGCCCGAACTCCTTGAGGAGGAGCGCAGGCTCTGCTATGTGGGCATAACAAGGGCAAAGCGCAACCTGTATGTCACCTGCGCTGAATCACGGATTATGTACGGAAACAGAACCGTGAGCGCCCGCTCGTACTTTCTGGAGGAGATGGGGTTCGCCAAAGCGAAAGCGGCCTTTGCACCCTCAAGCCGTCAGTTCGACCGCTTTCAGCCTCAGGTGAGAAAACCGGCGCAGACAGCAGGCAGCAGCGCCTCAAGCCAGACAAAGGCAGGGAAAAAGGTGCGCCATGAAAAATTCGGCGAAGGGATAGTTATAAGCACCAGCGGGGAAGGAGCAGCGGAAAAGGCCGAGGTGTTTTTCAAAAACGCCGGAGGGCTGAAAAAAATAGTCACCGCCTTCCTCACCTTCACTGATGAATGAAAAACTTGAAAATACTGTGCATGTAGGGATATAATGTTATTTTTGCCCCGCATGAAACTTCGGTTTCAGGGGGTTCGGGGGATTTTACGTAAGGAGTTCCCCTGAAAACATGGCAGAAACAGAAAATCAAATATTACAAGGGGTTATACAGATGTCCATAACCGATAAAGACGTAAGGCACATAGCCAAGCTTGCCCGTCTGAAAGTTGATGACGCGGAAGTTGAGAAGCTCGCAGATGAACTGGGTTCCATTCTCGGCTACATAAAAAAGCTTGAGGAGCTTGACGTGGCGGGTGTTGAGCCCACATCTCACGTCCTTGATCTTTACAGCGTAACGAGAGCGGACGAAGCCAGACCCTCCCTCGGCACGGAAAGAGCCCTCGCAAACGCTCCCGAAGCCGAACACGGCCATTTCAAGGTTCCGAGAGTGATAGAATGACCGGGGCTGCTGACGCAGGTAAAAAACCCGGTTTCTTTGAAAGGAGTCTGAGAAAACAAGACCTTACTTTTAACATGGTGATAGAATGAGTATTTTAAGCATGACTCTCAAAGAAATGAGCACGGCTCTGAAAGATAAAAAACTTTCCTCGAAAGAGCTGGTTTCATTTTATTCAGACAGGATACAGAAGTATGACGGAGATCTTCAGGCTTTTCTGCATATCAACGAAAATGCCCTGAAACAGGCGGAAGAGATTGATGCGAGAAGAGCGAAGGGCGAAAATCTCCCGGCTCTGGCGGGTATTCCCATAGCACTTAAAGATCTCATAGTGACTGATGACATGCCCACCACCTGCTCATCCCGCATACTGAAAAATTTCCGTGCGCCTTATAACGCCACAGTAACGGAACTGCTCAGAAAAGAGGGGATGGTTGTCCTCGGCAAGCTCAGCATGGACGAGTTTGCTATGGGTTCCTCCAACGAAACCTCTTACTATAAACAGACACGCAACCCGTGGGATCTCTCCCGTGTTCCCGGCGGCTCAAGCGGCGGTTCTGCGGCCTCTGTTGCTGCGGGGCTCACCCCTGTTTCCCTCGGAAGCGATACGGGCGGCTCCATACGCCAGCCCGCCTCCCTCTGCGGAATAGTAGGCCTCAAACCCACATACGGCACAGTTTCCCGTTTCGGGCTCATCGCCTTCGCCTCCAGCCTTGACCAGATAGGCACATTCTCCCGCTCAGCGGAAGACGGCGCAATGGTGCTTTCCGCAATCGCAGGGCATGACCCTAAGGACTCCACATCCGCTCCTGTTGCGAAGAAAGACTACACCCTTGATCTCACAGGCTATGTGAAAGGGCTTAAGATAGGCATACCCACGGAGTTTTTCGCAGAAGGGCTCGACCCCGTGGTGAAAGCCAGAGTGGAAGCGGGAATAGCCAAGCTCAGGGAACTGGGCTGCGAACCTGTGGAAATAAGCATGCCCCATACAGATTACGCCGTATCTGTTTACTACATAATCGCCACAGCGGAAGCCTCAAGCAACCTTGCCCGCTTTGACGGCGTGAAATACGGCTACAGAGCCGAGAGCGAAAACCTGTACGACATGTACACAGCGACCCGCTCAGAAGGCTTCGGGGCGGAGGTCAAACGCAGGATAATGCTCGGAACATACGTGCTCAGCGCAGGCTATTATGATGCATACTACATAAAAGCACAAAAGGTGCGTACGCTGATTAAGCAGGACTTTGAAAAGGCATTCGAGAAAGTGGACGCCATCATCTGCCCCACCTCCCCCTCGACCGCTTTTAAATTCGGCGAGAAGTCATCCAACCCCCTTGAGATGTACCTGAGCGATATATACACCATCTCCCTGAACCTCTACGGCGGCTGCGGACTCTCTGTCCCATGCGGATTTGACGGCAAGGGGCTCCCCGTGGGGATGCAGATCCTCGGCAAGTATTTCGAGGAAGGAAAAATAATGAACATAGCCCACGCCTTTCAGCAGGCCTCAGGCGTATCAACTGACGTACCCGAAGGATTTAAGGAATAGATCATGAAATACGAAGCTGTCATAGGGCTTGAGGTACACGCTCAGCTCTCAACAAAATCAAAAATATTCTGCTCCTGCTCCACCGCCTTCGGAGCGGAAGCAAACTCGCAGGTATGCCCCATATGCCTCGGTATGCCCGGCACACTCCCCGTGCTGAACGAAAAGGTTGTGGAATATACTGTCAAGGCGGGGCTCGCCGTGGGATGCCGCATTGCGGAGAAAAGCATTTTCGCCCGCAAGAACTACTTCTACCCCGACCTGCCGAAAAACTATCAGATCTCACAGTATGAGCTGCCCACATGCATCGGCGGCGAAGTGCACATAGAGCTTGAGGACGGAAGCAAAAAGGTAATCAGCCTCACCCGAATCCACATAGAAGAGGATGCGGGCAAATCCATCCACGGTGAAAACCTCGGTTCCGCAGGAAACAGCTTCATAGACCTCAACCGCACGGGAACACCCCTTATGGAGATAGTCTCCGAGCCGGACATGAGAACCGGCGAAGAAGCCAGAGCCTACCTCACAAAGCTCAAATCCATACTGAAATATCTGGATATTGCAGACTGCAACATGGAGGAGGGTTCACTCCGCTGTGACGCAAACGTCTCCATACGTCCTGTCGGTCAGCAGGAACTCGGAACCAAGGCAGAGATCAAGAACATGAACTCCTTCCGCAACGTGCAGAAGGCGATAGAATACGAAATACGCCGTCAGGAAAAGGTTCTGAACGAGGGCGGACGCATTGTACAGGAAACAAGGCTCTGGGATGCGGCAAAAGGGATCACCGTCTCCATGCGCAGCAAGGAGGAGGCGAACGACTACCGCTACTTCCCCGACCCTGACCTTGTGCCCATTGTCCTCAATGCGGACTATGTGGAAGCCGTGCGCGCCACGCTCCCCGAACTGCCCGATGCGAAGATGGCACGCTTCATGAGCGAATACGCACTGCCTGAGCACGATGCCATAGCCCTCACAGCGGAAAAGGCATACGCGGACTACTTTGAGGAAGCACTCAAAGGCTTCAATAACCCGAAAATGATCGCAAACTGGATCCTCTCAGAAGTGCTCAGCACACTGAACGAAAAACAATGCGGCATATCAGATGCGGGCATATCCCCATCCCAGCTTGCGGAACTGGTAAGCCTGATAGACAGCGGCAAAATCAGCGGCAAAATAGCCAAAGACGTTTACAAAGCCGTTATAGACTCAGGCAAAAACCCCGCCAAAATTGTTGAGGAACAGGGGCTGGTGCAGAACTCCGACTCCGGCGAGCTTGAGGCGATCGTGCAACAGGTCATAGACTCAAGCCCCGCAGAAGCCGAAAGATATAAAAACGGCGAAAAACGCCTACAGGGGTTCTTCGTCGGACAGGTTATGAAACTCTCAAAAGGGAAAGCAAACCCGCAGATGGTAAACGATATTATCGCTAAACTTCTGGGATAACCCAGTTATTCCCTAAACTGAAAGCACCCTTTCTTTAAAGAAAAAGAAAGGGTACTCTCAGACTCTCTCCCCAAGAAACTTGTTCCTGCGTAAGCAGTTCCGTTTTTTGGGAAGAGTTTGAGAAACACTTTTTTCCGTAAAAAAGGGGTTTCTCATAATAAAAACCTTACAGGAACTCTCTATAAATAAAACCACACAGGTGATTTTATGCTGGAAAAGATTGATCACATCGGAATAGCGGTCAGGAATCTGGACGAGGCGCTGAAATTTTACGGTGTCATGGGTGCGGGTGCTGATCATTTTGAGGAAGTCCCCACTCAGAAGGTGCGTGTGGCGTTCATCAATGTCGGCGGCGTGAACATTGAGCTTCTGGAGCCCACGAGTGAGGAGAGCCCCATCGCCAAGTATCTTGAAAAGAAGGGCGAGGGCATCCACCACATAGCCTACAGGGTTCCCTGTGTAAAAACCGCTCTGGACAAGCTCAGGTCTGAGGGGATAAAGCTCATTGACGAGGAGCCCAAACCCGGCGCTCACGGAATGCAGATAGCCTTTGTTCACCCTAAAAGCGTGAACGGTGTCCTGACGGAGCTTTCGCAGGAAGGTGCTCATTAAGCTATGCTGTACTACATTCTGGCGGTCATAGCCGGGCTGATTCCGTCTCTTTTTCTGCCTGAGGGTTACCACGGGCGTGTGCGGAGGCATCTTTTCACATTCAGCCTTGTGGGATTACTGTTTTTTATGGGCGTAAACCTCGGCAAAGACCCGCATATACTTGAAAAATTAGCTGATTTCGGACTTACGTCCTTTATCATATCCGTATTTGTCATAGTTTTCAGCGTGGCGTTTGTCCTGCTGTTTGTTCGTTTATTCGGTAAAAAAGAATGCTGATAGTGCTTGTTGCTTCTGTTTTTGCAGGGGCTTTTCTTTCTTTCAACGGTCTTCTCCCTGAGGTGCTTGTCAATAACAACGGCATGCTGGTGGAGGCGATGCTTTATCTCATGCTGTTTCTCATAGGCTTTGATCTGGGCACTTCCAGAGCCGGGCTTAAGGCCACCCTCAAGCCGGACAGATACCTTATCATTGTCCCTGCGGGGACAATAGCCGGAACCATATTCGGCGGTTTCCTCTGTTCGTTCGTGATTAAGCTCTCCGCTATGGACGCTATGGCGGTAGCTTCGGGCTTCGGGTGGTATTCGTTTTCGGCGGTTATACTGGCCAAGGTGAAAAGTGCGGAACTAGGCGCTATCGCCTTCCTTTCAAATGTTATCAGAGAGAGCCTGACCCTTGTCTGTGTGCCTTTCATAGCGAAATACTTCGGTCAGTATGCGGCAATTGCTCCGGGCGGGGCTACCACCATGGATGTTACTCTGCCGGTGATAGAGAAGTTCGCGGGAAGACGCGCGGCACTCATCGGCTTTGTACAGGGGGTTGTGCTGACCACCCTGACACCATTTATCATCCAGCTTTTTATCTGACCGCAGCCTTTTACGCATAAATGTAATTATTCACATACGTTCTATCAACACCTCTGTTAGAATTATTTATAAATTTAATAGAGGTGTGTGATGCGGTATTTCAGAATTTTATTAATAGTGCTCTCAGTATCAGTGCTTTCTGCATGCAACAGCGGAAGCAGTTCATCGGAAACCGGCGGCACGGGCAGCACCGGTTACTCCCCTGCGGACATGGCGGGAGTCTGGAACGTAAGCGGCTTCGGAAGCGACCCGGACATCTTCATTGACAGAGGTGAACTCACTTACAGTTCAAACGGAAATGTCAGCAGCACTCTCAGCAGCAGACAGGCGGGAACCAGCTACACGGTGGAGGTTATCAATGACGGTTCCAGAGTCGATATGATTATCTCACCGGAAATGACAATACCGGGAACCGGCGGCGCATCGGATGATAACCTGTATTACGGCTTCCTTGACCACGGCAAAACGATCATTCCCTATTTCAATGAGTACGAATACAGAAAATACTTTCTGGGTCTTGAACTGAAAAGAGGTTCAGCATATAACATCAGTGATTTACAGGGTGAATGGGAGTTTGTAGCCATTTCATATTCCGGTATTCAATGGTTTGCGAAGGGAGCAGTAACGGCGGGTGCGGACGGAACATTCACAGGCTCGCTCACGAACAATTCCGAAGTGACATCAGCTTTCAGCGGAACCTTCGGTATTGACAGCACCGGTCTTGTCACAATGGAGGAGACCTACGGGCTGATCGGCTGGATGGATGCAGGGAAAACTGTCTTTACGCTGAGCTATTATGATGAGGATTCCCCTCAGCTTCAGCGTTACTATGTGTTCGCGAAAAAGCCATCTTCTGTTTCCCCTGCGGATTTTCAGACCACATGGTCATCCCTGTCGATGAACTTCATCACAATGTACAGAGGCTGGTCATCGGTTTCATACGGCATTGAACCGGACGATGACTGCATTGTAGATTCTGACAAAACATTTCAGGCCTGTGTGAGAGATGACGGCGGACAGATTCTTGAACTGCGTGTGCGCAATGTGAAAAACCGGAGCATGTTTCAGTGATTAAAAAAGGCTGATACGGCAGAAACCGTATCAGCCGTCTGTTTAGTTTCTTGAAACCAGAAGAGAGACTGCCCCGTCAGAGCTGTTTATCATAAGGTTAGCCTTAGGCGTTACATCAGCAAGCTGAACAGCATTGCTTGAATCGTTCACAAGAGACATAGTTACCGGAGCAGCAACCACATCTATTATGCCGAATCCGCTTATCTGCCCTGTGCTCAGAAGGCCGGCAGACGCGATGTTATCCCCTTGTGAGGAGATGAGCGCGAAGCTTACATCAGCCGTTGCAGTGTTGATAGGCCCGATAAGCCCGTCCGTTGAAACATTCCAGTTAACAATGTATCTGCCCGTTACATTAAAAGTCACTATGCCTGTAATACTGTTGTAACTGACGTTCCCTGCGGAATAAAGAACACTGTTGAAAACAACATTACTGCTGATTGCCACACTCACATCAGCCGAGTAAACCGGAGCTGCAAGAACATACGTCGCTCCGTCAGAACCTGCTGTTCCCTGTACACCCTGAGGGCCTGCCGGGCCTGTTGGGCCAGGTTCACCCTGTTCTCCCTGCGGTCCCGCCGGACCTACTGGACCCTGAATACCTGCTGCTCCCGGTGCTCCTGCTTCACCCTGTTCTCCGACAACACCCTGTACACCGTCACTTCCGTCATCCCCGCTGCATCCGTAAACAAACAGACTCACAGCAATCAACAAGCATAAAAGCAGTTTTCTCATCTGACACCTCGCAATAGATTGAATATGACTGACCTTTATTATCTTAACACATTTCAAACTGTTTTTTATATTTAACAGAAAGATAATATTTTTTCCCTAATATTCGGTCATTGGTGAGTGGTTTTAAGAATACCTAGAGATTGCTTCACCCTTTCAGGGATTCGCAATGACATAAACGCTCCCAAGAAAGGGAGCGCGCCGTACGGTAGGAATTCAGGCACATGGACGTGCCCGTGGAGTGCGTACCGGGGAGCATGCAACTCCATGGTCGGAGTTGCGCCGTGCGTAGCGAAGCCGCATTCATTGCGGCGCGAGCGAGTGAAGAAACGGACAGGATGTACTGTTTCTGAATTATCATCAGCAAAGACGAAACGTAAGCGTAACCGGAGCAAAACATTCCCTAGGAAGGGAGTTGCGCCGTGCGTAGCGAAGCCGCATTTATGCGGCGCGAGCGTGTATGTCAAATTTCCATGGATGGAAAATTTGACATTATAAAATAAGAAAGGCGGCGCATTCAAATGCGCCGCCTTAAGTATAAAGACCGTTATACAACGGAAACTTTAATAGTACTTGTACTTTTCTTGAAGCTTTCTCTGAAGCTTCTGCTGCTTCCTTCTGGCTTTGAGAAGTTTCTTCCTGCGGACTTCCGTAGGTTTCTCATAGTAGGTGTGTTTTTTGATCTCTCTGATAAGACCTTCACGCTCTACTTTCTTCTTCAGAAGTTTGAGTGCGTAATCAACGTTATCGCCCTCAACCCTAACTGCTGCGTTAGTAGCCAAAGTAATCACATCCTTTTTATTTGATAATTACGGTTTCAAGCACCTGATCAATACTCTCGAAAAGATGGAACCGAGTTTCGTTTTTAACATCAGCCGGAATATCTGTCAAGTCCTTTTCATTTGCGGACGGAAGTATGATCTCCTTCACTCCGGCTCTGTGTGCGGCGAGCACCTTTTCCTTTATTCCGCCCACGGGAAGAACTCTGCCTCTGAGAGTTATTTCCCCGGTCATGGCTATACGGCAGTTCACCTTGAGTCCCGAAAGGGCGGACATAAGCGCCGTTGTCATGGTTATCCCTGCGGAGGGGCCGTCCTTCGGCACTGCACCTTCGGGGACGTGGAGGTGTATATCATTATCCTTAAACATATAAGCCGGAATACCGAACTTATCCGCCCTGCTTTTCACGACAGAGAGGGCAGTTCTTGCGGATTCACTCATAACCTCGCCAAGCTTCCCTGTGAGTTCCAGCTTTCCGCTTCCGGGGAAGACAGATACCTCTATCTGGAGAATATCGCCGCCGTATGGTGTCCATGCGAGCCCGGTGGCTATGCCTTTGTCCTCGTCCTCTCTGAGCTCCTCATGGCGGTATTTCTTCTTGCCGAGCATTTTCTCAACAGTCTCGGCGTTTATTTTTACGGTCTTCTTCTTTTTATTCTGGACGATGAGCCTCGCCGCCTTGCGGATGACAGAGGCTATCTCGCGCTCAAGGGTACGAACCCCCGCCTCGCGCGTGTAGCTTTTTATTATCTCACTGACTGCGGAATCGGCTATTTTCACCTGCTCCGCTGTGAGGCTGTGCTCCTCAAGCTGTTTTGGGATGAGGAAGTTTTTTGCGATGCTGAACTTTTCCTTTTCCGTGTACCCGGCAAGGCCGATTATCTCCATCCTGTCCAGCAGGGGAGCAGGTATGCTCTCCACGCTGTTTGCGGTGGTTATGAAAAGCACCTTGGAGAGGTCAAACTCCACCTCCATGTAGTGATCCATAAATGTGGAGTTCTGCTCAGGGTCAAGGGTTTCAAGCAGCGCACTTGAAGGATCACCTCTGTAGTCGGAGCCGAGTTTATCTATTTCATCCAGCAGGAACACAGGGTTCATGCTGCCTGATTTTTTTATGGACTGAATTATTTTGCCGGGAAGAGCACCTACATAGGTTCTTCTGTGGCCGCGGATTTCCGCCTCGTCTCTCATTCCGCCCAGACTCATGCGGACAAACTTTCTCCCCATGGATTCGGCGATGGAGCGCGCGAGGGACGTTTTGCCCACACCGGGAGGGCCCGCAAAACAGATTATGGGACCTTTCAGCTTTTTGGAGAGGGAGCGCACGGCAAGGTATTCCAGAATGCGTTCTTTGGGTTTTTCAAGGCCGAAGTGATCCCGGTTGAGTATCTCCTCCGCCCTTGTTATATCAAGGTTGTCCTCTGTGGTTTTACCCCACGGGATGCTCACCAGCCAGTCCAGATAGTTTCTGGAAACGGTGGTCTCGGAGCTCATTGCGGGCATGCTGCGGAACTTTTTCAGCTCCTTCATCGCCTTTTCCCGCACCTCGTCCGGCATAAGGGATTCCTTTATCTTCGATTCTATCTCGTCCGCCTCGGCCTTGGGATCTTCGTCCCTGCCGAGTTCCTTGTTTATAGCCTTAATCTGTTCTCCGAGGTAATATTCCCTCTGAGCCTTGGCCATCTGGGTTTTGACCTTCTTTTTGATCCTTTCGTCAATACGGATCAGCTCTATCTCTGTGAAAAGGGTTTCCATAACCTTTTCCACACGCTCAGGCAGACTGTTTATCTCAAGGATTTCCTGATGGGTTTCATTTTTGACATGCACACTTCCCGCTATCATCCACGTAAGTGTTTCCAGATCGCGCATGTTTTTGATATTTTCCCGCACACCCGGATCAACCTTGCCCGAAAGTTCTGCATATTCGTTAAAAGCTTTCATCAGCCCGGCGGTCATAGCCTCTGTGTTTTCGTACTCTTCCCTTTCTATTACAGGGCGCACTTCCGCATAAAGACATTCGGGTTCATCGAAAAACTTCTCGACTCTCCCTCTGGTAAGCCCTTCCACAAGTATTTTTATGGAGCCGTCAGGAAGCTTGAGCACCTGGAGAACCTTTGCTATTGTGCCTGTTTCGTTAAGATCGGCCATGCCCGGTTCGTTGACCGTGAGGTCCTTCTGGAGGGTGAAAAATATTCGTCTGTCTGTGGAATCTGCTATTTCAACTGCCTCGACTGATTTTTTTCTGCCGAGGAAAACGGGGGTAATCATACCTGGGTATATAACCATATCCCTGAGAGGGATAAGGGCGTATTGCTCGCTTATGCTCACTTATGACACCTGTATGGAGGAATTAAAAAGGAAAAAGAGACGGGCTAGGCCGTCTCTTTCTGATTTTCATAGATTATTATCGGCTTTGCTTTTCCGGTGATGACATCTTCATTCACCACACACTCTTTAACATTCTTGAGGGAGGGAACCTCATACATGATGTCCATCATGGATTCCTCAAGGATGGAGCGCAGACCCCTTGCTCCGGTTTTTCTGGTGAGTGCCTGCTTTGCCACAGCCTTAAGGGCGGAGTTGGTGAACTCAAGCTTCACGTCATCAAATGCGAACATCTCCTTATACTGGCGGAGAAGGGAGTTTTTGGGCTCCACAAGGATACGGATAAGCGCGTCCTCGTTGAGATCCTCAAGAGCGGCGGTAACGGGGAGCCTGCCTATGAACTCAGGTATAAGTCCGTACTTGCCGAGGTCTTCGGGGCGAACGTTCTTAAGGAGTTCATAGCGCTTCATTTCCCTTGTTTCATCTATTTTGGAGCTGAAACCGAGGGTTTTCTCGCCCATTCTCCTTTTCACTATGTCCTCGATGCCTTCAAAGGCGCCGCCGCATATGAAAAGGATGTTGGAAGTGTCCACCTGAATATATTCCTGATTCGGGTGCTTGCGTCCGCCCTGAGGGGGAACGTTTGCCACCGTACCTTCGATTATTTTAAGCAGTGCCTGCTGAACACCCTCGCCGCTTACATCTCTGGTGATGGAAGGGCTGTCGGTCTTCTTGGAGATTTTGTCTATCTCATCGATGAAGATAATCCCCTTCTGGGCGCGCTCAACATCATAGTCAGCGTTCTGGAGAAGCTTAAGAACAACGTTTTCCACATCCTCACCCACATAGCCCGCTTCCGTAAGGGTTGTGGCATCGGCGATTGCGAAGGGAACATTCAGTATCTTCGCGAGGGTTCTGGCGAGAAGGGTCTTGCCTGTTCCGGTGGGGCCGAGGAGGAGAATGTTGCTTTTCTCAAGTTCGACTTCGGTCTTGCTGCCGTGGAGAATACGCTTGTAGTGGTTGTGCACCGCAACGCTGAGAACCTTTTTCGCCTGCTGCTGGCCGATTACGTAATCATCCAGCTTTTTGCTGAGTTCTCTGGGAGTGAGCAGGTTCAGGTCTTTGGTTCCCTGTTCCTCAAAATTGTCTTCGCTCAGTATTTCGTTGCAGAGTTCTATGCACTCATTGCAGATATAAACATCTGGCCCTGCAATAAGCTTTTTGACCTCTTCCTGACTTTTGCCGCAGAAAGAGCAGTTGAGTGATTCTTTACTTTTTTTCATAAAAATACGCTCCCGTTAAAGGCGCTTCCGCAGGCAACTACACGCGGAAACAGGCACAGAGCTTCTGCACTGTGCCGCATTCTGATCAAGATACCTGCCTGCCTGCAAATTTCAACCTTATATTTGTATAAGACTAAAATCAGCCTCTTTTCACAATAACATCGTCAATAAGGCCGTATTCTTTAGCCTCGGTGCTGCTCATGAAAAAGTCGCGGTCGGAGTCCTTCTCAAGTTCCTGTACGCTTCTGCCGGAACGCTCGGCGAGAATCTCGTTGAGGAGCTTCTTCATGCGTCCCACTTCGCGGGCATGGATTTCAATATCCGTAGCCTGCCCCTGAAAACCGCCCAGAGGCTGGTGAATCATTATCCTTGCATTCGGTACGGCAAACCTTTTGCCCTTTGCGCCGCATGCAAGAAGAACAGCACCCATGCTGGCCGCCTGACCGAGACATATTGTAGATACCGCAGGCTTGATATAGTTCATGGTATCCATAATCGCGAACCCGCTGGTGATTACACCGCCGGGGCTGTTGATATAGAGGAATATGTCCTTCTCAGGATCTTCTGCTTCAAGGAAAAGAAGCTGCGCTATGATAAGGTTCGCCACCATATCGTCAATAGGTGTGCCGAGAAAGACAATTCTGTCTTTCAGAAGCCTTGAGTATATGTCGTAGGAGCGTTCCCCTCTGCCTGTCTGCTCTATGACAAAGGGGACGTAAGCGTTTGTTTCCTTCATAAATTACTCTCCGGAGGCAGTTTCTTCCGCATTCTCCTGCTCAGCTTTAAGTCTTGCCTCTAATTCTTCTTTAGTGATTTCTTTGAGTGTAACATTATTTTTTCCGGCAAGGAAAGCTGTAACTTTATCTGTGTTGATGGAGTTTCTCAGTGAGTTCATGCCGTTGTGCTTTTCAACCTCTGTTCTGTAGTCGGCAGGGGTCATTTTGCTCATCTTCGCATATTTCTCTATTGTTTTCTCAACATCTTCATCTGTAACGGTAAGGGCGAATTTCTCAGTGATGTGGTTGATGATCAGTGCGCCTTTAACCTGTTTTTCGGCAGTTTCCATGTGCTGTTCGGCTATTTTCTCCTTGGAGATGCCGAAACGGGCGGGATCCATGCCGTAAGACATGTACTGCTGGAGGGTCTGGTCTGCAAGTCTGTAAGCCTGCTCCCTTACCATAGCCTGAGGTATGCTGAATGAGTTCTCGGCTATTACTTTCTCTATAATATCGTTGAGGAGTTTGTCATCAGCCTGACGCTCTGAGCTTTCCTCAAGTTCGGTTTTGATTGTTTCTCTGAGATCTGCGAAGCTTTCGAATTTTTCATCAACAGCCTGAGCAAAATCATCATCAAGTGCGGGAAGAACCTTCGCCTTGATCTCCTTCATATTGATGCCGAAGGTAATAGGCTGACCTGCGAGGCTGGGCTCGTGGTATTTTTCGGGGAAGGTGACTTCGATGTCTTTCTGCTCACCGGTTTTCATGCCGATAAGCTGAGCCTCGAATCCGGGGATGAAAGCGCCGGAGCCGATTTCAAGGGAGTAGTTCTGCGCAGTTGCGGAGGGAATAACCTCGCCGTCTTTGCGGCCTTCGAAATCGATTACCGTCATGTCGCCGTCCTGAACTGCTCTGTCAGCAACGGGCTCATAGCTTACCTGATTCTTTCTGATGTTCTCTATAACCTGCTCAACATCAGTATCAGTAACGGTAACTTTTTCCTTAATGAAGTCATAGCCTTCAAACTTGCTCACTTCTATTGCGGGGAAAACATCCACATACGCCTTGAATGTGATGGGTTCGCCGTCTTCAAACTTAACATCTTTTATTTCGGGAGCACCGAGAGCTTTAATATCCTGCTGCTGGATGGCTGCAAAAACAGAGTCGTTGATAAGTTTTTCGAGAGCCTGAACCTTAACCGCGTGTCCGTGTTCTTTCAGGATCTTATCCTTGGGTGCTTTACCCTGTCTGAAACCTGCGATTTTGGCTTTCTGAGCGACTTTTTTGTATTCAGCCTCAAAGACCTGCTCGTATTTTTCCACAGAAAGTTCTACGGAAAGCTCCTTCTGGGATTTCTCGGCGTCTCTCACTTCAACTTTCATTGACTTCTCCTTAAGATAAACAGTGCGGGAATGCATCTTTTATATTTGATTTTTTTATAAAATGACAAAACAAAGCCCAAGGGGTTCCCCCGGCTTTGCAATCGATCAAAAAAACATAATATGGAGCTTACGGACTTTCCGCTGAGATTTAAGGAAGCGTGGAAAAAGCGGGTGACCGGGCTCGAACCGGCGACCTCAACCTTGGCAAGGTTGCGCTCTACCAACTGAGCTACACCCGCTTACAAAAATCTATGACAGACCTGATTAAGACACAAGTGCGAGTGAAGGGACTTGAACCCCCACGCCAAAGGCACTTGATCCTAAGTCAAGCGCGTCTACCATTCCGCCACACTCGCAAGGGCGAATAAGGGTGAGTGACGGGGATTGAACCCGCGACAACAGGAATCACAATCCTGTACTCTACCAACTGAGCTACACCCACCATATTATCCGTTCTTACTCAACGCGCTCAGGAGGACTCGAACCTCCAACCTACGGATTAGAAGTCCGTTGCTCTATCCTGTTGAGCTATGAGCGCTCTGTTACAGGAAACAAGCTTTTATCAAAACGATGAGGAAAAGTCAACATTTTTTAAAGAGATCAGAAAATTAAAACCGACATTAATCCGCCCGCGCCTGAAACCCCCTAATATTTCCCTTGCCTAGCCAGCGAAAAAACAATACTTTCAAGGCAGACAGCGGAGGTTATAAGTTGTTTTTAGACGGTACACCTATATATATAGGGACGAGTGGCTACAAGCATGACGACTGGCTCGGAACCCTTTATCCCCAATACCTTAAGAATGAACAGTTTCTTGACTACTATGCAAACAGCTTCGGGCTGAACTTTGTGGAGATAACATACCCCTTTTACGCTGTACCCACTGCGGAAACCACAGCAAGGATAGCCGAAAACGGCGGGGACAGACTCCACTACTCGGTCCGCCTCTTTAAGGACTTTCTCAAGGAAAGGCTGGACAGGGCAAAAGTGCGCGAATTCCGCGAGGGGATGCAGCCGCTCATGGAAACGGGCAGGATCAAATGCTGGCTTGCCGATTTCCATCACACATTCAAGCCGTCAAAAGAGAATCTGGACAGAATACTCCGCCTGCGTGACAGCTTTTCGGATCTCCCTTTCTTCGCTGAGCTTCCCAGAGGCTGGCACAGGGAGAAACAGATAGACGACCTGCGCAACAACGCCGTAGGACTTGTGGTGGCGGACATGCCCCGCAACCCCAACCTGCCCCCGTTCATACCCTGTGCGCCGAACCAGCGCGCCTACTTCCGCCTTTACGGACGGAATAAAGGCTGGACTCTGCCCGCTAAAAAGGTTCTGGACTACAGCTATATCAAGCCTGAGCTTGAGGAGATCAAGGAAGGAATATCAACCGTCACCTCGGTCTCCAAAGAGATTTTTGTCTCCTTCTGCAATGTTGTCAGGGCACAGGGAGCTTACAATGCAAAGTATTTCGCCGGAATGACGGAAGAATGAGATGCGCCTCTCTGATAGATACACAGCCATGTTTCCTGCCTCCGAAAGAGAATACAGAAAAGCCCTTGAGCTTTTCCCCGGAGGCATCTGCCACGATATAAGAAGGTTTGAGCCCTTTCCTTTCGTGACCGACAGCGCAGAGGGCGCATATCTCCAGACCATAGACGGGGTAACGCTCCTTGATCTCTGGTGCGGGCATTACGGCAACATCTTAGGCCACGCCTCACCCGAAACAGCAGCAGCCCTTCGCGAGGCGGCGGAGAACGGCACACATACCGGAACACTCAACGAACAGCAGATAAGGCTCGCTTCCTTAATAAAGAGCGCAGTGCCCGAAATGGAGTTAATGCGCTTCTGCACCTCCGGCACGGAGGCCACAATGTATGCCGTGCGCACAGCCAAGGCTTACACAGGCAGGGAGCTTGTCCTCAAGATTGAGGGCGGCTGGCACGGCGCGAACAGTGAGCTTTCATACGACATCAAACCCCCTTTCAACAGACTGACCGGCTCAGGCGGAACCATATCGCTCCCTTTTAACAATATGGAGGCAACCGCTGATGTCCTCTCCAAGGTGGATGACAATGCGGCTGCAATCATAATTGAGCCTGTGATAGGCGCAGGCGGAGGCATACCCGCAAAAGAGGAATATCTCCGCATGCTCCGCGAATTCTGCGACCGCACCGGCACTGTGCTTATTTTCGATGAAGTGATCACAGGATTCCGCTTCCGTTTCGGCAGCATATGGCCGCTTACGGGTGTAAAGCCGGATATGTTCACCATGGGGAAAATCATAGGCGGCGGACTGGCAATAGGCGCATACGGCGGCAGAAAAGAGATAATGAGCACTATCACAGATAAAAAAATTGTTGTGGGCGGCGGAACCTTTTCTGCCTCTCCCGTGACGATGAACGCAGGCTTCAACACGCTCACCACCCTGAAAAAGGCGGACTACACAGCACTGAACAGCGCCGGAGACACAATCAGGGAGCGCATAAAGGCCTCTGTGAGTAAATTTACCGCAAAAGCCTGCGTAACAGGGTTCGGCTCCTTCTTCTTTCTGCATTTCCTCAACGATGTCCCTCAGGAAGTGACATGCAGACCCTCAAGGCTGCTCCCCGCCATGGACAGGGAGACCGAGAAGCTTTTTAAAACCGCAATGATACTGAACGGAGTATTCACCATGCATTCCGGCGGCGCCTTGAGCTTTGCCCATCTCAAAACCGCAGGATTGTCCGATATAATAATAAAAGCCTACGAAGACTCTCTGGAGGCAGTATTCAGTGAAGGAAGGCAAATTCTTCCGTAAAAAAGCCGCCGCTATCGGCTATGACCCGTCAAAGGACAGCGCACCCAGGCTTCTGGCCAAGGGGACAGGGGTGATCGCGGAAAAAATCATTGAAAAAGCCAAGGAACATGACATCCAGATAAAAGAGGATAAAGACCTTGTGGAGGTTCTGGCAACGCTGGATCTCCATGAGGAGATACCTGAGAATATGTATAAGGCAGTCGCCCAGCTCCTCGCCGAAATCTACCGCATAAACGCAAGACTTTAATATTTCTAAGCCTTTTCAGTTCATAATGTTTTTTTCGCTTTCAGTATTAAACCCTTTTTATTCCGTATTATATAACTGATTTATAATTCCGTCCTGCTCTGTAAACTGAAAACACAAAATTTATTGTGAATTAATTTATTTCATAAATCGAGAACCGATATGAAATTCCTATAACGGCTATAGCCGCCTGTTTTCGCCAGTCATCTTTTAGAACATTATTTATATTACAGCCAATAGCAGAATTATTAACTTTATATTAATAATAAACAATGTTAACTTTTTTCACTAAAATTAATAGTAACTTACTGTAACTTTACTTATAAAGAACATAGTTATAAACCGATGATCACTGCGCAATGCCCTGCTTGTGGCTGAAATTTGCTATTGCAGGGAGGTTTTATATAATATATACACAGGAAAAATAATAATTCATTGTTCATAACTTATTAAATCGGTCGGATTTTAATTCTTAAATATAGAATGGAGGTTCACTAATGGCAAAACAGGAATTGACCAAACAGATTACCCCCGCTGAGGCGGTGAGCAAAAAGGTAAGTGAAGCAGCAAGCTTCGCCGAAACGGTTATCAAAGACACCACAGCCAACCCTGCGCCCCTCGGCCTTATGGGTTTCGGCCTCACAACAATCCTTCTCAACCTGCACAACATCGGCCTGTTCGGTCTGGGAAGCATGATTCTTTCCATGGGCATTTTCTACGGCGGCATAGCACAGATTATCGCCGGGATAATGGAGTGGAAAAAGAAAAACACCTTCGGCACTGTGGCATTCATATCATATGGTTTTTTCTGGATAACCCTTGTGGGTCTCATAGTTTTCCCCAAATTCGGCTTCGCTGAGGCTCCTGATGCAACAGCCATGGCTTCGTTCCTTTTCTTCTGGGGATTCTTTACTCTTATACTTTTCCTCGGCACTTTTAAAATGAACTACACTATGATAGCTATCTTCGGCTCGCTGACTGTTCTTTTCTTCCTCCTTGCTGTGGGCGACATGACAGGCAACCCCGCCATAAAAACCATAGCCGGATACGAAGGCGTTCTCTGCGGAGCACTGGCTGTTTATGCCGGAGCGGCTCAGATACTCAACGAAATATACGGCCGTGAAGTTCTCCCGCTGGGAGCAATAGACTAAGCAGATGGACTATACCAGACTGGAAACTGGCCCTCTCTCCTTTGCCGGATGGACTGTGGACATACGCAGAGGGAGAGGCACTGTAACCGATTTTCACGGCAGCAGCGTCGCAGGTTTCAGCGTAACTCATGACGGCGGAATCGTGCTTGAGCACGGCTCCGCCAAGTACGCTGACATGGCGCTCATTGCCCTGCGCACCTATGTGCGTGAACACGCTATCTCAGCCCTTATTCAGGAAGAGACCGCCATAAGGGACACAACAGCAAACCCTGCCCCCCTTGGGCTCATGGGCTTCGGTCTCACTACCATCCTCCTTAATCTTCACAACATCGGTCTTTTCGGCCTTGGCAGCATGATAATTGCCATGGGGCTTTTCTATGGCGGAGCGGCGCAGATCATCGCAGGAATGATGGAGTGGAAAAAGAAAAATACCTTCGGAACAGTGGCGTTCATTTCCTACGGCTTCTTCTGGATAACCCTTGTCGGGATGCTGACTTTCCCCAGATTAGGCTTTGCTGAGGCTCCGGATTCCAGTGCCCTTGCCTCGTTTCTTTTCTTCTGGGGGTTTTTCACTCTCATACTTTTTGTGGGCACATTCAGGATAAGCCGCGCCCTGACTGTTGTTTTCTTTCTGCTCACACTGCTTTTTTTCATGCTCGGTGCGGCGGATATGCTGGAGAGTGCCACACTTAAAACCGCTGCGGGCTACATAGGTATATTATGCGGGCTGTCAGCGGTTTATACCGGGGCAGCACAGATACTCGGCGAGGTTTACAAAAGAGAGATTCTCCCTTTGGGTGAGTTTAAATAGAATACGCTTAAAATTTTTTTGAAAAATAAATGAATCTTCCCAAGGGGCATCTGTCTTACCTTTATACAAAGACATAATCTTCCGTGTTAACCCCTTGCACGAAAAAAGCCGCCCTGCGCCGGGCGGCTTTTTGCATTTTATATGTAGTCGCTTATTTTCTTAAGAATCACTTCGGGCTTTTTTGCCTTGGTAAGGTACTCATCCGCATACAGGGAGGAGAAGTTTCTCTTGTACTGCTCATAGGCAGTCAGCAGAAAAACAGGGAGCTTCTCGTTTGCGTCCTTGACCTCTTTCAGTATGTCCAGCCCGCTTTTGCCGGGCATGTTCACATCCAGCAGCACAAGATCAGGCAGACCAGCACCCAGAGCAGTCAGAGCCTGTTCTCCGTCCATGGCGACCTGAACCTCGTATCCGTTGCTTTCAAGGAGTTCACTGTAGTATTGAATAATACCCTTGTCATCATCCACAAGCAGTATTTTTTTAGTCATCAAATCCTCCGGTTTTCGGCAGAATAAGAGAGAAAACTGCACCGGTACTGTCATTGGTAACAGTGATCTGTCCGCCGTGAGCTGTCATAATTTTTTTGGAGAGGGAGAGCCCCAGTCCTGTGCCGTCCTGCTTGCTTGAGTGGAAAGGCTCGAAAATCTTTTCCATCTCGCAGTCAGGTACACCGCCCCCCGTATCTTTAATATAAAGTATAATCGTTTCCGAACTTTCTTCAGCACTTATTTTTAAGTCGCCGCCGCTCGGCATTACCTGAATAGCATTTATGATAACATTTATCAACACCTGAATAAACCTGTTTTTATCAGCATAAACAGTTATTTCAGGGTCAACTGACTTGCTCACGTGTATCATCCCTATGCTTATATTTTCGGAAAGCAGCCTGAGGGTTTCATTCACAACGCTGTCAAGGTGGATCTTCTCTATTTTGAGGTCAACACTTTTGGAGTAGTCAAGAATCTCCGTAACGAGGTTTTCAAGCCTTGTCACCTCAGACTGAATCATGGCTATATAATTATCCATACGCGGGTCGGAGCCGAAAGCCGCAAGCCTTTTTGCGAAACCGCCTATGGCAACCAGCGGATTTTTAAGCTCGTGGGCGACAGTGGCCGCCAGCATGCCCATTTTCACAAGGTCCTTGGAGACATAGTCAACTTTTTCGAAATCTTCCTCATAGGTTTTAAGGCGTATGAGTTCGCCGCGCATATTTGCGTTGCTGATGGCAATGGAGCAGAGATTGGAGTAAAACTGTAAAACAGCAGCAGCCTCTTCAGAATAACCGCCGCTGCCTGTGGCTATTACAATTCCTGCCGCAGTGCCGTCCATATTGATGAGCGGGCTGGCGTATGCCTCACCCTTAAGGCAGTCCTGCATGCCCCTCCAGTCGTCTATTTCATCTAGGTTCAGCCTTTCGCATCTGCCGAAGTACATAACATCTGACAGAGGGCTTTTTTTCGTAAGCCTGATCTTCCTGCTCCGGAAGCGTATGCCCTCTCCGGCTTTGCCTCCGCAGTCTCCGGCATATACAAGCCCCCTGACCTCCAGAAGGATTTCATTCAGCAGAAAAACCCCGGCGGAATCGAACAACGGGGAGGAGATAATCATCTGAACAAGCTCGTTAAGCACGCTGTCTATGCTTTCGCCGCTGACTATGCTGCCTAATATCTCCGCGCGGCGGGCGCACTCGGAGGGAATATGCTCCCTGAACAAATCACCGTACAGATTCACCGCATCCGTGACTACCAAACGGGCTTTTTCTTCATTTATTCTGCCTCTGCCCGCAATAGTGCATGAGAAATTTTCTCCTTTAATTTCAAGGAGATAATCCCCTGTCTCACCGCTTTCGAGGAGAGTGCGTGTTTTAGCGGAGAAAGTGACAGTGCACGAAAGAATACTAACGCCGAGAGAGTTTTCCAGCAGACGGACAAAACGGGCATCCGGAGTCATAAAACACGACCTGAATCATTGTATTGTAATTGAAAAAAAGGGGGCATAAAGCCCCCGTAAAATTTTATTTACCCTTAAGTGCAGCGTGAGCGGCAGCAAGCCTCGCCACAGGAACCCTGTAGGGAGAGCAGCTTACATAGTTAAGCCCCGCTTTCTGGCAGAAGGCGATGGAATCGGGATCACCGCCGTGCTCGCCGCATATCCCGGTTTTAAGCTCTTTCCGGACAGAGCGCCCTTTGGCGACACCCATCTCCACAAGCTGGCCTACGCCTGACTGGTCAATGGAAACAAAAGGGTCTTCCTTGAAGATTCCTTTCTCCACATACTGGGGCAGGAACTTGCCCGCATCGTCACGGCTTATGCCGAGAGTGGTCTGGGTGAGGTCGTTTGTGCCGAAAGAGAAGAACTGCGCATGGGCAGCTATCTCATCCGCTGTGAGAGCGGCTCTGGGAAGCTCAATCATTGTTCCCACGAGATAGTCAACCTTAACGCCTGTTTTGTCCATAACCTCAGCGGCTACGTTGTCCACAAGCTCCTTCAGTTCCTCAAGCTCTTTATAGTGACCCACAAGGGGTATCATTACTTCGGGGATTACGTTTGCTCCCTCTTTTTTCAGCTTGCATGCAGCCTCGAAGATGGCGTATGCCTGCATTTCGTATATTTCAGGGAAGGTGACAGCAAGGCGGCAGCCGCGGTGTCCCAGCATGGGGTTGAACTCGTGGAGCTCCTGCGCCTTTCTCTTGAGTGCGTCAAAGGCAATGCCTGATGCCTTTGAAACCTTCTGCACATCCTCATCAGTGTGGGGGATGAACTCATGAAGGGGCGGGTCAAGGAGCCTGATAGTAACGGGCAGACCCTCCATAACCTTAAACAGACCTTCGAAATCCTCCCTCTGGTAAGGCTTGACCTTCTCAAGGGCTTTCTTGCGTCCGTCAACATCAGAGGCGAGGATCATCTCACGCACCGCATCAATTCTGTCGCCGTCGAAAAACATATGCTCCGTGCGGCAGAGGCCTATGCCCTGTGCGCCGAAATCACGGGCAACCTGAGCATCATGCGGGGTATCGGCATTGGCTCTCACTCCCAGCGTACGGAATTCGTCAGCCCATGTGAGAATCTCTGCAAACTCGCCTGAAAGCGAGGGTTCTATAAGCTCTATCTGGCCGAGTATAACTTCACCGGTGGTTCCGTTGATTGTTATGAAGTCGCCCTCTTTAATGAGGTGGCCGCCCACGGTGAATTTTTTGCCTTTTTCATCTATATTGATTGAACCGCAGCCCGCAACGCAGCACTTGCCCATTCCTCTGGCAACAACTGCCGCATGGCTGGTCATCCCGCCTGTAGCGGTGAGAATACCCTGAGCGGCATGCATTCCGCCTATATCCTCAGGGGAGGTTTCCTTCCTCACCAGGATAACGGCCTCGCCTCTCTGCGCCCAGCTTTCAGCCTCTTCCGCGGTGAAAACAGCCTTGCCCACGGCAGCGCCGGGTGAAGCGGGAAGCCCTTTCGCCACTGAATCATATGAAGACTTGGGGTCAATCATAGGGTGCAGAAGCTGGTCAACCTGCTGGGGAGCCACACGGAGGACGGCGGTCTTCTTATCGATAAGCCCTTCCTTGAACATGTCATAGGCTATCTTAACCGCTGCCTTGGCAGTACGCTTTCCTGAACGTGTCTGGAGCATATACAGCTTGTTCTTCTCTATGGTGAACTCTATGTCCTGAACATCTTTGTAGTGTTTTTCAAGGGTCTGGTAAACCTGCTCAAGCTGGGCAAACGCCTCCGGCATTATGCTTTTCAGCTCAACGATCGGGTTCGGGGTTCTTATACCCGCCACAACGTCCTCACCCTGAGCGTTTATGAGGAATTCGCCGAAGAACTCCTTATCGCCCGTGGAGGGGTTCCTTGTGAAGGCGACTCCTGTTCCGCAGTCATTACCCATGTTGCCGAAAACCATGGCCTGAACGTTTACGCCCGTTCCCCACTCATGGGGTATTTTATTGATCTTTCTGTAGGTCTTCGCCCTCTGGTTGTTCCAGGATTCAAAAACTGCGTTAACTGCAAGCTTAAGCTGCTCCTTCGGTTCCTGAGGGAAGTTTCTTCCTGTCTCCGTTGAAACAACATCCTTATACTGCTCAACAAGTTTTTTCAGGTCGGCTGCTTCCAGCTTGGTATCTTCATCTACATTTTTTGACTTTTTCAGGTCGGAAAGAAGCCTTTCAAACTTGCCGTGACCCACACCGAGGACAACATCCCCGAACATCTGGATGAACCTTCTGTAGGAGTCATAGGCAAAGCGCTCATTACCGGAGGAAGAGGCAAGCCCTTTCACAGTCTCATCATTGAGGCCGAGGTTGAGGACGGTGTCCATCATACCCGGCATTGAAACTCTCGCTCCTGAGCGGACAGAAACAAGCAGAGGCGATGAAATATCGCCGAATTTTTTACCCACTGCCGCTTCAAGCTTGGTCATAGCCTCAAGCATCTGATCCGCAAGCCCGGCAGGGTACTGCTGATTATTCGAGTAGTATTCTACGCAGGCTTCCGTGGTGATGGTGAAGCCGGGAGGAACAGGGATGGAGATATTCGTCATCTCGGCAAGTCCGGCGCCTTTTCCGCCGAGAAGCTCCTTGTCGGTACCTTTGCCTTCGGCTTTTCCGTTGCCGAAGAAATACACCCATTTTTTAGACATTTACTAACCCCCAGTATATTGTGGTTTAAGCTAATTTTGAAAGGTCTCCGGCCAGACTGAAAATGTTCCGCAGTCCGGTAAGGAGGCTCAGCCTGTTGTTTTTCACCTTTTCGTCTTCGGCCATTACCATAACAGCCTCGAAAAAGGCATCCACAGGCTTGCTGAAAGCCAAGAGCCCGCTTAACGCTGTCTCAAAGTCTTCCTTATTAATAAGCTCTGCTGTCGCCTGCTTTTTCTCCGCAAGGAGATCAGCGAGGGCTTTTTCTTCCTCTTTCTCAAAAAGGGCGGGATTAACTGCGTCTGTGTTCCATTCCTGCTTTTTCAATATGTTGTTGATACGTTTATACCCCTGTGAGATCACGCCGAACTCTGCGCTGCTTCTGTACTTGGCAAGCGCACGGGCGCACTTTTCAAGCGTGATCACGTCAGAAGAAAGTCCTGATGCCGCATCGAAGCATTCGCCGTCAACCCCTTCGCTGACGAGAAGCTGCTTAAGCCTCTGGAGGATGAACTCCTTCACTGCTGCGGCTGCTTTTTCCGTGTCAAACCTCACCGCACCCGCAAGCACGGAAAGGCTTTTTTCTATGAGCCTGTCAAGGTCAAGCCTGTAACCCTTGGTTCTTATAATCTGTAAAATTCCTATGGTGCTGCGGCGCAGGGCGTAGGGGTCGTTGCTTCCGCTGGGGATAAGCCCTATGGCGAAGCAGCCGCACACAGTGTCCAGCTTGTCCGCCATGGAAACAAATGCGCCTTCCGCAGTTTCGGGCAGCCTGTCTCCGGCGAAGCGGGGCAGATAATGCTCAAATATAGCCTGAACCACATTCGCATTCTCTTTCTGGAGAGCTGCGTATTCTCTTCCCATTATACCCTGAAGTTCAGGGAACTCGTACACCATTTCGCTGAGCAGGTCAGCCTTGCAGAGATATGCGGCTCTGTCCGCTGTTTCCTTCGCCTGTTTATTCAGTGTTTCGGCGAGATAAGCGGCTACTGCCCTGAAACGCTCCATTTTGGCATAGGAAGTGCCGAGTTTTTCCTGGTAAACAACCTTTCTGAGTTCCTCTGTTCTCTGGGCGAGGGGAACATTTATGTCGTTTTCATAGAAGAACTTGGCATCCGTAAGCCTTGCCCTCAGAACCCTTTCGTACCCTTTGCGGATGAGCTCCGTGCTCTGCGGCTCGGTATTTGATATGCCTATGAAATAGTTAAGCAGTTTGCCGTTTTTATCGTTTACGTAGAAGTATTTCTGATGGTTTTTCATGGAAGTGATAAGCACTTCGGGGGGGAGCTTGAGGAAGTCCTCCGAAAAGCTGCCGAGAACCGCCACCGGAGCCTCAACAAGGTTGCTCACAGTGTCAAGGAGATCGGCATCCACATCCACACGGAAACCGTGCTTCTCCTCAAGGGCTTTTATCTGTATCATTATCTGTTCTTTGCGGCTTTCGGTGTTCACCGTGACACGGGCATCGGCAAGGGCTTTCACATAGCTGTCATAGTCCTTAACCTCAAAGCGTGAGGGGCACATGATTCTGTGTCCGTATGTGTAGCGGTCTGCCTGAATGCCGTCAATCTCGAAGGGGAGAACCTCTCCGCCGAAGAGGGAGATAAACCAGTGAACAGGGCGGGCGAAGCGGAAGTCTGTGCTTCCCCAGCGCATGGATTTCTGAAAGGGTATAGATTTTATAATGCGGGGTACAAGATCCTTAAGCACCTCAGCGGTTTCAACGCCGACGGATTTTTTAACCCCTGAGATATATTCGCCTTTATCGGTCTTGGTGCGTTTAAGGTCTTCTGTCTTAATGCCTTTTGAAGCTGCGAACCCCTGTCCGGCTTTGGTGAGGTTTCCGTCAGCATCGTAAGCTATGGAAGCGGGGGGGCCCATGATGAACTCCTCCGAGTCCGCCTGTTTCTCCGCTATGCCCGTGACATAAACATACATCCTGCGGGGCGTTCCGTCCGTTTTAACCCCTGCGTATGCTATGTTGTTTTCCTTAAGCTGCTTTTCAAACTCGCTTTTAAGAAAATCACAGGATTTGCCTATAAACCCTGCGGGAATCTCTTCACTGCCTATTTCGAGAAAATAGTAAGACATTCTTCACCCTTTAAGTACCGATTTATTTTAATATCCAATTTATCATTTTTCAGACAATCCAACCTTTATATAACTTAGGAAAGGGCTTTTCAAGCAAATAATCCGCTTTTTTTGGCGTATGTGAAGCTGTTTGAAGAATAAAACATGGAATGAGTGTTTTCAGAAAGAATTAATTTCCGGGAAAGTATTTAAACAGATTAACACGGGAGAGCAGACGGGCTCACATCTGCTCCGCGGCAAAGGTAATGACAAAATCCGGAGATGCGCGATTAATACTATCAATCTCCCCCCTGCCCCTCTTTAAGAAAGAGGGGTGTTTTGCCTTTGCGGAGCGAAGTTCGGCGCGAGCGTGTACGCTGAGCGGACAGGATGTACCGCTCAGCGTTTATGGTCAAAACCTGTAAGGCAGTGCCGCCTCAAGCTCAGCTGTCTGCGCTCTGCCGGAGAGAAGCTGCGCCAGTGAGTCATATGTGCAGTCGAGGAAAGCCTTTCTTGCGCCGTCCTTTATGCCCACATTATATGTTTTGCCCCCTGCGGTGAGCGTTCTGCCCTCCACATCAAGCACAAATTCCGCTTTGGGCTCTTTTTTGACCAGTGCCATGAGCTCCGCCCTTTCCGCATCAGGGAGAGTTACGCAGACTATGCCCAGCGTGGTTGAGTTGCCGAAGAATATCTCTGCGTAGCTTCCGGCGATTATAACATCATAGCCCGCACGGATGATTGCCTGCGGGGCATGCTCACGGGAGGAACCGCAGCCGAAGTTATTGCCGCTGATGATGAACCTTGCGCCTCTGTACTCAGGAGCATCCACCGGATGTCCGAGGGGTTTGCCCCCCTCACCGAAACGCTCGTCAAAGAAGAGCGCAAGTCCAAGACCGTCAAAAGTGACGCACTTGAGGTATCTGGCGGGGATAATTCTGTCCGTGTCTATATCATCTCCGGGAACGGGAACAGCCGTGCCCTTTACCTGTTTTATCGCTTCAAGCTTCATTTAACACCCCCGAAGGTTTTTCTGCAGTCGGCAATACAGCCCTCAACAGCCGCTGCGGCAGCCATAACCGGGCTCACAAGCAGTGTTCTGCCTGTGGAGGAACCCTGACGTCCCTTGAAGTTTCTGTTTGAGGTGGATGCGCTTATCTGATCCCCTTTGAGCCTGTCGGGATTCATGGCAAGGCACATGGAGCAGCCGGGCTCACGCCATTCGAAACCCGCTTCCCTGAAAACAGTGTCCAGCCCCTCTTTCTCCGCAAGTGCCTTAACCTCGTAAGAGCCGGGAACAGCAAGTGCCCTCACATGGGAAGCAACCTTCCGCCCCTTAAGGTATTTCGCCGCCAGACGGAAATCCTCTATGCGTCCGTTGGTGCAGCTTCCGATGAAGCAGACATCTATTTTTTTGCCTTCCATCTTATCGCCAGCGCCGAACTTCATATATTCAAGGGCTTCCTTCATAGTCTCGTTCACAGGTGCGGGTATGCTTTCCGAAATGCCTATGCCCTGCTCTGGGTTGATTCCCCATGTGACCATGGGCTCTATCTCTGCTGCGTCAAAAACCACAACATCATCATACTCAGCGTCAGCATCGGAGGCTATGCTCTTCCAGTATTCCCTGCGCTTTTCAAACTCTTCACCCTTAGGAGCGTAAGGCCGTCCCTTGAGATATTCGAAAGTCACCTCATCGGGGTTGATATAGCCTACCCTTGCACCGCCCTCAATCGCCATGTTACAGAGGGTCATTCTCGCTTCCATGCTCATGTTCTTCACAGCCTCGCCGCAGAACTCGTAAGCATAGCCCAGACCGCCGTTAACACCCAGCCTGCGGATTACATGCAGGATAACGTCCTTTGACGTGACCATTTCACCCAGTCTGCCCTTTATCTCAATCTTCCTCACCTTAAACGGTGAGATCGTCATTGTCTGCGTGGCGAGAACATCACGCACCTGGCTTGTGCCTATCCCGAAGGCGATTGCGCCGAAAGCGCCGTGTGTCGCCGTGTGCGAATCACCGCAGGCAACGGTCATCCCCGGCTGGGTAAGCCCCTGCTCAGGACCGACTATATGCACAACACCCTGCGCACCTGACTCAGGGTTGAAAAACTTTATGCCGAATTCCTTTGTATTAGCCTCTATAGCCTGCATCATCTCCTCTGCCATGGAATCGGCAAAAGGGCGCTCACGCCCGTCCGTGGGGATAATGTGGTCACAGGTTGCGTATGTCCTGTCCGGATAAGCCACCTTGAGCCCAAGCTCCCTTATCATGGCAAAAGCCTGCGGGCTGGTGACTTCGTGAATAAGATGCAGCCCGATGAAAAGCTGGGACTGACCGCTGGGAAGCTCACGCACAAGGTGCTTTTCCCATACTTTCTGAAAAAGATTTTTGCCCATCGCTATATCTCCTTGTTTAAAGGGAAAGTGAGTTTTTGAGGGGGTTCGGGGGAACTTTGTTCCTAAAAAGTTTCCCCGGAAAATATTAATATTACTGAGAAACCCTTTTTTAACGAAAAAAAAGTGTTTCTCAAACTCTTCCCAAAAAACTGAATTTCTGAATTCAATAAAATCTACAATGTACATGAACAAATGTAAAGGATAATGTTTGGTTTTGCTTAAATTTGTTTAGCGATGTTGTAACCTGTCTATTTCTCCTCAAAGACCTCGCATTCCGGTTCGGCATTGAAATAAAGCCCCAGTATTCCGGTGAATTTGGGGTTTGCCTCGAACAGTCCGAGGGTGAGCGCTATTTCAGTCTGGTTATTAAACGGTGTTGATTTCAGGTATGAAACCACGCAGCTACGCACAGGCTCAGGCGATGCGGCAAGCTCCGTGAGGAAACATTCGGGGCTGCGGATCAGCGTGAGGGCAAGGGTGGAGTAATATCTGTCCAGTGCGTCCTCCTCAAGGGGAAGGCGGGAGATTCTGAGAAAGTTCTTAACCTGTGCTTTGTTTTTGCAGAGGAAGACTTCGGGATAATACTGTGAGTATGCGGTCTCTGTCTCAGCCGGAGCGAGGCGGTCGAAGTTTTCAAAAACGAATGCAAAATCAAATTTACCTGTGATTTTTTCATCAAACTGACACAGTGGCGAGGCATCGTATATTTCTGCAATGCCCGCATATTTTTCTCCGGTCAGGTAACCGGTCAGTTTCTCGTCAAATGAATCATCCTCGCTCTCCGAGTTGGTCAGGCGGAATATTACGCATGCCTGAACATCGTCCTGAGCGGCAGCAAGCTCCGCCATGAAGACATCGGGGCATTTCTTAAAATTTGTACGGAACGCTTCAGCGTATATGTTCCCCTCCTCATAGCCGTAAACAACCCTTGAAAGAGCGAGAAAACCTTTTACGGAAGCCTTTGAGGAGCAGTTTACCGTATTTTTTTCAAAAAATATCCCCAGCTCCTCCGCAGTAACGGAAGAAGCGGAGGGGTAGAGCGCTTCAAACGGGTTTTTCTCTGCGGCGGAAGCGGCAAAGACAAACAGACAGAACAGCAAAACGGCAGAAACACGCATAGTTCACCTAGAATATATTCGCAGACAAATACCTTTCCCCTGAATCGGGCAGGATTATCACAATTGTTTTTCCATGGAGACCGAGTTCCCTGGCTGCGGTGTCCGCTGCCCAAACCGCTGCGCCGGAGGAGATTCCGGCGAGAACGCCCTCTTCCGCGGCGAGTCTTTTTGTCCAGTCATATGCGGCATCATCCGGCACAGTAACCATTTTATCAATAAGGCTCACATCCAGAGTTTTCGGTATAAAGCCTGCTCCGATCCCCTGAATCTTGTGGGGTCCGGGAACCATCGGTCTGCCCGCCATAAACTGACTGATAACCGGGCTGCCCTCAGGCTCAACACCCACAGCGAGTACATCCTTCTTTTTATCCAGCTTGAGATACTGGGCAATGCCTGTGATTGTCCCGCCTGTGCCTATGCCTGATACAATCACATCCACCTGACCGTCAGTATCGTTCCATATCTCAACGCCTGTTGTCCTGCGGTGGACTGCGGGGTTTGCGGGGTTTTCAAACTGCTGGGGAAGGTAATATCTGTCCGGCTCTTTCTGCGCCAGTTCCACAGCCTTGTCCACTGCGCCTTTCATGCCGAGATTACCGTCAGTGAGTATGCACTCCGCCCCGAAGGCGTTCATCAGCATTCTTCGTTCCGCGCTCATGTTGTCGGGCATGATCAGGGCAACTTTTATCCCCATCGCGGCTCCGGCGTAGGCAAGGCCGATCCCTGTGTTGCCGCTGGTGGGTTCTATTACCGTCATCCCTTTTTTAAGCGTCCCCTTTTCCAGAGCATCCCAGAGGAGAGCAGCGCCTATCCTGCATTTTACAGAGTACGCGGGGTTGCGCCCTTCTATCTTGACCAGAAAAGTATTATCCGCCGCGCATATTTTGTTAAGCTTCACAAGCGGCGTACCGCCTATGGAAGCGGGGTTGTTTTCGAACACTCTCATCGGTGACTCCTTCAAGGTTCATTGACATTAGGAACTGAATTATTTATTTTGCATGTAAATTCGGAAAAATAAAAGTTTTTACTTTAATTTTCCTTCCGGATGAATACTGTGAAAACAAACGACCGTCAGCAGAGGCGGCACACACATTCTTTATTTGAACCGGAGGTCCAAATTGTCAGGTAAAGTTCATTCAATAAACATCAGCGAGAAGAAAGGGGTACAGAAAACACCCGTAAACTCCGTTGAGATGAAAAACGATTTCGGCATAACAACCGATGCCCATGCGGGCAAATGGCACAGACAGGTCAGCTTCCTTGCTCAGGAAAGTATTGATAAAATGGTGGCAAAAGGCCTCAAGGTCAAAGGCGGCGACTTCGCGGAGAACATCACCACGATCGGCGTTGATCTTGTGAGCATGAAAGTGGGCGAAAGGCTCCGCATAAATAATGTCGAGTTCGTTATCTCCCAGCTCGGCAAGCTCTGCCATAACAGATGCGCCATTTACCACGCCGCAGGCGACTGCGTTATGCCCCGTGAAGGGATATTCGGCATCGTAAAAGGGAACGGAACAGTAACCCTCGGCGACGCTGCGGAAAAACTCCCGAAGGAGAACATCACCGTTGCCGTTGTGACCCTCAGCGATAAGGGGAGCAAAGGCGAGCGCACGGATGAGACAGGCCCCGCCATCATAGAAATGGTGAAGAAGGAACTCAACCCCTCCTTCACAAGGCTTGAGCTTATCCCCGATGAGGTTGACCAGCTTAAGAACATAATAAAATATCTCGTAGATATTCAGGGGTTTGACCTTGTGATAACCAACGGCTCCACCGGGCTCTCCCCCCGTGACATAGCGCCCGATGCCACTCTGGAGATGATAGAGAAGCGTCTGCCCGGCTTCGAGGAAGCCATGCGCATGGAAAGTTTCAGAAAGACTCCCCACGCTCTTTTATCAAGAGCAGTTTGCGGAACCAGAAACGGGAGTATAATATTAAATGTGCCGGGAAGCCCTAAAGGAGCCCTTGAGAATCTTGAGGTCGTGATAAAGGCTCTCCCCCACGCCATAAAAAAACTTCAGGGGGATCCTGCTGACTGCGCAGCAAAATAACGGACTTTACATAGCGCTGGACGGAATAGACGGCTGCGGAAAGAGCACCCACTGCATTAAGCTTGCCGAGCACTTCGGGGCTTTGGGACGCAAGGTGCTCCTCACCCGTGAACCGGGCGGAACCGAAATCGGAGCCGAACTGAGAGCCAGACTTCTTTCCAGCAAATACGAGCTTGAGCCCGAATCGGAGATGATGCTCTTCTTTGTGGACAGGCTGGAGCACCTCACCAAGAAGGTTATCCCCGCGTTAAACGAGGGAATGGTGGTGATAAGCGACCGCTTCACCGCTTCCACCTTCGCCTATCAGGTCTTCGGGAGAGGCATACCGGAAAGCGTGTACACCTCTCTGGAGCGCATAGCCCTCAAGGTTGTGCCCGATGCGGCGGTTATAATCGATAACGAGCCCATAGCATGCATAACAAGGGCAAAGGCGCGCCTTATTGAAGACGGCAAAGAGGAATCCGAAGGCAAGTTCGAGCAGCTTCCATATGAATTTTTCCGCAATGTGCGCAACGGCTTTCTCACCTTCGCAGAGAAAAACGGCTATGTCCGTGTGGTGGAAGGTCTGGGAACTGTAGAAGAAGTATTCTCCCGCGTACTCAGCAGCATAAAATGAGATACATAGGCCATGAAAGGGAAAGGGAGATATTCTCCAAGGCCCTGAAATCGGAAAAGCTTGTACATGCATATATTTTCAGCGGGAAGGAGAGCTGCGGCAAAAAGCTCCTCGCCCGTGAGATTGCCCGTTCGCTCTTCTGCGGATGCGGCCTGTTTGAGGAATCCGCATCCCGACACTCAGCGCAGGTTGACGCACTGAACCATCCTGATCTCCACATATTCGAAGATGACTCCATCCCCATTGAGAAAGTACGCAGAATAGCGGAAACCGCATTCATGAGCCCCCATTCGGCAAACCACAAGATTTTTATAATAGACAATGCCCATAACATGCGCACCGAAGCCTCCAACGCCTTCCTCAAGACCCTTGAGGAACCGGGGGAGAACACTGTGTTTTTCCTCATTACCGACAAATATGACCGCCTTCTGCCCACAATACGCTCAAGGTGCATTCACATAGAATTCTCCCGCCTCAGTGATGAGGAGGTGGTGAGCATAATCAGGAAGCTGCGCCCCGATGTTTCGAATTACGATGCCGCTGTGAAGCTTGCAGCGGGCTCAGTGGCGCAGGCTCTTTATTTTCTGGACAACAACGCCTCCGAAAAATGGATGCTTTTTGAGGATCTCAGCGGTGAAAAACTGTACAAACGTCTGGAAAGTCTGAAAGAAAAAGATGATATAAGAATTTTCTCATCCGTTCTTTACGGCTTCATTCTGGAAAAATACAGAAGTACGGGAGATCCCGTTCTGCTTGAGTTTTCAAACTATTTGCTGGATATTTTGCAGAGGCTTAACTATAATGTTAATCTTGACATTTTCAGGTTTGACCTGTTCACGAAAATAACAGAGGTTCTAATTGAAAGAGATTGAAGTTACCGGAGTGGCGTTTAAGCCCGCCGGAAAAATATATGACTTTTTATCCTGCGGGATAGAAACCAAGCATGGCGAACACGTTGTAGTGGAAACTGAAAAAGGCGAGGACATCGCCGCGGTTATCCTGTCCCCCCGTCCTATGGTCATTAAAAACATGGACGAGATGAAGAAGGTTATCCGCAAAGCAACAGAGGAAGACTACGCAAGACGTGCCAAAAACATAGAGGAGGAGCCCGCCGCATTTGCCGAGTGCAAGGAGCTTGTGGTAAAGCACAGCCTTGACATGAAGCTGCTTAAGGCGGAGTACACTCTGGACAGAAGCAAACTCACCTTCTTCTTCACCTCAGACGGCCGTGTGGATTTCCGCGCCCTTGTGCGTGATCTTGCCCGTGTTTTCCGCACCCGTATCGAAATGCGTCAGGTGGGCGTCAGGGACGCAACCAAGATGCTCGGCGGTTTCGGACTCTGCGGAAAGGAGTTCTGCTGCTCCACTTTTTTAAGAAAATTCGACAACATCTCCATAAAAATGGCAAAAGACCAGAACCTTATCCTCAACCCCACAAAAATATCCGGGGTATGCGGAAGGCTGATGTGCTGCCTGCTCTATGAAAAGGAGTCCTACTCCGGCATCATAGACGAAAACGGCAACACGGCAAAAGTTGAGTTCACTCTGGGCAGGGCGGAAGACGAAGGAGGAAACATATGACCAAACAGCCTTTTTATATCACAACACCGATTTACTATGTAAATGACGTGCCCCACATCGGCCACGCATATACAACGGTTGCGTGTGATGCTGTTTCCCGCTTCAAGCGCCTCACAGGACATGAGGTCTTCTTCCTCACCGGAACTGACGAACACGGCCAGAAGATAGAGCAGGCCGCAGAGAAGAGAGGCATAACTCCCAAGGAGCTCGCCGACGGCGTGGTTCAGCGCTTTGCCGGACTCTGGGAAAAGCTCAATATCTCCAATGACGACTTTATCCGCACAACGGATCAGATACATAAAGACTCAGTACAGAAGCTCTTTAAAACAATGCAGGAAAACGGCGACATCTACCTCGGCCACTACGAAGGCTGGTACTGCACCCCCTGCGAGACCTACTGGACAGAGACCCAGCTTCTGGACGGAAACTGCTGCCCCTCCTGCGGCAGAACCACAGAGAAGCTTAAGGAGCCCAGCTACTTCTTCCGTATGAGCAAATACGGGGACGCACTCCTGAAACATATTCAGGACAACCCCGACTTCATAAAACCCGAATCCAGACGCAATGAGATTATCTCATTCATCAGGGAGGGGCTTAAGGATCTCTCAGTGAGCCGCATGTCATTCAAATGGGGCATACCCGTGCCGAATGACCCCGCACATGTCATCTATGTGTGGATCGATGCCCTCACCAACTATATAACCGCCCTCGGCTACAAGGACGACGGTGAAAATTTCAGAAAATTCTGGCCTGCCACATACCATGTTGTGGGCAAGGATATTCTCCGCTTTCACACCGTATACTGGCCTACGATGCTCATGAGCGCAGGGCTTCCCCTGCCGAAAAGCGTTTTCGCCCACGGCTGGTGGACTGTTGAGGGGCAGAAGATGTCCAAATCCCTCGGCAACGCCATTGACCCCTACTGGCTGGCGGACACCTTCGGAGTGGATGCCATCAGGTATTTCCTCCTCCGTGAGGTTCCCTTCGGGCTGGACGGAGACTTCTCCTTCAAAGCACTTATCCACCGCATAAACGGCGATCTGGCAAACGATCTGGGCAATCTGCTTAACCGTACCCTCGGCATGCTTACCCGCTACTTCGGCGGGGTTCTGCCGGAATACAAAACCGGCGATCCGCTGGACGAGGCAATGGACGCAAAGATTGACGCAGTTTTTGCCGATGTTGAGAAGCATCTGGAAGGGCTCGCGTTCAACAAGGCTCTCATAAGCCTCTGGGAACTGGTGAGCGCCTTCAACAAATACATTGACGACACCGCCCCTTGGGCTCTTGCCAAAGACGAGGCGCACAAGGACAGGCTCGGTTCCGTTCTCTATAAAATCCTCGACGGTGCAAGGCTCATAGCCACGCTCATCTCCCCCTTTATGCCCGAAACGGCAGGGAGCATGCGCACCCAGCTTGGGCTTGAGCCTGAAATAACTCCCGCACCGATTGAAGAGCTTAAGAAAAGAGGCGGGCTAAAACCCGGCGCACTCCTGGACAAAGCTGTGCAGCTTTTCCCCAGAATAGACGAAAAAGAGATGCTGGAAAACATACAGAAAACCCGCACTCCCGAAGCTAAAAAAGAGGAAGCGGCAAAACCTGAGGCCATATCAGTCGCCATTGAGTTCGCTGATTTTCAGAAAGTTGCTCTCAAAGCAGGTAAAATCCTTGACGCTGAAAGGGTTGAGAAAAGCGAAAAGCTCCTCAGACTGAAAGTCTCCCTCGGTGAAAACAGCGAGAGAACCATAGTTGCGGGCATAGCCAAAAGCTACGCACCGGAAGATCTCAAGGGCAAAACAGTTGCTGTGGTGGCAAACCTCAAACCCGCAAAGCTCATGGGAATCACATCCGAAGGGATGGTTCTGGCGGCTTTTGACGGCGAACATCACCATGTGCTGATTCTCCCTGACGGCATAACTGCGGGCACTCCGATTAAATAGCAGACCGGAGCCCCTGAAGGCTTACATCCCGAAAGCAGAAGCCGCTGCGGCAGTTCCCGGCGGCAGATGTGGGTGGGCAGCCGCAGGAATGATATTGTCTATCAATAATATTGACACAAGCATATAAATAAAATAATCTGTTCTTCGGCCTTGATCTTTACGGGGCCGATATGCATTTTAATAAAAACACAGGAACAGATTAAGAATGATTCCCAAAAAAGATACGCCCGAACACAGGGCATTTCTGGATAAATTAGCCGGACTTGACAGCTTTTTTACGGACTCCCATGCTCATATACACATGCAGCCCCTCTCCGATGATGCGGAGGCTGTGCTGGCAAGGGCGGCGGAGCATAAAATCGGACGTATTGTCACCATCGGCATTGATGTCGAAGACAGCGGCCGGGCAGTTCAGTTTGCGGCGGAATATGAAAACGTGTATGCCTCTGTCGGTGTACACCCCCATGACACAAGCGGCTTTCCCACTGACGGCATAGACAGCCTGAGGGAACTCTTAAAAGCACCGAAGGTCATAGCACTGGGCGAAATAGGGCTGGACTTTTACTACGACCACTCACCGAGGGAAACACAGGAAAAATGCTTCGCCTCACTCCTCGGACTTGCGGAAGATACGGGCATGCCCGTTATTATACACAACAGAGACTCAACCGCCCGCCTAATCGAGATACTGAAGGCGGAACTGCCCGTCAGGGAAAAGAGCGGCATAATCCACTGTTTCAGCGGAGATACTGATCTCCTGCGGTATGCGCTGGATAACGGGTTTTATATTTCTTACGCCGGGGTGGTCACATACCCCAAATCGGAAGAACTGCGCAGAACTCTCCAGTTTGTGCCGAGGAACAGGCTGCTGATCGAGACTGATGCCCCTTATCTCACACCCGCTCCCTACAGAGGCAGAACAAACGAGCCCGCATACACGGCCTACACAGCGGAAACAGTAGCCGCTGAGCTTGGTATGAGCCTCAGGGAAACGGCTGAGCTTCTGGAAAACAACTTTCAGTCACTGTTCGGGGACAGGTTATGAAAAAGAGAATTTTGATTGTGGAGGACAACAGGTACGAGCGCGAAGGCCTCGCATCCCTCCTCAGTGAACAAAACTACGAGGTTGATACTGTGGAAAACGGGCGCTTCGCCCTTGATAAGCTCCATGAGCAGGAGTTTGACCTTGTGGTGACGGATCTGATGATGCCCGCAACGGACGGTCTCCAGTTTCTGCACAAACTTAGAAACAACGGAAGCAGCGTCCCTGTACTGGTGATAACGGGTAATGAAAACATGCAGAACATGCTCTCTGCCTATCAGCTTGGTGCGCTGGATGTCATCTACAAGCCTTTCCAGTTCGGTGAGCTGATGGATGTTATCAAAAGAGTAATTCCCGGCTGATTTAGCCTTTCTTAACTGTCCGCTAAGGTATATAATAGATTTATCATAATAATTTATTACATATACGGAGGACAGTGATGATAAAGATTAAAAAAATACTTTACCCCACGGATTTTTCCGAGCCTTCAAAAGTTGCCCTTGAATATGCCGCTGAACTCGCCAGACAGTTCGGAGCGGAGCTTGAAATACTGCATGTTATGTTTGACGAAACTCAGGTGGTCTCCTTCTACCTGCCGCAGGTGACTATGCAGTCCCTCTCAACCGACATAGAAACAGGCTCGGCAAAGCAGCTTGATGACTTCATACAGAGCCAGCCCTCGCTTAAAGGTGTCAACTACACCACTAAGCTGATCAAAGGCACGCCGTTCATAGAAATAACCAAACACGCAAAAGATACAGCCGCGGATATGATAGTGATCGGCACACACGGCAGAACAGGGCTTGACCATGTTCTTTTCGGGTCGACTGCTGAAAAAGTCGTCCGTAAAGCACCCTGCCCGGTATTTACAGTAAGGCCTGCGAAGTAGGGAGATTAATCAGCCTTACAATCAGAACATCCTGCCAGATTGTAAGGCACGCTCGCAGCAGGATAAACCTGCCTTCGCTCCGCACGGCGCAGTTCCATCCATGGAACTGCGGCTGAAAAAGTCGTCCGTAAAGCGCCCTGCCCGGTATTTACCGTAAGACCTGCGAAGTAAGAAGGTTAATCAGCCTTACAATCAGAACATCCTGTCAGATTGTAAGGCACGCTCGCGGCAGGATAAACCTGCCTTCGCTCCGCACGGCGAAGTAGGGAGAACTCTCAATATAAGGAGATTCTTCGCTGATGCTCAGAATGACGCGGCCGTAGCTGAACGCTGTGCGTCATTCTGAGGCCAAGGCCGAAGAATCTCTCTGTATAATAATACCTAGTGCCTCTGCTCTATCTCTGCCGAATCCATTATCCTTGCCGTCAGCTTCTCAAGCTTGTCATCATTCCCGTCAAAGCTCACCGCTATGTGCCGCAGGAGTTTCCCCGCGGAAAAACTCAGTGCCTCAACCCTGATCTTCTGCCCTCCGGCATTGGCAGTGCCTGAAAGCCGCCAGCCGGAACTGCCCCCGACTCTCTCCGGCTTTATCTCATACTCAAAAGAGGATGCGGCGCCTGAGCCTTTTATTTTATTCACCAGATCCGCTGAAAAAGCCTCACCGCTGATTTCGTTTTCTGTCTCAACCGCAAGCACGGTAAACCCGAAACTTCCCAGAGAAAACTGCCGCACATCCTGAGATGTGGCATTATCAGCTATTACGGCAGCAAAGGAGAGATCCCGCATATTGTCCGGAGCCAGTATCTTCACACCGGTTCTACCCACTTCCCGCTTTACCCAGTTCTGCTCCAGAACAACATCGGTCACGCCTTTTTCCGCCTTCGCCGACTTTTTGTAATATTTGAATGCCGCAGTTCCTCCGAATACAGCGAGCACAACCGCTGCTGCTATAACCACTGCTCTGATCATACCGTTCAAAATCATCCCTCCGCTCTTAATGCTGTATTTTTTTAAACTACCAGACAAAAGACAGCCGACCAAGCAAAACATTCCATTGACTTCACAATAAAAACGGATGTAATATTGCAAACTTTATACTTATCAAGAGTGGTGGAGGGACAGGCCCGTTGAAACCACAGCAACCGCCCTTTGAGGAAAGGTGCTAATTCCTGCCCTGCACGATGGGGGAGATAAGAACCGTTAAGACTACTCTAACGCCTCTTTCCCTCAGGGATAGAGGCTTTTTTTGTTTCAGGAGGCAACCTATGAGCAAGCACCGCATCGAAACCATAGCAGTCCACGGCGGACAGACACCCGACCCGGTTACGGGAGCCAGAGCCGTTCCCATATACCAGACAACCGCATACAAGTTCCGTGATGCGGATCATGCTGCAAAACTGTTTGACCTTGAAGAGGCAGGCTACATATACACCCGCCTGAACAA
Source organism: Geovibrio ferrireducens (assembly GCF_026226615.1). Taxonomy (NCBI): domain Bacteria; kingdom Pseudomonadati; phylum Deferribacterota; class Deferribacteres; order Deferribacterales; family Geovibrionaceae; genus Geovibrio; species Geovibrio ferrireducens. The sequence continues at coordinate 214,296 of NZ_JAJAPB010000001.1, forward strand.
CCCCACTGTCGAGGTGCTGGAAAACAGGATTGCCATGCTTGAGGGCGGAACAGGAGCCGTTGCCGCATCATCCGGCCAGTTTGCCGAGTTCATGGTTTTCTCCACCATAGCAGAAGCCGGAGACGAAATAATCACCACCAACAGACTTTACGGCGGAACAAACAATCTGTTTTTCCACACTTTCAAAAAAATGGGGATTACCTTCCGCCCTTTTGACCAGAATAACCCCGATGAGATCAAAGCTCTGATAAATGATAAAACAAAGGCGGTTTACCTTGAGACTGTGGCTAACCCCGGAAACGACATTGCAGACTTTGAGGCGATAGCCGCAATAGCCCATGAAAACGGTCTGCCCCTCGTTATAGACAATACGTACCCCACCCCTTTTCTCTGCCGTCCTAAGGAGTTCGGCGCGGATGTGGTGATCCACTCCGTTACCAAGTTCCTCGGCGGGCACGGAAACTCAATGGGAGGCATAGCCGTTGACCTCGGCACGTTCGACTGGGCAAAGAGCGGGCGCTTCCCCTCATTCACCACTCCGGATCCCAGCTACCACGGCATGGTGTATTCTGAGCGCTTCGGCAATATGGCACTTGCGGTCAAGATGCGCGTACAGACTATGCGTGACATAGGCGGCTGCATGAGCCCCATGAACGCCTTTCTCCTTCTTCAGGGGCTTGAGACTCTGCATGTGCGTATGGAAAGGCATGTGGAAAATGCCCGGAAACTCGCCGCTTATTTACAGAAAAGCGACATGGTGGACTGGGTGAACTTCCCAGAGCTTGAAGGAAACCCGAACTGCGAAAGAGCCCGGAAATACATGCCCAAAGGAACAGGAGCAATGCTCAGCTTCGGCATCAAGGGCGGACAGAAAGCAGGCAGAGCCTTTATAGAAGGCGTGGAGCTTGCCACCCACCTCACCAATCTGGGCGATACGAGAACTCTGGTCACACACCCCGCAAGCACCACTCACCGCCAGCTTAATGCGGAACAGAAGGCAAAAGCGGGCATAACGGACGGGCTTATCCGCCTCTCTGTGGGCATAGAGCACATAGACGACATAATAGCCGATATAGAACAGGCATTTGCGAAAGCTAAGAAGGCATAATATATGGAAAACTCCGCTGGCATAGTAAAACCGCAGTATGTCACATTCAGGGATGACTTCTCCTTTGAAAGCGGCAGGGTGCTTTCATCAGTCACCTGCTGTTACGAGACATACGGCAAGCTTAACATTGATAAGTCCAACGCTATCCTTATCTGCCACGCCCTGACAGGAAGCGCCCATGCAGCGGGCTTTCACAGGGCGGATGAGCAGAAGCCCGGCTGGTGGGATTCGATGATCGGGCCCGGTAAAACCTTTGATACGGAAAAATACTTTGTCATATGCTCCAACTTCCTCGGAAGCTGCTTCGGAACCACAGGCCCCTCCTCCATAGACCCTTCCACGGGCAAGAGATACGGCATCAGCTTTCCCGTGGCGTCAGTGAAAGATATGGTGAAGCTGCAAAAAAGGCTCATAGACCACTTAGGCATTGAGCAGCTCGTGGCTGTTGCCGGAGGCTCAATGGGCGGCATGCAGGTTCTGGAATGGGGAGCGACTTTTCCGGACATGATGAAAACCCTGATCCCCATTGCCACCACCCACGCCATAACCCCCATGGCGATAGCCTTCAACAGCATTGCCCGTTTCTCCATCACCAAAGATCCCAGATGGAACAAAGGGGACTACTACGAAGGGGAGTTCCCGGTGGACGGGCTGGCAATAGCACGCATGGCGGGGCACATAACATACCTTTCCGATCCGGCGTTTAACGATAAATTCGGACGCAGATATTCGGCATTTGAAGGTTTTTACGACTTTAACGGCTTCTTCGAGGTGGAAAACTACCTCCGCTACAACGGGTATAAGTTTACCGAATTTTTCGATGCCAACACTTACCTTTATGTGCTGAAAGCAATGGATATTTTCGACCTCTCATACGGGCGGGGCTCACTGGCGGATGCGGTGGAACTCATCAGAGCGGACACCCTTCTGGTATCTGTTTCATCGGATTTCCTTTTCCCCCCGTATCTTACAGAGGAAATTTATGATATAATGAAACATCAGGGCAAAAAGGCCTTCTGGTATAACATACAATCCAACTACGGACATGATGCCTTCCTCCTTGAGTTTGAAGAGCTGGACAGGCTGATAAGGGAATTTTTCGCTGACAGAGGGCTGTAAATGGGATTCAACGAAGCGGCGTTCAACTACTACATAAGCTCCGATCACATCAAGGGTGACGACCTTGACCTCATAAGAAAAAACTTCAAAAACAAAGAGTTTGAATGCCTGCTGGATGTGGCCACAGGCGCAGGGCACTGCGCGGCGGCTGTTCCGGCTAAGAGGCGTTATACCCTTGACCCCAGCATGCCCATGCTGAAAACAGCTAAGGATAAGTTCGGCCTTAATCTTCCCGTGTGCGCTGTTGCGGAAAACCTCCCCTACGCGGACAACACCTTCGACATTGTGACCTGCCGCATAGCCATGCACCACTTCAAAAGCCCCGAACTGTTCTTCCGTGAGGCGAAGCGCATTCTTCGTCCGCTGGGCTGGATGATCATAATCGACAATATTGTGGATGTTGAGGATTCCTACCTCAATGTAATAGAATACATAAGAGACAGCACACATGTGCGCAGCTACAGGCTGGATGAGATACTGGGCTTTGCCCGGAACGACTTCCGCCTGATAGACTACACCTGTATTTTCAAAAAGCATGACTTCCCCGAATGGGCTGGAAGGCTCGCAGAAGGGCCGGAGGCGGTTGAGCGCATAGAAAACGCCTTTAAAGAACTGCCGGATGATATACAGAAAGAGCTGGAGGTTGAGAAAACCTACGGCAAAATCTCCGCATACACGGATAAGAAAGGGTTTTTCGTTTTCCGCTCCGTGTGATAAGGAAGGTCAGTGTTTAAATTCAGGCTCAAGGAATTCAACCTGCCTGTAATAGGCAGATGGTTTATACTGGGCTCGCTTGTGGGTATAGTGGCGGGCTTAGGCGCAATTATCTTCTTTCTGATGCTTCAGGGCTGCTCCTATATTTTCCTCGACTACCTCGGCGGTATGAGAGTGGAGGAAACAGCGGGAGAACCGGCATTCTTCGGCCACGCATCAACCCCCTTCAACAGATGGATAGTCCTCTTTCTCCCCGCTCTGGGCGGACTGATCAGCGGTTTTCTCGTCTACAGGTTCGCACCGGAGGCAGAAGGGCACGGAACAGATGCAGCAATAAAGGCTATTCACCATAAAAACGGCTACATCAGATGGAATGTTCCTCTCATAAAAACAATAGCAAGTTCCATAACCATAGGCACAGGCGGTTCCGGCGGACGTGAAGGCCCCATAGCGCAGATAGGTGCGGGCTTCGGCTCATTCCTCGGACGGGTGCTGAACCTTACGGACAGAGAGAAACGAATCCTCACCGCCGCAGGGATGGGTGCGGGTGTGGGTGCAATATTCCGCTCACCGCTCGCCGGTGCTATTTTCGCAGCAGAAGTTCTCTACAGCAGCTCTGACATGGAGTTTGAGATTCTCCTGCCCTCAACCATAACATCAATCATAGCTTACTCGGTTTTCTGCTCATTCTTCGGGTGGGACCCGCTGTTTGCCACTCAGGGCTTCCGGTTTGACAGCCCTCTGGAACTCGCCGGATACACCATTCTCGGTTTTGCCTGCGCTTTTTTCGGCTGGCTGTATGTCAACACCTTTTACCGGATAACGGCTGCTTTCAAAAAAATGAAGATCTCCCCTTACTTCAAACCAGCAATCGGCGGTCTGCTTACCGGAATAATAGGCTTCTGGCTGCCGGAGGCGATCGGCGGCGGCTACGCCAATATCGAACTTGCTATGAATGTTCATTTAAGCATTCTGTTTCTGTTTGTGCTTATATTCGCTAAAATACTCACCACATCTTTCAGCATAGGCAGCGGCGGCAGTGCAGGCATATTTGGACCCTCAATGGTTATAGGCGCTTCTGTCGGCGGCTTCATAGGTCTGGCGCTTAACATGACCGTTCCGGTGATTGCCCCTGAGCCGGGCGCTTACGTTGTTGTGGGCATGGCCGGCTTTTTCGCAGGGATAGCAAGCGCGCCCCTCTCCACCATTATCATGGTAAGTGAGATGACGGGGAACTACCACCTGCTTGTACCCTCAATGTGGGTGAGCACACTTGCTTTCCTTCTTCTCCGCAAAACCACCATGTACCGCAATCAGGTCGAATTCCGCAGCGATTCACCCATACACAAGGGCGAGTTTTTCCTTCAGGTGCTTCAGGACATCAGAGTGAAAGACATTATGCGCCCTGACCCCATCGTCCTCAGAGAGGATATGAAGTTCAGCGACATAGTCCACTTCATTTCCGCAACCAAGCATAACAACTTCCCCGTTGTGAAGGAAAACGGCGAACTGGTTGGCGTTCTCCTTTTTGAGGAGATACGGGAGTTCGTGTTTGAGGAAGGGCTGGAGAGCATTGTAGTTGCCGGAGAGGTCTGCGAGAAGGACATACCGGTGATCAAGCCCTCCCATAATCTGGCGGATGCCATAGAGATGATAGGCTTCAAGAATATTGAGCTTCTCCCCGTGGTTGACACAGACAAGGACAATATCCTCATCGGCATCATCACAAGAAGGGACATCATATCCACATACAACAAGGTGCTCCGCAAACGCAAATCCGAGAACGAGCAGGAGGCGGACTTCTAACCCGCTATCTTCAATCCCGCTATCCCCGCTGCGATAAGCAGAACAGACAAACCTCTGACAAGGGTGAGCGGCTCACTGAGAAAAATCACCCCGCAGATGAAAATGCCCGTTGCTCCTATTCCCGTCCAGACAGCGTAAGCTGTGCCCATGGGGAGAGTCTTCATTGAATATGAGAGAAGGTAAAAGCTTACGAACATTGCGGCTATTGTGATAACTGACGGAAGCGGTTTTGAGAAGCCCTGACTGTATTTGAGCCCCAGAGCCCAGATGATTTCAAAAAGTCCTGCGATGAAAAGAGCAGTCCACGCCATTTTAAACCTCATTTAAAAAAGCGGGGCCGTCCCCTGATGTAACCGAGAGGTGAGGCCGTCCTCACATCGACAGATTTTAAGATCAGGTTTTTATGCACCAAAGTCAAGCGTAACCAGAGCAACTTTTAGTTGCATTAAGTCGCACAGCGTCTATATTTACTCCAGAGGTGCAGTATGTCTCAGGCTGTCAAAATAAGTGATGAAATAATAAAGAGTGCAAAAATACACGCTAAAGCAGAGAACAGATCTTTATCCGCGCAGATAGAGTTCTGGGCAAAAATGGGGAAAGCCGCTGAGCAGAATCCGGATATGCCCTTTTCCATGATCAAGGCAATAATGCTTGCCAGAGAAGAGGCGGAGCAGTCGGGCTGTGAGCCGTATATCTTCGGAGAAGGAGCTTGAGGCAGGTAGTTCAGTCCCCTGCCTTCGCGAGGCAGAAAAAGAAACTGGATAAAAAGCAAATAACTGCGCTGGATGAAGAGGTGAGGAAGCTTGCCTCATCGCCTGATTCCGGTGAGCAGAAAAAGGGGGATCTGGCAGGAATTTATGTTTACAAATGCAGACTGACAAACCAGCTTTATCTTATAGCCTACGAATTTAATGACAAAACCCTGAGGCTTATTTTCATTGCCCCGCACGAAAACTTCTACAGAGACCTGAAAAACAGCCTTTAGCCTATTTTTTTCGCTATCTCTCCGAAAAATCCCGCCTCGTCATTGAGCGCTATATCAATCTCGGCATAGGCATATTTATGTCTGCGGTCTTCGGGTATTTTTACAAAGTCCTTCTGGGTGGTTATTATCATATCCAGCTTATAATGCTCCGCTATATTCTCCAGCTTGTCCAGAGTTCCGCAGCAGTAGTGCATATGGTCGGGGAACTGTCTGTTTTTTACGATGTTTACGCCGTTTTCATAGAGAAAGGCAAAAAATCTGCCGCCGCCTGCTATGCCCGAAAAGCCGAGGCACTTTCTCCCCGCCATGTCGTCAGCAGAGAGGAGCGATCCGTCCGCTGTTCTTATACCCCTGAACTCTATATGGCTGAAAAAAACAGGCTTGTCCTTCACCAGCGGCACAACATTGCTCGGCACTTCGGTATTATCGGCTCTGGTAAAAACTATGATGTCCGCCCGGCGTATTCCTTTCGGAAACTCCCGCAGATAGCCGAAAGGGAAAGGGAGTCCTGTTGAAATCGGCTTTCTGTGATCCAGCAGGAGAATGTCAAGATCCCTGTGCATCCTTTTATGCTGAAAGCCATCGTCCAGTATAAACAGATCCGGCCTGAAATGCTCCATAGCGTAAGCGGCGCTGTCTGCCCTCTCTTTTCCGGTGATGACGATCGCCCCTTTGCAGTTTTCCGCTATCATATACGGCTCATCCGCAGCCAGCGGCGGTTTTATGAGTATATTCTCCCCGTCGGAGATTACATTGGTTTCAAGCCCTATCTTCCCCTTATACCCTCTGGAAAGTACGCAGACCTTTTTCCCCTGAGCGAGGAAATAGTTAGTGAGCCTGATTGTGAAAGGGGTTTTGCCTGTGCCGCCGAGGGATATATTCCCGACAGAGATAACTTTAGGAATCACGGTCTTTCATCTCCAGTTCCCAGAGGAAAACATATTTGAGAAATACATAAAGAAGGCTGCTGAATGCGGCGAGAAATCCCCGGAACCCGTCCAGAAAACCCAGACGGAGTATATATTTTTTCAGGAATGCCCCAAGCGGGCTGAAAATGAGCTTAAAGAAAGACATCTTCCGCCCTTTCTTCCTGTATGCCCCGGCGGAAAGGCGGGCATATTTAATCAGCCTGTGCATGTGGTCTTCTATATCTTTATATGAGAAATGCTGTAATTCGCCTTCGAGTCGGCCCGTTTCGCCTTCGATATGAAGATATTCGTGAATATCCCCGCCGCGCCATTCAGGCTGTGCGGAAGCCTTTACAAGGCGGAGTTTGCGGTCGGGCTGCCATGAAAAGCGGAGAAATTTTCCCGCATAAAACGTGCGCCTGCTCAGGATATAGCCGCTGAAAGCCCCGCTGAGCACAGCACCGACTATGGAATGGCGGAGCGCATCGTCCGGAACCTCGTCACAGTCAAGGGAAAGTATCCACGGCTGTGTGCATTTTTCCAGAGCGGAGTTTTTCTGCTTCTCGAAGCCTTTCCAGTCTTCTCTGTAAACCTTTGCGCCGAATTTTTCCGCTATCTCAACAGTTTTGTCAGTAGAGTGCGAATCCACCACTATTATCTCTGATGCTATATCTGCAACGCTTTTCAGCGTTCTTTCCATGTTTGCTTCTTCGTTGAAAGAAATGAAGCAGACGGAAAGAGAAAGCTTAGCCATTCTCCTTTGTTCCCCCGTTTTTGTTTATTGTATGCCTGAAAAACTCTATTGTCTGCCTGAGACCTTCGTAGATGCTCACCACCGGCCGCCAGCCGAGAACTCTTTCCGCCTTTGTGATGTCCGGGCATCTTCTCTTCGGATCGTCCTGAGGAAGCTCCTTGTGAACAACTTCGGATTTTGAACCGAGAAAGCCTATTATAAGCCGTGCAAAGTCCTCAACGGCATATTCGTCAGTGTTGCCGAGATTTATTATCTCACCGTCAAGCCCTTCCTGCGCTGCTGTCCTGTATATGCCCTCAACCAGATCCGATATATAACAGAAGCTGCGGGTCTGGCTGCCGTCACCGTAAACGGTTACAGGCTCACCCTGCAATGCCTGATATGCAAAGTTCGGTATTATCCTGCCGTCATTCAGCCTCATTCTGGGACCGTAGGTGTTGAATATACGCACTATGCGCACATCAACGCCGTGGGTTCTGTGGTATGCCATTGTCATGGCTTCGGAAAACCTTTTCGCCTCATCATAGACAGAGCGCACGCCCACGGAGTTCACATTGCCCCAGTAAGTTTCAGGCTGAGGGTGAACCTCCGGATCTCCGTACACTTCTGAGGTTGAGGCGAAAACGTATCTCGCCCCCTTCTCCTTGGCAAGGCCAAGGGTGTGCATCGTTCCCACGGAATCCACCTTAAGGGTCTGGATAGGGAAATTGAGATAATCCACAGGGCTGGCCGGACATGCAAAATGCAGCACCAGATCAACCCTGCCCTCAATATGAATATAGTTTGTTACGTTGTATTTGATAAACCGGAATGAATCGTCCCCCAGATGGTGGGCGATGTTGTCCATGGAGCCCGTTATCAGGTTATCCATGCCGATAACCTTCCACCCCTCCGCCAGAAAGCGGTCGCAGAGATGGCTGCCTATGAACCCGGCCGCACCTGTTATAAGGACTGTTTTCCGTCTACCTGCCGATGCTGTAATATTCCACCCCTTGTTCCTTCATCTTTTTCGGATCAAAAGCATTTCTGCCGTCTATGACAAGCGGCAGCTTCATTATTTTTTTCAGCTCAGCCGCATCAGCCTCAACAAACTCCTTCCACTCTGTTACGAGGAGAACAGCGTCCGCACCGTCTGCCGCAGCATACTTATCTTCATAATATTTTATCTGCCCGTCTTCGGGAAAAAGTCTTGAGAAGTTCTCAACAGCCTTCGGATCGCAGAGACGGAGTTTCGCCCCCTGAGAGACGAGCTCACGCACTATGTCGATGGCGGGCGCTTCCCTTATATCGTCCGTATTGGGTTTGAAGGCAAGTCCCCATATGCAGATTTCCTTGTCTTTTGTTATCCAGAGGAGGTCTTCCACCATAGCGAGATATTTTGTTCTTCTGGCAGCGTTTATGAAATCAGCCTCTTCAAGGAGAGAAAAGTCCACACCGTTTTCGTCCGCCATGTTGATAAAAGCCTTGATGTCTTTGGGGAAGCAGCTTCCGCCGTAGCCGAGCCCTGCGTTCAGGAAAGCCCTGCCTATGCGCTTGTCATACCCCATCCCCTCAGCCACAAGCTCAATATCCGCGCCGACTTTTTCGCAGAGATCCGCAACCATATTTATATATGATATTTTAAGGGCAAGGAATGAGTTTGAAGCATGCTTTATAAGCTCCGCCGCCGCGGGGGTAGTTATCAGCAGGGGGAAACCCTTGTCCGTGAAAGGCTTGTAAAGCTCTCTGAATATAGCTTCCGCCCTTTCGCTCTCAACTCCGGCAACTATCCTGTCCGGATTGGTGAAATCGTAAAGCGCCGAGCCTTCGCGGAGAAATTCGGGGTTTGATGCCACATCAAAAGTCACATTCGGGTTTGCATATCTTTTCAGTGTCATCTTCACCCTTCTGTGGGTGTTGACTGGAACTGTGGATTTCTCGATGATCAGCTTGTAGCCGTCCGCAACCTCTGCGATCTGCCTTGCTGCCTCCTCAACCTGAGAGAGGTCTGCCTTGCCAGTATCACTCTGCGGAGTTCCCACACAGAGAAAAACAGCTTCGGCGAACTTTGCGCCCTCTTCTATACTGTCTGTAAAGCGTATATTACCGGAGGCTATATTTTTCTTAAGAACTTCCGTAAGTCCCGGCTCATAAATGGGCGATTCCCCGTTTTTAAGGGTTGCAAGCTTTGAGGAAACCTTTTCAACGCACATTACTTCGTTGCCGGTGTCAGCAAGACACGCAGCAGTCACAAGGCCCACATAGCCAGCGCCGATTACAGTAAGCTTCATATTTTATCACCTTTAATGTTAAAATGTATTTTCCGAAACCGAATAACCGGACTTTACCCGCAGGCGGGATAAGTGTCAATTTATAAAAAAGTAAGAATAATCTGCTAGAATCAGGGAGGAAGAGAGGCTGTATAAGCCCTTGCGGTCACACTTCTGATATTTATATTATACCCGAAGGAGATAGCCATGAAACTACGCACAATAAGAGAAACAGTGACAGGCAGAGCCTCCGTGGATGGGGCGGGAGTGCACCTCAACCGTGTGCTGAGCAGAAGAAACGCGGAGAAGTTCGACCCCTTCCTCCTTCTGGACGCTTTCGATTCCACAAATCCGGAGGACTACATCAAAGGCTTCCCCATGCACCCCCACAGAGGGATTGAGACGGTGACTTATCTTATAGAAGGGGAGATCGAGCATCAGGACAGTCTGGGAAACAAAGGGGTGATCACCTCCGGCGCGTGTCAGTGGATGACCGCCGGAAGCGGCATACTTCATCAGGAAATGCCGCAGCCCTCCCCGCGGATGCTTGGTCTGCAGCTATGGGTGAACCTCGCCGCCAGGAAGAAAATGACCGAGCCCGCATACCGTGACATCACGCCGGATCTGGTGGCTAAGGTAGAGGATGACTCGGCTGCGGTGGCCATAGTCGCAGGGGAATATAAAGGAAATCACGGAGGAATGAAAGGTGAGCACCTCCCCGTAACCTTCCTTGACGTAACCGCAAAACCCGGACATACATGGACTTACACCACTCCTGCGGATGAAAACCTCTTCGTATATATCATGCAGGGAGAATGCAGCTTCGCGGACTCGGCTCCTTCGGCCGCAAAACAGGCGGTTCTCTTCACCGAAGGGGATACATTCAGGGCATATTCTGAAAAAGGCGCAAGGTTCATTCTTGTTCACGGCCAGCCGCTTAATGAACCCATTGCATGGGGCGGCCCCATTGTTATGAACACGGATGAGGAACTTAAACTCGCCTTTGACGAGCTTGACAGAGGCACGTTTATCAAGAACCGCTAGGCATCAATTCCCAAAGCAGCGTAATGAAGGATCTCAGAATGACGCTCTGCTGTGTCACTGCGAGGAGCGGAGCGACGTGGCAGTCTTTCTCTGCGGAGTTCGCAATGATGTATACAACTCCAGGGATGGAGTTGCGCCGTGCGAAGCGAAGCCTTGCCCTGCAAGGCGCGAGCGTGTACAGAAAAGGGACAGGACGTTCCCTTTTCTGCGGCAAAACAGAGATTGCTTCACCCTTTCAGGGTTCGCAATGACGTATTCGACTCCAGGGACGGAGTTGCGCCGTGCGTGATTCAGGCACTCAGGCACAGGGATGTGCCCGTGGAGTGCGTACCGGAGCGAATGCGAGGAACGCAAGCGTAACCAGAGCAGCAAGCAGTTTTACTGCGCAGGCTGCGAGTGAGAAGAAACTGCAGGACGCAGGTTTCTGCGAGCTATGGCAAAACAGACGTTCCCTTTTCTGCGGCAAGACGGATTGATCTTGACTTTCCATTTTAATCTATATAAGATTTTCCCTCATTTTGACCGCTTGAAGTCTGCCCTGTTGACAGATGTTAAAAAACGGTTAAAAATCAAGGGCAAAAGCCCTGATACGCGCAGTTTGCACAAAGGTTTAAGGCATTGAAAATTATACTGGAAGACATCGAAAGCACAGGTTTGGAGATAAAGGAAGAGAGGAGCTTTGCCTTTGAAGGCGGAAAGTTCCAATCCGTTATTTTCAGCGGACGCATATTCCCGATCGGGGATAACAAAACCGAATTTTACCTTGACGGTAAAATAAACGCCAGCGTCAGCATGCCCTGCGACAGATGCCTCCGGGAAATAACCCTTGAGCTTGCGGGTGAAGTGGGTGTCAGGATAGTAAAAACCGCTGAGGAAAGCCTCCCCGATGAAATTGAGCTGGGGGATGACGATGTTTCAGCCTACCTCATAGACGGTGACGAGCTTGATACTGATGAAATCACCGAGGCGGAAGCTCTGCTGCTGCTCCCGATGAAAGTAACATGCGCTGAGCCCTGCGGCAGCGAACTGATAAAAGACGAAGAAGAAGAAACAGAGAAAGAACGCGATCCCCGCTGGGACGCTCTTAATAAACTTAAAAACAACTGACGCCTCCCCGCAACCGCGGTGAGAGCGCAAAATATTAAGGAGTACTGTAATGGGTGTACCCAAGAAGAAGACCACACGTCGCAAAAAAGGTCACAGAAGAAGCCACCACCACGCAACGGCGCATTCCTTCGGAAAATGCGAAAACTGCGGTGAGCTTAAGCTTCCTCACAGAGTTTGCCCTTCCTGCGGATACTACAAAAAAGTGCAGGTAATCAAGACGGCTGAAATCTGACATGAGGATTGTGGTTGATGCCATGGGCGGCGACCACGCCCCGGAGGAGATAGTAAAAGGAGCCGTTGCCGCCTGCAACGAATACGGAGCAGACATACTCCTTGTGGGCAGGGAAGAGCTTATCAAAAAAGAGCTCGACTCATGCGGCAGGTTCCCCTCCTCTAAAATCGAAATCGATCATGCGGAAGACATTGTAGCCATGGATGATTCCCCCTCCATGATTGTGCGCGGGAAAAGAAACTCATCCATACACACAGGTCTTAAGCATGTTAAAAGCGGAAACGCAGACGCGTTTTTCAGCGCTGGCAATACTGGTGCGGTTATGGCTGTGGCCATCATGGTTCTGCGCACTCTGCCCGGTATAGACAGACCCGCCATCGGCGCTGTTCTCCCCAACATAAAGGGGCACACGGTCATGCTTGATGTCGGCGCAAATGTTGACTGCAAGCCGCTGAATTATTTCCAGTTCGCAATAATGGGCAGTGTCTACGCCCAGATAGTCCTCGGACTCTCCAGACCCTCCATCGGCCTCCTCAGCATAGGCGAGGAAGATGTTAAAGGGAATGAAACAACCAAATCCGTCCATACCCTCCTGCGCTCCGTAGGAAACGCAATAAACTTTTACGGCAATGTGGAAGGAAAAGACCTTTTCAGGGGAACCACCGATGTGGTTGTCTGTGACGGTTTCTCCGGAAACGTGGCTCTTAAGGTTGCCGAATCTGCCGGATGGTACATCTCCAAAATGCTTAAGGAGGAGATAACAAGCTCCTTCTGGGCAAAAGCGGGAGCACTCATGGCGAGAAAAGCCCTTATGAGAGTGAAGGAAAGAGCGGACTATACCGAATACGGCGGAGCACCCCTGCTCGGCGTTGAGGGCGTATGCATAATCGGGCACGGAAGCTCAAATGCAAATGCGGTGAAAAATGGCATAAGAGTGGCAAAAGAGCTCGCCGAACACGACCTCAACAAGGTGATTCAGGAAAAGCTCGCAGCTTCAATCGGGGTTTTAGAAGTTGACAAAGATGTGTCTTTTTTGGATAATATCATCGGTAAATTCAAGAAAAAAAACCCGCAGGCTGAGTAAAATCAGCCTGCCTGCGGTGGTATAGATGAATATATATTCAAGATTTCTGGGAACCGGCTCCTGTTTCCCGCCGGATGTTATGACCAACCATGATTTTGAAAAATTCTTAGAAACTTCCGATGAGTGGATAACCAGCCGTACCGGAATCAAAGAACGCAGAATAGCCAAAACCATGACCTGCGGGGAAATGGCATACGGCGCTGCGGTGAATGCTCTGGATATGGCGGGTGTAAAAGCGGAAGAGATCGACGGCATAATAGTCGCCTCGCTCACGCCGGACACCACAATGCCCTCCACCGCGTGCAATGTCCAGAAAATGCTGGGCATCAGAGGATGTTTCGCATTCGACCTCACAGCCGCATGCTCAGGCTTCATATACGCAGTCAACATAGCCAACGGGCTCATACGCTCAGGCGCAGCCAAAAAGCTCCTTGTTATAGGTGCGGAAAGGCTCACCGCAGGGCTTGATTGGTCAGACAGAAGCACATGCATCCTCTTCGGCGACGGAGCGGGCGCAGCAGTCATAGGCGCTGACAGCACCCCCGGAATACGCAGCATACACGCATACGCTGACGGAAGCTTCGGAGATCTGCTCACGCTGAACTCCCTTGGCTCAACATTTTTAGCAGAAAGAAAAGAACGAAACATAGAAGATCACCTGCTCCATATGAGCGGAAACGAAATATTCAAGATCGCCGTGCGCGCCATGTCAGACGCAGCGGATGCGGCGGTTCTCTCAAGCGGGCTCACCTATGAGGACATAGACTTCCTTATCCCCCATCAGGCAAACCTGCGCATTATTGATGCCACGGCAAAAAGGCTGAAACTTCCGCCCGAAAAAGTTGTCATCAACCTTGATAAATACGGCAACACCTCTGCCGCAACCATCCCCACCGCATTTGACGGAGTCGTGAGAAACGGCACTCTCAAAAGAGGCATGAACATTGCCTGCGCTGCTTTCGGCGGCGGTCTCACTTGGGGCAGCATGGTTTTCACTTTCTAATTAACGAAAATACGGACGGTAAAAAACATGGCAAAAACCGCAGTGGTTTTCCCCGGTCAGGGCTCTCAGTTTGCCGGAATGGGGAAAGACTTTTACGACAGATACGAAGAAGTCCGCAGAATTTTTGACAAAGCTGACGAAGTGCTCGGCTACAGCCTAACTTCCATTATGTTCAACGGACCGGAAGAGGAACTCAAACTGACCTCCAACACCCAGCCCGCCCTGCTCACCATGAGCATCGGCATATGGGAAGCGGTTAAGAATAAAATAAAGGCTGACTTCTTCGCAGGGCATTCCCTCGGCGAATACTCAGCTCTTGTGGCAGCAGGCGGCATTAGCTTTGAGGATGCGGTACTCGCCGTGCACAACAGAGGCAAGTTCATGCAGGAGGCCGTTCCTGTGGGAACAGGGGCAATGGCAGCCGTTATGGGTGCTGACGATGCAGTGATAGCTGATGTCTGTAAGACCTGCAGCACACCCGGTTCCGTTGTGGAACCTGCAAACTTCAACTGCCCCGGACAGACTGTAGTCGCCGGAAACGTTGATGCGGTTAACCTGTTCTGCGAAAAGATAAAAGAAGCCGGAGCAAAAAGGGCGGTTCTCCTCCCCGTGAGCGCGCCGTTCCATTGCAGCCTTATGAAACCCGCTGCGGATAAGATGGCAGAGTATCTCAAAAACATTAAAATAAACGACCTCCGCACCCCTGTTTTCAACAACGTCAACGCAGAGATTGAAACTGACGCGGAAACAGTGTACAACTCGCTGGTTAAGCAGGTGGCAAGCCCCGTTCTCTGGACAAAATCCGTTGAAAACATGGAATCAGCCGGAGTTAGTGCTATAATAGAAGTCGGCGCAGGCAAAGTCCTCACCGGCCTTGTGAAGAAGATCAATAAAGAAATTGAAGTCAGAAACATCGGAACCCTCGGAGACGAGGACGGAATATAAACCAAACAACCCCATGGAAGGGGTTGCGCCGTGCGGAACAGGCTATAAACTTTTGCACTAGGGTATTGTTAAGAGAAACCCTTTTTTAACGAAAAAAAAAGTGTTTCTCAAACTCTTCCCAAAAAACTGTATCTTAGAACAGTATGTACAGTTTCCGATATAGCCAAGCTGAGGACGGAATATAGACCATGCAACCCGTTTACACTTTGCGAAGCAGGTAAAAGTTTTTGAAAGGGGCGGGGAAAAGCTTTTTTCAAAAAGTTTTCCCAGAAAGAACTAAACAAAGAACAGGCTATAAACTTTTGCACTAAGGTATTGTTATGAAAAACCTTTTTTAACGAAAATAAAGTGTTTTTCAAACTCTTCCCAAAAAACTGTATCTTAGAACAGTATGTACCGTTTCCGAATAGAGTCAGGGAGTCAACAGTATGCTTAAAGATAAAATTGCGCTTATAACAGGAGCATCCAGAGGCATAGGCAGAGACATAGCTATTGCATTTGCCGCTCAGGGTGCATATGTTGCTGTCAACTACTCATCCAGCCCCGCAAAGGCGGAAGAAGTCGTGAAGGCGATACTTGATGCGGGCGGCCGCGCTTTTGCCGTTAAGGCGAATGTTGCGGATGAGGAAGAAGTCAAGGCGATGTTTGACAAGGTGGAGGAAGTAACAGGCTCCACAGTTGATGTGCTTGTGAATAATGCGGGCATAACGAAAGACGGCCTTCTTATGAGAATGAAAACCGAAGACTGGCAGACAGTTATGGACGTTAACCTTAAAAGTGCTTTCCTCTGCACACGTTTTGCAGTAAAAGGCATGATGAAAAAGCGCTACGGCAAGATAATAAACGTGTCAAGCATAGTGGGCTTTATGGGCAACGCCGGTCAGGCGAACTATGTGGCGAGCAAGGCGGGGCTTATAGGCCTTACCAAAACCGCCGCTCTGGAATTTGCCTCCAGAGGAATAAGGGTGAACGCAATAGCGCCCGGATTTATAACAACTGATATGACCGACGGACTCAGCGAAGAGATTCAGCAGAAGATGATCTCCATGATCCCTCTGGCCGCTTTCGGCTCAGGGAAGGATGTGGCGGATACGGCATTGTTCCTCGCAGGTTCCGGCTCGGACTACATAACAGGACAGACCATTCATGTTAACGGCGGAATGTACATATAAACACCGCCGTAAAAAAAAGAAAGAAACTCCAGGAGGATTTTGAATGGATATCGCAGCAAAAGTAAAAGACATCATCGTTAAACAGCTTAACGTTGACGAAGCAGACGTAAAACCCGAAGCTTCCTTCATCGATGACCTCGATGCAGACTCTCTCGACACAGTAGAGCTCATCATGGCTTTTGAAGAAGAATTCGACCTTGAAATTCCCGATGAGGAAGCTGAGAAAATCAAAACTGTCGGCGATGCCATCAGCTACATCGAATCTGCTCAGTAATTAAGAAAGAATACGCACTTCCCGCAGAACCACAACTGCGGGCAGTGTTTCCACACACCACAAAAACAAGAGTAACCACGTACAGGAGGAACCTGTGAAAAGAAGGGTTGTTATCACCGGAATCGGTCTTGTGACACCGGTAGGCGTCGGAAACGATGAAAACTGGACAAACCTCATAGCCGGTAAAAGCGGAATCGGGTATATCTCTAAGTTTGATACTTCCGAATTTCCGGTCAAAATTGCCGGTGAAGTAAAAGACTTCAATCCCGAAGAGCTTGTCGATAAAAAAGACATCAAGAGATACGATGAGTTCATAGTTTTCGCACTTGCCGCAGCAGAAATAGCGTTCAGGGATTCAGGCATGAACCTTGAAACCATCGATAAAGAGCGCTTCGGCGTTATCATAGGTTCCGGCATCGGCGGCTTCAAATCAACAGAAGACACAAAAGCGGCTTACTTAGCAGGCGGAATCAAAAAGATCTCCCCCTTCTTCATCCCTGCTTCCATCATAAACATGGGCAGCGGAGCCGTTTCCATACGCTACGGACTTAAAGGCCCCAACTTAAGCATAGTTACGGCATGCGCCACAGGAACACACGCCATTGGCGACGCATTTAAAATCATTGCGCGCGGCGATGCGGACTGCATGGTTGCCGGCGGTGCGGAAGCATCCATAACCGAGCTCGCAGTGGGCGGCTTCTCCAACATGAAAGCCCTCGCAAAAAGGAACGAGGAACCCGAAAAAGCCAGCAGACCCTTTGACAAAGACAGAAACGGCTTTGTAATGGGCGAAGGCTCCGGCATACTTATCCTTGAGGAGCTTGAACACGCAAAAGCCCGCGGCGCGAAAATCTACGCCGAAGTTGTCGGCTACGGCCTCACAGGGGATGCATACCACATGACAGCACCCGATGAATCCGGTGACGGCGCTATGAGAACAATGAGAATGGCTATTAAGGATGCGGGCATTGCTCCCGAAGAAGTGGACTATATAAACGCCCACGGAACATCCACTCCATATAACGACGCCATCGAAACAAGAGCAATCAAAGGAGTTTTCGGCGAACATGCGGCAAAACTCAAAGTGAGCTCCACAAAATCGATGACAGGTCACCTCCTCGGTGCGGCAGGCAGCGTTGAGGGAGCAATCCTTGCCCTTTCCATCAAAAACGGCATGGTTCCCCCCACAATCAACCTTGACACGCCCGACCCTGACTGCGACCTTGACTACGTACCCAACAAGGCCGAAAAAATTGACATTCGCTACGGCCTCAGCAACTCTTTCGGCTTCGGAGGCACAAACGCAACCATTCTGCTGAAAAAGTATGAGTAGTCACGGCGAACATATCAAATACGAAAATCTTGAGAGACTCCTGTCGTATCACTTTGCGAACAGGAGTCTCCTTCTTGAAGCTCTCACCCACCGCTCTTATTCCCATGAAAAAAGGTCAAAAACCAACTACGAACGTCTGGAATTCCTTGGCGACGCGGTTTTGCAGCTTGTCATAACAGAATATCTTCTCGAAAAATACAGGGATTACGATGAGGGAACCCTCTCAAAACTCAGGGGCTACTTTGTCAGTGAAGGCTTCCTGAGCATCATAGCCCACGAAATCGGCCTCGGCAGATTTGTTCTCCTCGGCAAAGGGGAGAAGGCCAGCGGCGGAATGTTTAAGGATTCACTGCTTTGCGATATATTCGAATCTCTGGTGGCTGCTATTTACCGTGACGGCGGATATGAAGAGGCAAGGAGAACAATAATCCACCTCTTCGGCAAACGCATTGACGAGGATATTTCCACAAACAGCTTCATAGACTCCAAAAGCGAGCTCCAGAAGCTCACCCAGAAGGTTTACGGTGTTCTGCCCGAATACACCGTGCTCAAAGAGGTGGGGCCGGAGCATAACAAAACCTTCGTAGTGGAGCTTACCATAGAGGGAATCCTCCAGGAAACAGGCGAAGGCAAAAGCAAAAAAAGCGCCGAAAAAGTCGCCGCCACCAAGGCACTGAACCGCCTTGCGCACGTCTCATAAAAAAATTCTCCCTGTCTTCATCCCCTTTGCGGGATGCCGTAACAGGTGTGTCTACTGCAATCAGCATAAAATAACAGGAACGGGCGGCAGCGGTCTCATTGAAAACGCAGCACGCCAGATCGAAGAATATCTCACATACTCAGATACATGGGATGAGCTTGCGTTTTACGGCGGCAGTTTTACCTGCCTTCCGGAAAAAGACAGAACAGCCCTTTACTCCCTTGCGCACTCAAAAGGCTTCCGCACCCTCCGTTTTTCCACAAGCCCGGACTGTGTGGGGAAAGATGTTCTGGACGAGGCGGAATCATGGGGGGTGCGCACTGTGGAACTTGGGGTTCAGTCGCTCTCGGATGAGGTTCTGCGGCTGAATAAACGCCCCTATGACTCCGAAGGGTGCATTGAAGCGGTGAGGGCGGTTCAGGAGCGCTTCGTCACTGGTGTGCAGATGATGACCGGGATGTACGGCGAAACAGCGGCGGATGTTATCCGCACTGCGGACACTCTAGCCGCCTTGAAGCCCTCATACGCCCGCATCTACCCCACTGTTGTTCTGGCGGATACCGAGCTTGCGGATTTATATTCAGCCGGAGCATACATCCAACCTCCCCCTCCGGAGATGCTTCTCCGCACGGCATACGCATATGCCTCACTCACTTCCGCAGGAACAAATGTAATCCGCACAGGGCTGCAATATACGGACAGCCTTGAAAATTCCATAAAAGGCGGATTTTACCATCCGGCGTTCGGGGATATTGTAAAGACACTTATCATACTGATATATATACATAATCACGGCGAAATACACGCAAACGGAACGGAGATACAGAAACTCGGCGGTTACAAGGCGCTTGCAAGAAAACATTTCCCTGATAAAATCATTACCGACGAAGGTTCATCAGCGGATTTCCGCGAAATCTGCATGAAGGCAAAGGAGAATATTTTTGAGAATAACGGCAGGAACCCTGAAAGGAATGCAGCTTCATACGCCGAAGAACTCATCCGTCAGACCCACAACGGATAAGGTAAGGCAGGCTGTTTTCTCCTCCCTTTTTGATGAAACCGAAGGGGCGGAAGTGCTGGATTTGTGCGCCGGAACAGGTGCTTTCGGATTTGAAGCCCTGAGCAGGGGAGCCGCATCCGCCGTTCTCATAGACCTTTCAACAGACATAATCAAAAAAAACGCCCTCGCGCTTAACCTGAACCCGCGCATCATCAAAGGCGACATCAGAAAAGAGATTCCCCGGCTTAACAAAGCCTTTGACATAATATTCATAGACCCCCCCTACGGTCTTTTCGACCCGCAGGAAATCATGAGCCTGATACACGAAAGCGGCGTACTGAAACCTGAGGGGACACTTATCTTTGAGGAAAGCACCCGCACTGCTTTCCCTGCGGAGCCTGAGCATTTCAAGGTTCT
This sequence comes from Geovibrio ferrireducens, assembly GCF_026226615.1. Classification (NCBI taxonomy): domain Bacteria; kingdom Pseudomonadati; phylum Deferribacterota; class Deferribacteres; order Deferribacterales; family Geovibrionaceae; genus Geovibrio; species Geovibrio ferrireducens. Next base: position 234,250 of record NZ_JAJAPB010000001.1, read on the forward strand.
GAAGGAAAAGAAGTACGGAGAAACGGCAATATACTACTTAAAACGGATGCAGATATGAAAAGAGCAGTTTATCCCGGAACCTTTGACCCCATGACGATGGGGCATCTCGACATTCTCAAAAGAAGCTCCATGCTTTTCGACGAGGTCATACTCGCCGTTGCGAAAAGCGAAAAGAAAAGCACCCTCTTCTCCGTTGAGGAAAGAACGGATATGGCAAAAATCGCCACGCAGGACATCAAAAACATACGAGTCGTTCCCTTCTCATGCCTTCTGGTAAATTTCATGCAGCGAATGGACAGCCAGATAGTGATCAGAGGGCTGCGCGCAGTCTCTGATTATGAATATGAGCTTCAGCTTGCACTGATGAACCGCAAGCTGGACCCGAAGCTCGATACCGTATTTCTCATGCCTTCACAGCAGTTTATATTCCTCAGCTCCAGCATGGTGCGTGAGATAGCAAGCCTCGGCGGGGATGTTTCCAAGTTTGTCCCCCCTGCGGTTTATGAGAGGCTGGTCAAGAAACTGGGCTACCCGCCTGAGAACCCATGCGGTGCTCAGAGCTAAGGTTTTCTGCCTGTTGTACGATTCATTAACAGTACGGCAGGCTCGGAAAAGACTAATTATTTGATTTTGCCGTTATTTGGTGTTAGTTTAGCGTAAGAGGGCTGATTACGCGCAGTACAGTACCGCTCGGTGAGGGATTCCATGAAAAAAGTCTTACTGATTGACGACAGCGTTACCATTCACAGGGTAATTGACATCTGCCTTGATAAGGACAGGTTTATCACGGAAAAAACCTTCTCAGCGGATGATGCTGTGATGAGGCTGAAAAACGCCCCTGCTGACGTTATCCTGCTCGATAATAAGCTGGAGAGCATAATCCTCGGTGACTTCATCGCCAAGATCCGCTCGTTTGCTCCCTCATCATGGATAATACTCCTTACCGGAGCCTTTGATCAGTTTGATGATACTGACCTTGCCAAATCCGGCGCGGATGATTACCTTTTCAAACCGTTCGATTCACAGGCCATAGAGCTTAAAATAAACTACGGTCTCAGTGCAGCACCGAAAGCGCCGTCCGCTGATGTACCCGTTTCTGTTCCTGCAATGCCCGAACAGGTTATAGCGGAAGAAGAGACGGAGATAATCCCTCCTGTGCCGGATGTGCAGGAGGAGGAAGCCGCATTCATAGACCTGAGCGCGTCAGAGAGTCAGGCAGAAGAGGCAGCGGAACCTTCCGAAACATCTGAATTTTCAGAGCCGGAAGCAGCGGCGGAGGAAGAGATCCCCGCGGCAGGAGACATCTTCGCCGATGAGGAACCGGAGACCGAAGCAACCCCGTCAGACATATACGGCGAAGAGGACAGCGAAGACAGCTTCCCGTTTGACGATGCGGAGCCCTCTGAGGCGGTATCGGAAGAGGAAAAGGCGGAACTCGGAAACCTCCTTGGGGATATTGGCGGTCTCGCAGACATAGCCGATATTACAGAAACCGAAGAAGCTCAGGCGGAAACAGAAGATCTCCCGGAAGATGTTACAGCTCCTGCCGAAGAAGCGGTGCAGGCTGATGAGCAGGAGGAGGATCTGGATTCCTTCCTCAAGGATCTGGAAACCGCGGATATACCCGAAGCTGAAATAATCCGCGACGAAGTGGAGACGATTCCGGAAACCCCTGCCGAAGATTTCAGTGACCTTCTGGAAGAGCTTGGGGAAGAGGCTGAACCTGCCCCCGAATATATTATTGAAGAGGAAGAGGAAACGGAAGCAGACCCCTTTGCAGGGCTCACAATGACAGATGAGGAAGGAGTACCTGCCGCATTCGAACCGGAGGAGGAGCCTCAGTCCGAGTCTGCTCCTGAATATGTCATCGAAGAGGAAAAAACGGATGACGGCGACATCTTCGCCGGGCTGATGCACATAAGCGAAGAGGAAATAATAGACGGCAAGCCCGCAGCGGATGAACAGCCTGCGGAGGAAGAGATTCCGCAGGAGGACGCAGAGCCCGCGGAAACAGCCGAAACCGAAGAAACAGCCCTCGATATTCTCCCGGAAGGTTTTGCAGAAGCAGGCATGCCTGTGGACGGCGAAATCATTGAGGAGGAGAAAGAGGCGGATCTCAGCATTGATGCGCTGGAAAACCTGCCCATCGAGACAGACTTCTCTGAGCTCATGCAGGTTGATGAAACCGAGCTTGAAACAGCTTCCGAACCGGAAGCGGAAACAGAGCCTCTTATCATCAGGGAAGAGGAAAAGGCGGAGGAGGAAACTGCCGGGGAAGATTTTATCCCCGCGGAAGAGCCGCTGCCTGAGCCGGAAATGCTGTCCGCAGTTGAAGAGCCCGTGTTTGAGGAAGAACTGCTCATTCAGGAAGCAGAGGAACCGGTATTTATAACAGCAGATGAGCCTGAGACCGAACCCGCAGCATTTGAGGAGTTCCCGGCGGAACAGTTCGCCCCGCTTGAGGAAAGGGCGGAAGAACCCGCAGCCGAAGAAACGCCCCAACAGACCGCACAGCCTGCGGCAGGGCTTGCTCAGGATGAGATAAAGGAAATAGTCTACCGCTCGCTGGACAGCGGAATGCTTAAAGCGGCAATCCAGGAAGTGCTTGCGGAAAAAATGGAGGAAGTGCTGAGAGAAGTGCTTCCCGAAATCGCAGAAATGGTTATAAGGGAAGAAATAGAGCGCCTTAAGAGAGGAGAATAAGTGTCACAGATCGACTACAGAAGCAGCGGAGTTAATATAGACGAGGGGAACAGGTTCATAACCCTCATAAAATCCATGGCCGAATCCACCTACACCGAAGGAGTGATCGGCAGCCTCGGCGGCTTTGCCGGTTTTTTCAGCCTGAAAGACGCGGCGGGAATGACCGACCCTGTGCTTGTTGCAGCGACCGATGGTGTGGGAACCAAGCTGAAAATAGCCTTTGATTCCGGCAAGCTGGACACAGTAGGCGTTGACCTTGTTGCAATGAGTGTGAACGATCTTGTGGTAACCGGAGCCAAGCCCCTCTTCTTCCTTGATTATCTGGCAACAGGCAAACTCGCGCCGGAGGATATGGCGGAAGTGGTAAAGGGCATAGCTGACGGATGCAGACAGTCCGGCACAGCGCTCATAGGCGGCGAAACTGCGGAGATGCCCGGCTTTTACAAGGAAGGCGAGTTCGACCTCGCAGGTTTCTGTGTGGGCATACTCGACAAGGCAAAAATGGTGGACGGCAGCAGGGTTGCAGCCGGAGATGCCATAATCGGCTTCGGGTCAACAGGTCTGCACAGCAACGGCTACTCCCTTGCCCGCAAAATATTTTTTGACGAACTTAAAATGGATGTGAAGGACGAAGTGAACGGCAAGCCCCTTTATGAGCTTCTCCTTGCACCTACAAAGATATATGTTAAAACAGTTCTCGCTCTCCTTGCCGAAGGCTTCGGCATAAAGGCTATGGCGCATATAACAGGCGGCGGCTTCTATGAAAACATACCAAGAGTTCTCCCCGAAGGGCTGAAAGCCTTGGTGGATAAGGGCAGCTTCACGAGACCCGAAATTTTCGACATCATAACCTCGAAGGTCAGTATAGAGAACCGTGAGCTTTACAGAGTTTTCAACATGGGCATAGGCTTCATAGCGGTAATCTCCGCTGACGAGGCGGAAAAGCTCAGAGCCCGCGCGGAGGAACTCGGCGAGAAAGCCTTCATAATAGGCAGAATAGCCGAAGGCGCAAAATCAGTTGAAATAAAAGGAATAGATTTCTGATGAAAATAGGGATACTGCTCTCCGGCAGAGGCAGCAACTTCAAGGCTATCAAGGCCGCAATAGACAAGGGCGAGATCAACAACGCCGAAATAGCCGTGGTAATCAGCAATAAGGCGGATGCCCAAGGGCTGGCCTATGCCGCTGAGTGCGGGCTTAAAACCGTTTATCTCAACCATAAGGACTTTGACGGCCGGGAAGCTTACGACCGTGAGATAGTGAAGCATCTGAACGAAGCAGGGGTTGATCTCGTCTGCCTCGCTGGGTTCATGAGGATCATCTCCCCTTATTTTGTTGAGCAGTACAGAAACAGGATAATAAATATTCACCCCTCGCTTCTTCCCGCCTTCCCCGGACTGGACGCACAGAAACAGGCTCTTGACTACGGAGTCAAATTCGCCGGATGCACCGTGCATTTTGTGGATGAGAAGATGGACAACGGAGCCATCATCCTCCAGAAATGCGTGCCCGTCACGGATGACGACACAGCGGAAACACTCTCCGCCCGCATCCTTGAACAGGAGCACAGGGCGTATCCCGAAGCTGTGCGCCTGATCGCAGAAGGCAGGCTGAAAACTGAGGGCAGACACGTTAAAATATTATGAGAAAACTGCTGGCAGCATCGGTTCTCTTTCTGATAAGCCTTTCAGCCTCCGCAGGAGATACAATGACGCTTGAAAACGGAGTGACATTCACAGTCATCGAACGCCCGTATACCGAAACGGTTTCAGTATCGGTTTTTATAAAAGGCGGATTATTCAGGGAAAACAAAACAAACAACGGCGTGGGCGCCCTCACATCCTCCGTATGGGTCAAGGGGAGCGAAATGCTCCGTGAGATGGAGTTTTACGGCGGCAGCATAGGCGCTGGTCAGGGCACTGACTCCTTCGAGATAGCCTTCTCCTCCACTGCCGAATATCTGGACAAGGCCATAGCCCTTTTCCGCCCCTTCCTCCACTCCCCTGAGTTCAGAGAGGATGTGTTCGAAAGGGAAAAGGCAATCCAGCTTGAGGAGATCAAAGCCATTCAGGACGATCCCTCCTCACTCTCGTTCCGCAACTTTATGAAGCTCTCCTACGAAGGCACGCCTTACGCGCTCACCATCGAAGGGGAAACGGAAGGTGTTGAGAAGCTAACCCTTGATGACATCAAGAAATTCTACCCTGTTCTGTTACAAGGGAAAAGCACCATAGTAACCGTTGCGGGCAGAATAACCCCGGAGCAGGCGGAAAAGCTTAAGGCGATCTTCGCAGACCTCCCCGCGGGCGCTGAATTCGGAACAGACTGCGCATACCCTGAGCAGAAGGAAGAAATATACAGGGAAGACCGTGACCCCAGAACACAACAGGCCAAGCTCTATGTCGGTTATGAAGCACCCGAAGCGGCTGACCCTATGTATGCGGCGGTGAAGGTCATGGCAGATATATTGGGCGGCGGGATGAGTTCACGCTATTTCACCGAAATGCGCAAAAACAGAGGCTACGCATACTCAGTGGGCGCTTTTTACCCCTCAAGGCTCTGCAAGTCCAGATTCGTAGGCCACATAGGACTCGAATACGCCAATGTGCCGGAAGCTGTAAAAACAATGGAAGAGATAAACAAAAGCTTCCTTGACTCGCTTACGGATGAAGAGCTGACCAAGGTCAAAAACTATATGCTCGGCAGACTTCTGATAGAGACGGAAACCAACAGCAAACAGGCATGGTACGCCAGCTTCTTCCAGAACGCAGGGCTCGGCAGCGGATACCTGACGAAATATATAGAAGACATCAAAGCCGTGGATAAGGATGCCCTCGGAAAAGCCGCGGAGATATTCAGTAAGCCGAAAACTGTCTATGTGCTGAGGTAGAATTTCTAATATCTGAAACAGAAATCACAAAAGTGAGTTTTTGAAGGGTTCGGGAAACTTTGTTCCAAAAAGTTTCCTGAAATAACCGAATATAAATAACTAAGCCGGCAATAACCAGGCTCCGTTTCCGGAGCCGCTACAGTTCCTCATCATCCTCGAAGTCAGAGAAGTCGTCCGCTGTTTTTGCGCGGTATTCAAGGGTTTCGATATAGAGGGGAAGGTCTTTTTTGGGAATGCTATTCTTTTCGGGAACCTGTATAACCTTAATCTTTTTATAAAAGTTCCACATATCAAGCTCCAGCACATCGCCCGCTTTCAGTGTGTAAGCGGGTTTGGCGGTGCGTCCGTTAACCGTGATGAAGCCTTCCCCTGCCGCTTCGTTGGCAACGGTTCTGCGCTTCATCAGGTTCATGGTTTTGAGAAACTTGTCCAGCCGCATAAGCCCCTAATACATATACTGCACAAGGATGCGCTGCTTGCTGTCCTTAAGCCATTTATCATAGATGGTTTTTATTTTTTCATCTGAAATTCTGGCTGAAACGGACTGTCTTATCTCTGCTGTACCTTCGTACTTGTCTTTGAAATTTTCCACATAGAGCACTCTGTACTCGCCGCCGAAAGCCTGAACACCGGTCAAATCCCCTTTGTGTTTGCCTTTAAGGAGATCCTGAAGGCTGGAATCCAGCGAGTCATACTCAAACCAGCCGAGGTAGCCGCCGTCATCATCATCGCCGAATTTGGCAACAGTTTCGACAAATGAGCCGTTCTTTCTGTAAAATTCCAGAGCCTTGTCAAGTGCAAGGCGGTTTTCAAGCTTAAGCATTCTCAGTTCAAGCTGGTCGCTCAGGTCAAGCTTTTCGGCGTTTTCTTTTATGTATTTGCTGATTTCGTCGTTAGTAACAACCACCTTCGGCGCAAGAACCCTGCTGCGGACTCTGGTGGAGAGGATGTCCATCTTTATCTGCCATTTATACTGCGCCATTGTGCGGTTTTCTCTGGCGAGAACATCAAGAAGCTGCTGCTCCGTGATGCTGTTTTTCTCCAGAACATCCTTCACCGCATTGTCCACTTCCTGATCACTCACGCGGACACCTTCACGGCGGGCTGAGTTAAGCACCACATACTGATCCACAAGAAAGTCCAGTGTCTTCTTGGTGTACTCCGCGAGAACGCGGTTTTTCTCATTCTCGTCTGCTATGGCGTAAATTGCCTTTGTTCTTTCCGGATTGAGGGATTCGACATCGAATTTGGTTATAACGTCATCCCCGACGCGGGCGTAAACCCTGTCAATTACCTGCGCCTGAACCTGCTGTGAGAGGCTCAAAAGAAGCAGGAGCAACATTAATGATCTCAGCTTTACCATAAATTTCATCTATAAAGTTCCTTACGCTTTCTTCCTGTTTCTGTGAATAGAGTCTTGCGTATATTTCTGATTTTACCTGATCAAATCTTTTATTTTCGCCGTCCCTGTAGGCAACTGTGCGGAAGATGTGAAAACCGTACTCCGACTTGATTATACCGCTGGTTTCCCCCGCTCTCAGCCTGAAGGCTTCCGCAAAAACTTCCGGATAGTCATCCATGGAGATCCAGCCGAGGTTCCCGCCGTTTTTCTTCTCATCGGATATGGAGTATTCCTCCGCCACCTCAGCAAATGGCACACCCTTTTTAAGCTGCGCCATGGCCTCTTTCGCCTTCTCCTCTTCTATGGTGAGTATCATGAAGACATTAGCTGTTCTTTTCCCGTTAAAGCGGGTCTTATTTTCTTCATAATAGGCTTTAAGCTCATCATCAGTAACCTGAACATTGGTGTCAGCCACCTGAGTAAGCATCTTCTGAACCAGCACATTCTCAACCATCTGTTTTTTCAGGCGGTTTTTCAGCACCTCATCAGTTTCGTTGTCTCCGTTCTCGGCCGCTCTGCCCTCTTCCATCTTATCGATATATCCGGCAATCTTAGCGCTTCTCTCATCGCCTATGTCAAGTCCGCGCTTTTTCGCCTCGTCCAGAAGCAGCCTGTGGATTATGAAATTGCGCACTATGCGGTCTTTCACGTCCTGATTCTCCACAGTGAGCGGGTCCATCTCCAGCACGGTGAAATAGGCATAGTCCAGAAGCTCGGAGTTATCTATCTCCGCACCGTTTATCTTAAGAATTGTGCGTTTTTCAGCCTTCGGGCGCTTGTCGGCAGATGTTTTTTTGCCGTTATCGCCGCAGCCGAAAAGAAATGCCGTTAAAATTAGTAATATAGCTGTCTTTTTCATCATCCGCTTAAGTTACAATATTAATACCCGCAGGGCAACACAAAACGGCTGTGCAATGTTTCTGACAGTTTCAGACCTCAACCAGTTCAGAAAGAATTTCGCATGTTTTTTGCAGGAAATCGTCTTTTTTCTCAAAATAAAGCACTAAGCTGTTTTCGTTTTCGAACTTGTAAACCGCCTTCGCCTCGCCCAGCACCTGAACAAGCTTTGCCGGGGAAAGGGGGGTGTCCTTATCAAAAGTTATGCGGACACGCCCTGTATGTATGGCGAGTTTTTCCGCATATGCTTTTCCTGCCAGATTTTTCATAAGCATTATCCAGCCGAGATTTTCCGTCTCCGGCCTTACATCCCCGTAAACCTGCATAAGGTCATCCAGAAGACCCCGCATCTCCTTCTCTGACTGTATCTTGGAGAAACGCCTGTAGTAGTCGAACCTGAGCGAAACATCCTCCACATATTCGGCAGAAATGAAGTAAGGCAGAGCAGAGGCCACTTCCGTCTCGCGGGAGTTGTTAAGCTCACCCTTAAGCTCCTTCACCGCCTCCTCTATCATCTGGAGGAAGAGCTCATAGCCTATCTTCACCATGAAGCCCGACTGATCAGCACCGAGAAGATCGCCTGCCCCCCTAAGCTGGAGGTCATAGAAGGCTATCTTCACCCCGCTGCCGAGGTCAGAGAGCTGCTGAATAATCTTAAGCCTTTTGCGGGCTATTTCATTGAGGCTTGTCATACTCGGTACAAGCATGTAGCAGTAGCCCCTTCTGCGTGAGCGCCCCACACGCCCCTTAAGCTGGTAAACCTGCGCAAGGCCGAAGTGGGCGGCATTATTTATGATAATAGTGTTGGCATTGGCTATATCTATTCCGTTTTCCACAATAGTAGTGCAGACAAGCACATCAAGCTCGCCCTGATAAAAGCTGTAGAGCACACTCTCCATACCGTCTGCGGTCATCTGCCCGTGAGCGATTCCAAGCCTCGCATGGGGCACAAGCTTCCGCACGGATTCCGCAACGGATTCTATATCCTCAACCCTGTTATGGAGAAAATACACCTGCCCGCCCCTCTCAAGCTCCTTAAGCAGGGCGTTTTTGATCTCATCATCGGTCTTGATGACACGGGTTATAATCGGCAGCCTCTCCTCCGGCGGTGTTTCTATTACGCTTATATCCCGTATGCCGGACATGGAAAGCTGCAATGTGCGGGGGATGGGCGTGGCAGAGAGGTAGATTATATCTATGTTGCTCTTGAGAGCGGTTATCTTTTCCTTATGGGCGACACCGAAGCGCTGCTCCTCGTCTATCACAAGAAGCCCCAGATCACGGAACTCCACATCCCTGGAAAGCAGCCTGTGAGTGCCGATTATTATATCCACCTCACCGGCCGCAAGTTTGCGAAGGGTCTTTTTTATTTCAGAGGCTGTTTTGTATCTGCTGATATAGTCCACATTCACAGGCATATCAGCAAAGCGTTTCTTGAAGTTTACATAATGCTGGCGGGCAAGAACCGTGGTGGGAACAAGAACACCCACCTGCTTGCCGCAGGCAACGGCCTTGCAGGCGGCGCGCATAGCCACCTCTGTTTTCCCGAAACCCACATCACCGCAGACAAGGCGCTCCATCGGCTTCTCGTCCTCCATACCCTGATAAACATCATGTATGGCAGAAAGCTGATCGTCCGTTTCGTCATACTCAAAGCCCTGTTCAAACTGCTCCAGAAGCACTCCGTCATCCCGGAATGCAAAACCTGTTTTCACCTTTCTGTCTGCGTACAGTTTCAGCAGGTCTATTGCCAGCTTCTTAGCCCTTGCGCTCGCCTGAACTTTCAGCTTTTTCCACGTACTGGTCTGGAGGCTGTGCACCCTCGGTGCTCTGCCTTCCGCACCTATATATTTCTGAATATGGCCTATTTTATCCAGCGGAACGTAGAGTATCTCCCCGTTTTCGTACTCAAGAACGAGGAAATCACCGGCAACACCGCCTATCTCCTTATGGACAAGGCCTCTGTATATACCTATTCCGTAATCCACATGGACAACGTAATCATCCGGCTCAAGGTCATTCAGGCTTGTGGCATATACCTCTTTCTTCGCTTTTCTGACCTTTTTCTTAACCGTTCCGAAGATGTCCTCATCGGTTACAACAGCCACCTTCCCCCTTGGGTCGATAAAGCCGCCGCTCACCTTCTCCCCGTAAAGCCCTATTCCGTGGGCAGGGAGTTTGAGATATGAGGATATTTCCGTAACCGCTATTTCATGATCCCGCATGAAGTCCAGAAACAGGCTCTTGAGCTTGCGGCTCTCTATGCAGACCAGCACACCGTATCTGTCATCCAGCAGATCCTTTATCTTCGCCGCGGCATCCGTCACCGACTGGTAGAGGTTCTTCTTCTCATGGGTAAACCGCGCCGCCGAGCTGATGAGCCCGCCGTCTTCACTGTCCGCATCCACAGACTCCTCAAAGAGGTGGAGATCACGGGCACTGAGGAGCCTTTCCGCTGTTTCTGCGTTTATGAAGTTTTTCTCGCTCCCCGCCGGAAGACCGTAGTGATCCTGCTTATCCCTGACTGTATTGTCTATCTCTATGAATGCATCCGCCAGATCCCGCTCAAGGGTCACAACCTGCGTCCCAGCACCGAGATAGTCAAAAAGGCTTGCCATGCTTCTGTATATAAAAGGGCTGAACCAGTGGCATCCGGCAAACTTGCCGAAGCTTTTCGCCTTCTCGCTCACATGGGGAATCTTCACCGCAGCCAGATCATCCTCATCAAAAAGCGCCTCACCAGCCGGAAGAATAGTAAGCTCCTCCAGCTTCCTCTCTGTTCTGCGGCTGAATGACTCGAAAACATCCATGCGGTCTATTTCGTCATCAAAAAATTCTATTCTCACAGGGTTTTCCATCTGCGGAGTAAAAACCTCCGCTATGTCGCCCCTGATTGTGTACTCACCCTGACCGGAAACAAGCTCAACGTTTACATAACCGGAATATTCCAGCGCGTACCGCAGTTCCTCCCTGTCCGCCCTGCCCTTCTTTTTCAGGTTTATTACTGACGCCGCAAAAACATCCGCAGGGGGAAGAGCCCTGGCAAGGGATTTCGGGGTGGTTACAACAACACCCTCAAAGCCGCTCATAAGCCTGTGCAGTGTGCTGACACGCATGGAGAGGACATCGGTAAGAACTCTGGCTTCCTCAAAGGGTTCCTGTGTGTATTCCGGAAAAGGCGCGACTTTATCCGCTCCGAAAAAGAAAATCAGCTCGGATAAAAGAAGATCAAAACGGTTTCTGTCGGGGGCGATGACAAGCACCCTGCCCCCGCTGAAATTTTTTCTGAGACGGTATGCGGCGCCTGCGCCCCATAAACCGCCCGTTATTGAAGTGAAGTCCATTATTATTTACTGTTCTTTCGCTTTCTCATTTAATAATATTCCGCTTGATGAACGGTCTAGCCAAATCTGCCGAACATTATCTCATCCACCAGTTCGCAGATGATGTGCGCAGCGGCGATGTGTATCTCCTGAATCCTCGGAGTGCACTCCGAAGGGGAGATAAGCAGATGATCGCACAGACCGCGCATCAGACCGCCGTCCTTGCCGGTAAAGCCGATGGTGGTCATCCCCTGCCTTCCCGCAGTGCGAAGGGCAGCCAGAACGTTGGGCGAGTTGCCGCTGGTGGAAATCCCCCACGCTATGTCGTTGGTGTTGCCAAGTGCCTTAAGCTGCTTGTCGAAAACCTCTTCAAAGCTGTAGTCATTGCCTATCGCCGTCAGGGCGGACGTATCAGTCGTCAGCGCAATGGCAGGCAGAGGCGGACGCTCCATCTTGAAACGGTTGGTAAACTCCGCAGCTATATGCTGGGAATCCGCAGCAGAACCGCCGTTGCCGAAAATCAGCACCTTCCCGCCGTTCTCAAAACACTTCACTATCTCAGTGGATATGCCTATCAGCACGGGCATAGACTCGGCCGAAAACCTCGCCTGAGTCTCCCGCATCTCATCAAAAATATCGCTTATGAAATCTTCCATTACGCTACCTTTTAGATTTTAAACTCTATCTGCTATGAAAGAACCCTTTTTCCACAGGAAAAAAGCCCCGTCTTCACTTAACTTTACTTATATACTTAATTTCTTCTTATCAATAATCTGATGCTTAATCCTCACAAATTATCACACTTTTCACATGTTAATCTGAACAGAGGTTCCTATTTGTATTCTGTCTTTTATTTCCGTGTAAAGCGGCACATTTACTCCTTCTTTAACTTCTAAAGTAACCAAAAGACCATATTTAACTTTATCTGACAATTTCCCTGCATCCCCTCTGCAATTGATTTTTACTCGTATTTTCTCACCATCTATGTAAGGATCAGCATCGTTTCCTTCGAATATTTCATGTTGAATAGTACCATTCCTGACACTACGCCAATCAGCTTCTTGACGTCCTTTTACAAAAGATTCTCTTGGCGATTCAAACCACAAACTTGCTTGACGATATTTTTGATTTTGGGCTTCAATACCTGATATCCACGCAAGAGTAATTGTCAGTTTTCGAGGTATTTTAACAGATGCTAATGACGGTGGTAAAGGAAGATCAAAAAGATCGGCTTCATCAGTGTCTAATTCGCCAAAACCAATAACAGTCGCTCTCTGCTCTGTGCATTCTATAACTCTTTTTATATCAGGAACCCCGTAGCCAAGCCACTTCGATATGATAGGCTTAACTCTTTTGCTACTAATATTATCTTTAATTGCTTCTCTTATTATATTACCTAAATCACCCCAAGAACAACCGTGGATTAACATTGCCTTTAGAATAGGTACAAGTTTTTCTCCATATTCATCAAAACCTCTCTCAGTTAATGCCTCTAAAGTTTGAAGGCAAATACCCGCATTATGACTTGTCAAAGCAGTCGCATTACTTGTTCCCCTCGAATAACACATTCCTCCCGGTGATGCAGAATAGATACCGGGCTCTTTACTTATATTATTCAGCTTAAGCAACGTTTCAGATCCAATTATTGGTTCTGTGTAAAGTTGTCGTCCACCAGCATGAATAAGATCAGGCTTAACTGATCTGCGATAACCTAAACCCAACCGAGAAATAGTACTGGCTAATGGCTGATTGCATATGTCAACACGATTGCCAGCTGTATACGAAAAGCATTTATCATCGTGCTGTGCCCCAACTGTGATTGAGTTTATTGATTCAGCAGGAGATATTATTTTTCTATCGTGCTCAGTCGCGTATATTCGACTTATCACTTGCTTAACTTGCTGTTTTTCATCTAGATTGCTGAATTCTGAATAGCTTATCCCTAAATCAAAAGAATTTTCGCAGTTGCCTGCACTGACAATAAATAATACATTATATTTATAACTTAACCAGTCTAATAGTTTAGCAAGAGGACTCATGGTATTATTAAAGTTAGTATTTCTAATTCCTAACGATAAATTTATGACTTTGACAGAAGGAGCTTGTGCAGAAAACTCTCCATCACCGTCAAGCATCCTCTTGACAGAAGCGTGAATCAAATCCACTAATAAAATATTTTCAGGAATAGACTCAATTGATTTCCCATGAAAATCAGTTTGAGGGAATAATATCGGTCGTACATACAATTTCCATTTAAGTGGAACCTTATTAAGACTATAATCTCCATAAAGAATTTGCGAAGCCATACTTGTGCCATGAATTCTGTCTTTGGCTTCAATATTATCTTCAAAACCATAAGGATCATCTAGCACCAAGCGATCTTTTAACAAATTATGATTCGATAAAGGTAAACCATCTAAAAGCCCAATGACTGGCTCTTCTTCGGAAGCAAGTTCATGGGGTGAAGAGACATCAGCAACTTCTTCAATAGTCTCATTTATAATCAACATCTGCCCAGTTGGCCTAAACAGCATGACATCATCACATTTAACAAATTCAATGTATTCAGGAGAATTCACCATATTTACAATTACATTATAATTCACTTTAATTAATAAAGCATGATAAGAAATCTCTGAGATTACACAGGAATCAACAACAGAAGCACTCAATGAACTTAACATTTCTTTAAAACGTTTTTCAATACCGTTTCTTTTATCACTATTTTGCCTAAACCACAGTTCGACTTCCACAAAGCAATCTTTTCCTTTATGAAAATCTAAGTGTCCCTCCCAATATGAAATGAATCCAGCATTCTCTAATCTATCAATATAGTTCCATAAACGGATATCTTTAACATGTGTAAAAAGAGATTTAAATGGAGCAAGTCCGTGTTCAAATGAGCTTTCATAATTTTTTGAATATCTTTCCCAAAGAGAAATAAGCTGCTGCATTCCACTGAGATTTGAAAAAACCATATATACTTTACCGGACAAAGGCTTAGTTTTATCAGCTTGGTCGAAAAAAATATCATCTGGCTCAATATTATCAAGTGCAAACTCAGACAACCACTCAAAACCTTCTATCTTCGCAACAGCATTATGGAAATTAGAGATGTCTCCTATTGTTTCAATAACCAAGACAAACTCTGGTTCCACACCTGTAATACTTGACCGTATTTGAATCCTTTGTTTTTCAAATGCATTAACTAGGACTTTTAATTTCGGCTGAAAACGTTGAAATTGAAAAGAAGCAGAAGGAATAGAAATTTTTGAAAAACCAGATGGGCGCTTTTCTCTAGACGCTCTCGATGGGGATGGAAAAAAGAGAAGTGGACGTTCAGGCATGATATTTATCCTCCCATATTTTCTTGTTTAACTTCTGTTGTTATTTCTCTCCAAGTTTTCAAAGTTTTTGAGATAATATCTTTCATCTTTGTGTTAGGCATATTCAACACATATTGCCTATAAACTGATTGCCCAAACTCTTCAATTTCTGCAAAGTTTTTACCAAACAACGATTTGGCAAGTGTTTCTGGAGCATAGCCTAACTCTACTCCAACCCTTGCTTGAAATCTAATAAACCATTGTGTGATATTGTCTCTTGTTGGCATACCGAGATTTAGCCTTACTTGAAACCTTCTCCACACAGCTCGATCTAGCAATTCAGGATGGTTAGTAGCACCAATGACTACAACATGGCTCGGTAATCTATCAATTTGCAATAAAAGAGAACTCACCACTCTCTTAATCTCACCTGTTTCATGAGTATCACCTCTTTCTTTAGCAAGTGTTTCAAATTCATCAAAAAAAAGTACACATCTATTTGTGGAAGCAAAATCAAACAGCTTACTTAACCTTCCAGCTGTTTCTCCTAGATAAGAACCTATTAAAGATTCGTATCTAACTACAAATAATGGAATGGCTAACGCTTCAGCAATAGCTTCGGCCAGGCTCGTTTTACCGTTCCCTGGAGGACCTACAAGAAGAATACGATTGCGTGGTTCTAAATTGTAAGTTCTTAGAAGTGCTGCCCTGTGATGTTCATTAACAAAAGCCTCACATATTTCTAATATTTTATCATTAAGAATAAGATCAGCAAATTTTTTCTTTGGAAGAATTTCTTGGACTAAGTTATTTGATTTTTGTTCAACATGCGCTCCGTTGATCGCACTGCGCTCAGGCGGTGTTGAATGAATGATTCTTTCAAGCTTATTAGCCAAAACATTATGCTGTTTCTGGCGCTCTTCTGCAATTATAGCCTCAACTGTTTTTCTATATGTTAATTTATCACCTTTAGCAATAGACTCTACTAAAAAAACCAAAAGATCAGCTCTGGCCATTAAATTATTCCTTTTCGTATTTATTAAGAGAGTTTATGACACATTTTAAACGAAGTCAATTTTGATGTTTTTCATAACAGTTAGGTATGCTAACGGTAAAAATTAATAGTACTCAAGAAGATACGGTACTGATATATAACCTACGCATCATCTCAAGTTGAATATAACACTCTTCACCCAAACACTCCAATAATTATTGTTTATTCCACAGTTCTTACGCACCGAATGCGTTTATTATGTGTGTTATTTCAGAGTTGTCTATGGAAATCACATCGAAGCGGCAGAGTTTTTCCATATTATTTTCCATGAGATAGAACTCGGCAGTGCGTATAATTTTATCCTGTTTGGCGTGTGTTACTGACTGGTATCCTTCTCCAAAGGCATCTGTGGAGCGGGTTTTGACTTCGACAAACACCAGAGTGCCGTCTTTTTCGGCGATTATGTCTATCTCGCCTGTTTTGGCGCGGTAGTTCCGCTTAATCACGGCGTAACCTTTTTTTCTGAGGAACGCCGCCGCTTTGTCCTCGCCTGATTTACCTTTTAATATCCGCATTTTTCAGGAAACTCATCCGGTGCAGTTCTGTTGCGCCGTATTTTTTGAGAGCGTCAAGGTGAACCTTTGCCCCGTAACCTTTGTTGGAATACCAGCCGTATTCGGGGTATGTCATGTGGAGTTTTTTCATCATGGAGTCACGGTAAACCTTTGCCAGTATGGAGGCGGCTGCCACGCACATATGGCTGTCCTCCGCCTTGAATGGGTTTTCTATGGGTACACTGACATTGAGCCTGACTGCGTCCACTATTATATTGTCATAAGGGGTTTTCAGACGTGAGAGTGCCATGTGCATGGCCTGTTTGGTGGCGCGGAGTATGTTGATCCGGTCTATGACCTGATTGCAGACAACACCGAATGCATAATCAACGGCGTTGCGCCTTATGCTTTCGGCTATTACCTCGCGTTTTTTCTCGGCTATTTTTTTAGAGTCGATGATGCGGGGATCAGCGTAGCCTTCGGGCATGATAACGGCACAGGCCACAACCGGCCCGGCGAAGCATCCCCTGCCCACCTCATCCATGCCGACGGTGACTATTTACTCCCCCTTTTTTCTGCGGATTTTCGCTTTGATCCAGCCGATGAACTCATCAAGCCCGTGTCCTGTTTTGCAGGAGGTCTCGAAGATGTCCAGCGTGGGGTTCACGCCGAGGGCGAAATCACGGCATTTCTGCACATCGAAATCCACATATGGGAGAAGGTCTGTCTTGTTGATGATGAACGCTGAGGAAACGTGGAACATAGAGGGGTATTTGGCTGGCTTGTCCTCCCCTTCGGTTACGCTGAGCATGCAGACCTTTGCATCTTCGCCCAATTCGTATGAGGAGGGGCAGACGAGGTTGCCCACGTTTTCTATAATGAGAAGGTCAAGCTTGCCGAATGCAACCATTGCCTTTTCTATGTCGAGTGCTTCGAGGTGGCATGAGCCGTTTGTATTCACCTGAACAGCGGGGATACCGGCTGCCCTGATGCGTTCCGCGTCAAAGTCTGTCTGGAGGTCGCCCTCTATAACGCCGACGGAGTATTCCCTCTGGATCTCCACAAGGATTTTGGAAAGGAGGGTGGTTTTCCCGCTGCCGGGAGAGGAGACAAAGTTAAGGACAAGGGTTCTGTCCCTGTCAAAGCCTTCCTTGAGGGCTTCCGCCAGTTCCTCGTTTTTCGAGAGAATCCTTTTATTCACATCAAGCTTGGTCATCAGCCACCTTCTTATATTCTTTAAGACCCTCTGGAAGGTCAGTCCACTTCAATCTCGGTGATTTGCAGTTCTTCCCCGGTGAGGATTTTCACTGCGTGGGAGCCGCATTTGGGACACTGCATGAAAATCTGCTCAAAGGTGTTTTCATTGCCGCAGTCCATGCATTTTCCGGTGAGGGGCACATTTTCAACTATAAGCTCCCCTTCTTCGGCCATTGTGCCGTCCTTGAGGGCATCAAAGGCAAACATCAGGGAGGAGCTCTCCACAGCCTGTAACCTGCCTATTTTCACAAAAACTTTATTTATTTTCTTAGCGCCGCTTTTTCTGGCTGTTTCGAAAACCACATCCATAAGACTCTGGGCGATACTGACTTCATGCATGGAAATATGTATAATATCCTATAGTGTCTTAGTCAACCGCATAATAAAGTTCGTGCACCTCGCCCCGGCGGAAAAACCTGCCTTCACATTCCGCTTCCTCTATTATCACAGTACCTGAACCGCAAGCAATTTCCGCTCCGTAAGGGGTGAAATCAACCAGCTCCCCCGGTCTGCCGTATTCCCCCTGCCACTTTTCGGTAACAGCCCGCCAGACGGTTATCTGTCTGCCGTTTCTCATGAAATATGCCCCGAAGTAAGGGCGGGAGAACCCCCTGATATGGTTGTATATGCTGTATGCATCGCGGTTGAAATCTATGACTCCTTCACGCCTTCGCTTGCGGGGAAGGTAAAATGACTCACGTTCATCCTGCGGAACGGCATTGAAGCCGCCGAATCCTTTCTCCGCAAATTCCTTTACGAAGCGGGCGCAGATCGCTGCATATTTTCTCAGAAAATCTTCCGGATATTCCCCGAAACCGATCCTTATCTCCTCCGAAAAGAGAACATCTCCTCCGTCCACCCTGTCTGATGCGATATAAAAGCTCGCACCGGAAACTGCGACACCCCGCAGAAACTGTTCCGTCACTGCGCTGTAGCCTCTGTAAAGGGGCAGAAGAGAGGGATGGGCAAACACAGCCTTTACATCTGACTCCATGAAAAAGTCCTTGGTCCAGTCCACACAGACAGCAGCGGTATCATTGTCCAGCGCGGCTTCCGCCTCGCCGTATTTGTTTGCAGATATAAAGGTTACGGGAAAAAGTCCTCTGTATTTGGTGAAGTCTCTGGAAAGGGCTGTCTTCTGAAAGCCCGGAGGGTATGTGTACACCTGCGGATAACAACCCAGTTCGTCCAGAGCATCCAGCAGATATTCCCCTGTGAGGTTTGATGTAAAAAGTGCTGTTTTCACCAGCTTCGTCCTCCGCCGCCTCCGAAACCGCCCCCCGAAAAGCCTCCGCCGCCGGAGAAACCGCTTCCGCCGCCCCCTGCTCCGCCTTTCGGCGCTGGCTGCGATGTCATGGTTCTGCCCATTGCGGATATGCCTGAATTAAGGGAATCGGCAAAGCCGTACATTGTAAACCCTCTGCCGCTGCGGGAGACGTACCAGTCGGGCGGCTCCCTGAGAAGCCCCTCAAACTTGCCCGCCCACTCTTTCAGCATTCCGAAAGCAACAGCATAGGGCACTGTAAGATTAAAGTATTCGGGATTTTTTTCAAGCATCCTTTCCAGCCTGTCCTTCTCCGCCCGCTCCACAAACTCCCTGAACCCGGCCAGCTTGTTATAGAGCCCCTGCCCTTTTGCGGTGCGTTTCGGTATAGCCCGCCCGAAGAAGAATGTGGCAAATCCCATAAGAGCGCAGGAAACAAACCAGCCAACCTCCCCGGAAAAGGCAGTGAGGAACGTGCCCGCGAATACAAAGAGAATGCTCACGCCCTTCATGAACCCGCCAATTTTCCTTGTCCCGCCTTCATACAGCCCCATCATGGTCACATCTCTGTCAAGCTGCTCACGGGCTATAAGCATGGTCTTGTAATATACATCCTTAAGATCTGACAGTCTGCGGTTTTTTATACCGGCAGGGAACATCCCCGTGAAAAGTGTCTGCTCATAGGCAGGTGCACCTTCGGGCAGATCGCCTAACTTAACAAAAATATAATCGCTTTTACCGAGAAACGAGCTGTAGTCCTCGGCTTCCTCTATCCTTATTACTTGGTCCGCCGCCCATTTCAGAAAAACGGAAACGAGATCCCGGTTGTCTATCCTGTCATCTGCCAGAACCCCGGCCACGGCAGGGCTTACCCCTGACGGCGGCTCATAGAGCGTGACTATGACAGATGCGGCGTTACGCCCTCTTTTGTACCATATAAAAATAAGGAGAGGTATATACAGAAGCGGAGCTATAAGATAAGCGTTGTTCACGGCGAAGAGGCGCAGCCTCAGCGAGGGTGTACCGTATTTAAGATAATTTCCCGGCAGGAGGATGCCGATGCTCAGACTCTCCCGCGGCTTGAGGGTTCTTTCCGTCCTGCCGCTGAGAGTGCGGCCGTCGTAGGAATATGAGGCGTCGGTTCCTGCCTCGCCGTAGTAGCCGGTGTAAGCGAAAATCTCTTCATCCCCCAGCGGCAGCTCCGAGGGGAGACGCACACTGAAAGTCACACTCTCAGCGGGAACATCCCAGAAGTTTCCGTGTATGTTCCAGTAGATTTCACTTGTCCGGCCGAAAAAATTCACCGCCCCGAACACCCTGTAGGTGACAACGTATTCCTTCTCACCCTTTATGTACTGATCCGGCGAACCGAGGCGGATTTCACGGTAGGCTCCGCTGTCGGAGACTTTTATCTCCGCACTTTTTGTCTGTATATCATCAATTAGAATCCGGTAACGGCCGCCGAAGATGTTGGGGCGCTTCGCAGCGCCTTTGATGCTCCCTGCCTCGTAGATTCTGGGCAGTTCGAGGATTATTCCTCTTCTGGACTGACGGAAGCTGATGAGGTATGTTTCCGTAACCTCCAGCACGGAGGTTTCAAGCACGTTTATATTCACATCGTGCTTCTTTATTACAAAGTCCTCCCCGAAGGCGGGCAGAACAGAAAAAGCAAAAATCAGCAAAGCAGAAATAAAACGCATAAGCTTATCCGCTTAGAATTTTACCTGAACATTTTCCCTCTGCGCCGAATCCATCTCAAAATACTGCTTCTTGGTAAAGCGGAACATGCCCGCAACTATGAGAGAAGGGAAGCTCTCGCACATGGTGTTCAGATCCCGCACCACTGCATTGTAATATCTTCTGGCAAGCTGAATATCATTCTCTATACTGTTTATGCTGTTCTGAAGCTCAAGGAAGTTTACGTTCGCCTTAAGCTCCGGGTAGCTTTCAGAGAGGGCAAAAAGGCTTTTCAGCGCTCCTGTGAGCATGTTCTCAGCCTTTGCATGAGCCTCCACACTTCCTGCGCTCATCGCCATGTTGCGGGCTTTCGTCACATTTTCCAGCGTGTCTTTTTCGTGGCTTGCGTACCCCTTAACAGTCTCCACCAGATTGGGTATGAGATCCCAGCGCTTCTTAAGCTGAACATCAATATCGCTCCATGAAGCCTCGCTGAGATTTCTCAGGGAAACGAGCCTGTTGTAATAATAAATGAAAAGCGCCAAAATCAGCGCCACAACGCCTATGAACACCATTCCGGACATAAGATCCTCCGCAACTAAAACACCTATATAATTTCACGCAAAACTATTATAATCCCAAATTGAAGGCACTTCAACATCATTGATAATATTCTGAAATCATCACAGGTTCAGGTGAGCACAAAATTCTAGACATAGTATTATAATTGTGTTATACGAAATTGTATACAGTATACGATTGTCCATTTATAATTTCGCCGTGGAGAGTGTAATGCCACAAGTTTGCTACGGGTTCTGGAAAAACGCCAAATTCGACAACAGAGGCAAACCCGCATCAGAGTGGAGCGAGTCACCGTTCAAAACCTCTGACGCATATGACGGAAAGCCCCTGAAAGCCCTTGTTAACTGGGACGGATTCCTTGTTTTTGATGAAAAGGCAGATATTCTTGCCATTCTTGCCAACTATATGAATGAGATAAGCTCGCAGGGCTGCTGCGGACGATGTTTCCCCGGCAGGGTGGGCACAAGGCTTCTGGCGGAGCAGCTTATGAAGATCCGCTCCGGCAGCACCGATAAGACAGAGCTTGATAAGGCTTACGAAATTGCACAGTCCATCCACCTCTCCGCTAAGTGTACTGTCGCGCCCACAGCCTCCATACCCGTTATGCGCTTCATAGAAAATTTCGCTGATCAGGTCAGGGCAAGTGTTGTCCCCGCCGAAACAGCGTATTATAAACACATAACCGCACCCTGCACCGCAGGCTGCCCGGCTAATGTGCAGATCCCCGAATTCATTGAGCAGATTAAGGATCACCGTTATCTTGACGCGCTTTCAATCATCCGCGAAACGATGCCGCTCCCCGGAGTATGCGGCAGAGTATGTCCGCACCCCTGTGAGCTCAACTGCCGCAGAGGGCTTGTTGATAAAGACCCCGTTAGCATAATGGTGCTTAAACGCGCTCCGTGGGATTATGAATATTATCAGGAAAAAGCGCCCATCCTCCCCCCCAAGGCTCCGGAAAAGGGCAAAAAGATAGGCATAGTCGGCGCAGGCCCCGCAGGGCTCACAGCGGCGTACTACCTCGCCCTCATGGGGTATGAGTGCAAAATATATGAATGGATGCAGGAACCGGGCGGCATGGTTGCCCTCGGAATCCCCGATTACAGAGAGCCGAGACACCTTCTCCGCAGAGAGGTTGATATAATACAGTCCCTCGGAGTGGAGATAGAGTACGGCCGCAAACTCGGCGATGACCTCACCCTCCAGTATCTTAAAAAGAACTACGATGCAGTGCTGCTTACCATCGGCGCATGGAAAAGCAGGGATATGGGTATAGAAGGCGAAAAGGAAGGCTATTCCGGCATTCATGAATCGGGCATACTCTTCCTCCGCGAACAGGCCACAGGCAAGGACACCGGAGTTAAAGGCAAAAAGATCGTTGTTGTGGGCGGAGGTAACACCGCCATAGACTGCGTACGCGTTGCCCTGCGTGAAGGCGCTGCGGATGTCAACCTTGTCTACCGCCGCTCAAGGGATGAAATGCCCGCGGAAGACTATGAAATAGTAGATGCCATGGAGGAGGGGATCAACTTCCACTTCCTCTGCAACCCCACAAAAATAATCGCTAAAGACAATGTGGTCACTGGTGTTGAGTGTGTGCGTATGGAACTCGGCGAGCCCGATGAATCCGGCAGACGCAGACCGCAGCCCGTTCAGGACTCGGAATTTATAATAGACTGCGATGTCATTATCCCCGCTATCGGTCAGTTCACAGACCTCACCTTCCTCAAAGAGGAGGACGGGCTTGATGTAACCAAGTGGAGCACCTTCAAGGTTGCTGATGACCTTTACGTCACCAGCGACCCGCAGATTTTCTCCGCCGGAGACTGCGAGTGGGGCCCCATGACTGTTGTTAAGGCTATAGGCGCCGCGCGCTGGTCAAGCATAATGATCGACCGCTACCTCACCGAAGGAAAGCCCTACCTCACGCCGGAGGAGATACTCCAGCTTGATCTCCAGAAGAACAAGGTCTTCGACAAAAAAGAGGACGTGAAGGATCAGGAATGCCCCACAATAAAGCGTGTG
Source organism: Geovibrio ferrireducens (assembly GCF_026226615.1). Taxonomy (NCBI): domain Bacteria; kingdom Pseudomonadati; phylum Deferribacterota; class Deferribacteres; order Deferribacterales; family Geovibrionaceae; genus Geovibrio; species Geovibrio ferrireducens. The sequence goes on from NZ_JAJAPB010000001.1 coordinate 257,144, forward strand.
CACCAGCACAAGCTCACAGGCGAGGAAAGAAAGAGCAACTACGAAGAGGTTGAAAAACCCTATACCGATAAACAGGCATACGACGAGGCGACCCGCTGTCTGAGATGCGTGCGCATGGCTATGGTAGCCCTTGAAAATAAAGGGAAAGGGGAGTAACCGATGGCAGCAATAATCATAAACGGAAATACATACAGCTTTGAAAAGGGCGAATCCATACTGGATGTGGCAAACAGGAACGGTGTGCATATACCCACCCTCTGCTACCTTAAGGAGATTACCCCCATAGGCGCATGCAGACTCTGCCTTGTTCAGGTGGACGGCGCAAAAAGGCTTCAGGCAGCCTGCGTCACCTACGCCATGGACGGAATGAAAGTTGAGACCGACAATGAATATATCTGGACTCACAGGAAGCAGATGCTCGACTTCATCCTGATCAAGCACCCCCTTGACTGCCCCGTGTGCGACAAGGCCGGCGAATGCATGCTTCAGGACACTGCGTATGAGTTCGGCATGATGACCGAAAAAGTATCATCCGAAAAACCGAAGGATCCCAAGGCGAACTGGAACAAAATTGTTTATAACTCAAACCTCTGCGTTCTCTGCGAAAGGTGCATAAAATCCTGCCACGAAATGACAGGGTGCAGTGCGCTCAAAATGGAGGACAGAGGATTCTATAACCATGTAGTGCCCTCTGAAGGCGATACGCTGAACTGCGACTTCTGCGGAACCTGCATAGACCGCTGTCCGGTGGGTGCTCTGCTCGACACACAGTTCCACAATCAGGCGCGCGTGTGGGATCTCACTGAAACCGTAACCGCCTCCCCCTTCTCTGCAAGTGAGGGAGATATTGTCTACGGCGTTCTTGACGGCAAAATAGAGAGGGGCAAATCTGTTGAAGGGGCTCAGATCTCAAGTCAGAGCCGCTTCGGGTTCAACTACATAGAAAACCCCTCAAGGATAAAAACGCCTCTTGTAAAATCGAACGGCGAGGCCGCACCCAAATCATGGGAAGAGGTCATGACCGTCCTTAAGGACAGACTGGCGGGATGCAAACCGGAAAACACAGCCATGCTCATGGGCTCGCGCCTCACAAGCGAGGCAATAGCGGCATACAAAGCGCTCATGGCTGCCGTCGGCTCCAAAAAAATTGTCACAGAGGCGGATTTCACCAAGCCCGTCTTTATGAAAAAATACAAAGAGAAGTTCGGAACCTTCGCCAACATAGGCAGAGCGGATGACCTCAAAAACTGTGATGTTATATTCGTGATAGGCGCGGATCTCCGCCGTGAGGCAGTGGGTCTTAAATGGAGAATGATGAACTCCGTCATCCACAATGGCTGCAAGCTCATCACCGTTGGTCTTAAAAGGTACGAGTACGATGTTTTCACAAACAAATCCCTTCTGGCTGACAGCGGCGATTTCGGCGGGATATTTGAAAAAATCAGGACAGATAATGCCGAGGCCTTCTGCGACATCAGGGATTATATAAACGAAGGCAAAAGAGTGGGCATAATAGTGGGCAATGAATACACCTCAGCCTGCCCGCAGCCGGAAGCTGTTCTCGCCTTTGCTGATTTCATAGGCAAAGAGAAAATGAGCTGCTTCATGGTGGCCAATGACAAAACAAACATTTACGGGCTCTATGCTCAGGAACTTTTCGCAGGCGGATATTCCGCTGATGAGCTGATAAAAGATCTGGAAGCGAAAAACATAAAGAACCTGTTCCTTGTGGGTTTCAACAACACCTACACGGGCGACACCGCAGACAAGCTGAACAACGCCCTCCGCTCAGCGGAAACTGTTGTGGCTGTTGACCTCTTTAATGACGGAACATCAGCAAGGGCAAATGTGTTTCTCCCCGCAAAAGCTGCGCTTGAGGTTGACGGCTCGTTCGTTAAGATAGGCGGGCGCGTATCAAAAGTGCGTAAAGTTGTGGACACGCCGGGTGAGCAGAAGTCCGACACGGAAATAGCCTCCATGCTGGCAGGGCTCTTCAAGGCATCAGTACCTGCATGCCCGGAGGAGATATACAACACCATGCTTGCGGGCAGATACGGCTATCCTGAAGTGAAATTCACCATACTGGACAGCTGTCTTGTGATAAGAACAAGCCCTGTGTTCAATGAAACACCCTTTAAATACGAACAGCCTAAGAGCGCCGATAAAACAGTGTCAATAAATCCCAGACACCACAGCGGCACAATAACCGCAAAGGCAAACTTCACAGTAAGGGATGAGTTCGCGGTGCAGAACTTCCATTTTGAGCAGACCGCGGAAACAATCTCAGCGGAAACCTGCGAATGCGCAGCTAAGGGTGTGAAGCTCGTCACCAGAAAATTTTAGACAAGCAAAGCAAATCAAATAAACAGAAAACCCAAAAGCCGCCGCTGACCCGGCGGCTTTTGTATTTCATTTTTTAACATGTTTAAATAGGTGAGTTCCTGAATGGGTTCGGGGAAAGCAACGCTTTCTCAGAGATGTATGTCTGTTACTTCGTTCCGGTAATGTTGATGCTGGTGTGTTTGATCCCTTTCATGATCTTTAGGGAAGTGTACAGCTTCTTGATGGAGTCGCTGTTGCCTCTTACCGCCAGAATCTCAAGGCAGTTATCATGATCAAGGTGGATATGCTGGATGGAGATCACGGAATCGTGATAATCATGCTGAATATCCATGAGGGAAGAGAGAAGATCCCTGTTATGGTGGTCATACAGAATGGTGACTGCGCCCGCCACTGTGCCGCCGGATGCAAATTCCTTTTCTATCACATATTCCTTAAGCAGATCACCCACGGCCTTTGATCTGGTTTCATATCCTTCTTCGGCTATTTTGCGGTCGAACTCTGTGAGAAGATCCTTATCAAGGGAAACTCCGAACCTAACTATCTCAGCCATCTGATTATCCTTTTTTTGCTTTATTTTATAGCTTTATGCGCCCGCCTGCAAGGCTTTTGCACTTGGAAATCACAGTGAAAAGGTGTAATCTCTCACCTATGGAATCACATAAAAAACCCTACGTCAAACTACAGTTTAAGATAACCCTGCTCTTTTTTGCCCTGCTCTCCCTTGTGAGCTTCACGGTGAGCAGCATGCTGGCCTCTAATATAGAAAAAAAGGCAAAAACAATCGCCAGCGACTATATAACCAGCATCCCGTTCCTTATTGACAGTTCACTGGACAACTATATGATGATGGAGAACAAAGGAGCGATCAAAGAACTTATACTGAACCTTCAAAAGGATGCCAACATTCTGGGAATCCACATCCTCAACCGTAACGGACAAATATCCTGCATATTGCAGGATCTCAACAAATTCTACAGCAGTGACTATCTTGATCTCATAAAGAACAACCACAACAGCAAGGAGGGGTTCACTGAGCTCACCTATGCGGGGAAAAAGTATCTCTCATTCAGCAAGCCACTGATGAATGAGGAGAAATGCCAGTCCTGCCATAATCCTTCCGAAGGGGATGTGATAGGCACGCTGAACATAAACATAGACCTCTCACGCCTTAAAGAGCTTCTCAGCCGTGAGGTATTTGAGGTGCGCCTCTTCCTCTACACTGCGGATATTCTGCTTTTCATAGTGCTCTTCTTTCTCATATACATACTTGTCATACGCCCTGTGCGCATACTGGAAAACGGTATGCAGGCTGTTGCGGGCAACAACCTCGACATAAGAACACAGATAACCTCCAATGATGAATTCGGGCGCATGTCCATCCTTTTCAACTACATGGTGTACTCGCTCCGCAAGGCTTTCAGCACCATAAGCTCCATGCATAAGAACATGCTCCACAACGACAGGCTGATGACGATGGGAACCCTCACCGCATCCATAAGCCACGAGATAAAAAACCCCCTTAACTCCATAATGATCAACGCGGACATTATGACGATGAAGCATCCGGAAACCAAGGCCTACACCGACAAAATCCTCAAGGATGCCGAACGCATAAGGGACATAATAGACCAGACCCTGAAATTCTCCCGCGTGGGGAACGACAAGCTGGAATGCATAGACGTTGCGGACTTCATAGAGCGAATTGCCCTTTATGTTGAGCGCACTCTGCTGAAATGGGCTGATGTCCCCTTTGAGACCATAACAGACAAAAACCTCGGCTGCATAAAGGCTACCCCGGTGCACATAGAGCAGATATTCATCAACATCCTCCGCAACGCAGTGGAAGCAGTTGAGCACAAACAAGGCGGAAAGGTGACACTGACTGCCCGGCTCGACGGGGAATTTGTTGAGTTTGACTTTATAGACAACGGTGAAGGGATCCCGCAGGAGGCCAAGCAGCACCTCTTCACGGAATATTTCACCACCAAGCACAACGGAACAGGCCTCGGCCTCACAATAGTGAAGCAGCTTATAGAGAATTACGGCGGGACAATCTCCTTCGAATCAGTTCAGGGGCAGGGAACAATATTCCGCGTCCGCTTCCCTGTTGTTGGGGAGTGCGAGTGCGCCGAGACTCTGGAAAAGAATACGAAAGCCTGAAAAGCTGAACCCGCGGGAAAACATATAATTGCCTGTGTTCAGGATATTTGATATAAAAACAGATGGACTGCATAGCTGAGCTCAAAACCCTTTTAAGCCGGTCAGAGAGAACGGTCTTCTTTTCCGGCGCAGGCATAAGCACGGAAAGCGGAATACCCGATTACCGCACGCCGGGAAAAGGGCTCTGGGCTAACCTCGCGTCCGAAGACTACCTCAATATCGATTCCTTCACCGCTAATCCCGAAAAGTTTTATACATTCTTTGCGCCTTTGTTTGATGTTTTCAGAAATGCGCTCCCCAACACTGCCCACGCCTTCATCGCAAAGCGCGGTGCGGAGGGAAGAATGCTGAGCGTAATCACCCAGAACATTGACGGGCTCCACCAAAAAGCAGGCTCAGACAAAGTGCATGAGCTCCACGGCTCGCTTATGACCTCACGCTGCATGCGCTGTGAAGAGGAGATGGCCACTGTCAGAGTCTTCCGCATATTCTCCAAAGGGGAAAACCCGCCCAGATGCCCCGCATGCGGCGGAGTTATGCGGCCGAACGTAATCTTCTTCGGAGAGATGCTTCCCCCCGCCGTGATGGACAATGCCGTGAAAGATTCCATGAACTGCGACCTGTTCATAGTGGCGGGTTCATCCCTCTCTGTGATGCCTGCGGCCATGCTTCCCGGATATGCGAAGTCGGCTGGTGCAAAAGTTGTTATAATAAACAGAATGCCCACACCCTATGATTCAATGGCGGATCTGGTGATCAGCGGTTCTCTGGGCGAAGTCTTTAAATCTGCGGAGGTTTGTTAAGTGGCTGAAGAACAGAAAGAAAGAATGTGGGCGCCATGGCGCATGTCATACATAAGCGGACTGGGAAAAAGTGAGGGCTGCATCTTCTGCGAAAAACCCTCGGCAGATGCCGACAGGGAGAACCTCATACTCCACAGAGGGAAAAAAGCGTTTGTAATTATGAACCTTTTCCCTTACAACAACGGTCACCTCATGGTAGCCCCCTATAAGCACACTGGGGACTTTCAGGATCTGGATGATGAGGAGATGCTTGAGATAATGCAGCTTTCCCAGCTTGCCATGAGAGTGCTGAAAAAAGCCATGAATCCCGCCGGGTTCAACACAGGCTTCAACATAGGCAAGGCCGCAGGGGCGGGCATAGATGCGCACCTGCATTTTCACATAGTTCCCCGCTGGGTCGGGGACACAAACTTCATGCCCGTTGTAGGGGAGATGAAGGTAATATCCGAACATATAGAAGTCACTTACGCTAACCTGCTTGAGGGCTTCAGAAGCGAGGCGGAATGATGAAAATAATCAGCAACACAATCAAACTGATCATAATAGCAGTGGTAGTTATTTTTGCGGTAATGAATGTTCAGCAGGTGGAAGTCACCTACTTTTTCAACTCCCCGGCGGTGAAGATGCCGCTTTTTCTTGTAATCATCGCATCAATGGTGGTCGGCCTTGTGCTCTCCTCCATGCTTTACTTCTTCGACAGAATAAAGCTCACAGGCGAAATCAGGAAGCTGAAAAAGAAGGTGAAAACCGGAGAGGACGAAATAAAAAGACTCCGCAGCCTGCCGTTTAACGATAACTCCTCCAAGGGGATCTGATGAAAAGTACTGATCTGCATGCTCTCAGGGCGGAAGCCCTGCTGAAACTCGCTGACGGTGACACTGATGCGGCCTTAGCCAGCCTTAAGGCTCTGGCTTCCTCAGACGTAGAGGCGGCGGATGCCTACATTGTTACCGGGAGCCTCCTGAGAGACAAAGGCGAGCATGCCAAAGCGGAGCGGATTCACAAAAGCATTCTTGAAAAAAAGGATCTCTCAAAGCTGATGCACGAAACAGCCGTGCGTGAGCTCATAAAGGATGCCATAGCCGCTGAGGACTATAAAAGCGCCCTTCTCCTCACTGAGACAGTGGACGCAGGCTTCTTCTTCACCAAAAAGAAAAATATTCCGCTGCTCCCCTTCCGTGCATACGCCCTTGAGAAATCAGGCCACCTTAAGGAAGCTGCGGAGTTGTACAAAAAATGCGCCGGGCTGAACCCTGTGTACCTCAAAAAAGCCGCCAGATGCTGGTTTGCCGCATCCAAGGACATTGCAGAGGACAGGTCATACGCCATAAAACTCCTCACCAACGCCGAAAACTGTGATCCGTCATTCTTTGAGGCAAAGGCAGAAAAGGCTAACCTCCTGTTCCTTGAGGGGAAACGCTCCAAAGGGCTTTCACTCTGCGAGGAGATTATTAAAAACGAGCTCCCAAAATGCCCTGAACACATGAGTATCCTTGAGGAGTTCCATTATGCGCACTCCGATATAGGCTCATTGTTCAACTCAGTGATGAAAAAGATAAACTCAGGCTCCGCCAACGTGTCTTTCTATATATATGCAGCCCGTTATCACGCCCGAAAAAACGAGGCGGACAAGGCAAAAAGCATTATCTCCATCTGCGCCGCCGGGCACAGCTTCCCCGCCGCGCTTGCCGCTGCACATGCGGAAATACTTAAGGATGAGCTATTTATATCTTATTTCAAAACTCATCCTGCTTACAGATGCACTGACTGCGCGGCAGAGCACATAAGCTACAGCGACATATGCGCCGAATGCGCTTCGGCGGGCACTCTTACTTATTTATAAACTTAAGGACTAAGCCTTGGAAACACCGCAGAAAACCACCCCCATGATGAGGCAGTACGGCGAAATAAAGGACAGCTATCCTGAAACCATACTGTTTTTCCGTATGGGCGACTTTTATGAAATGTTCTTTGAGGACGCTCAGACCGCCTCGAAAATAATGGGCATAGCCCTCACCAGCAGAGGTGACGGCGTACCCATGTGCGGAATCCCTTACCACTCCTACCAGCCTTACCTTCTGAAACTCATAAAAGCGGGAAAGAATGTTGCGATCTGCGAGCAGCTTGAAGATCCGGCAAGCGCCAAAGGGATAGTGAAAAGAGGCGTTGTGCGTGTGGTCACCCCCGGCACAATCCTTGAGGACGAAGGGCTTAACTCCGCCTCGAACAACTTTGTTGCCGTGCTCTGGGCTGAGAAGTCAGAGGTATTCGCCGCAGCAGCGGATATATCAACCGGGCAGATCTTCCTTGAAAAATGCTCCCCATCAGACATTAACGACATCATAGGCAGGTGGAAGCCCGCCGAAGTGATAAGTAATAAGGAGCAGGAAGGCCTCAGCCGCCCTGTCTCTGTCATAGACGCATCATTCGGAGCGGAAACGGCAAGACGCAGAGTGCTGGAACACTACAGCGCAGCCAGCGAAAAATCACTCGGAATTGACGGGGAAGGCTGGCTCAAGGCGATTGCCCTCCTGCTCACATACACTAAAAATCTGATGCTTGATGTTAAGCTGAAATATCCTGTCACCCTCGCTCCGGAGAACAGGCTTCATCTTGACTCCATAGCGGTGAAAACCCTTGAGCTTGTGGAAAACTCTCAGGACGGAAGCGAGCGGAACACCCTTTTTTCAGTCCTGAACTTCTGCCGGACATCAATGGGTGCACGCCTCCTGAAAAACTGGCTCCGCTATCCCCTGCGCAGCAAGGAGAGCATTCTCCGCCGTCTGGAAATAGTGGAGTATCTCTCCACCCAGAGCGAACTGCGCAATGCCCTGTTTGAGTCACTCTCAACAGTGTACGACATGGAGCGCATCACCGCCCGCCTCCTCGCAGGCAGGTGCAGCCCCAGAGACCTTGTGTGGCTGAAAAACTCCGTGGTTTCATTCCCGAAGATAAAAGAGATGCTCATTTCATCCGGCAACCCGCACCTGACGGAAACCGGTGAGGAGTTTAACGCCCTTGAAGGGATATACAGCGTAATCGATGCCGCCATAGTGGATGAACCGCCCATGAACATTAAGGAGGGGGGCATAATCCGCGAAGGGTACGATAAAAACGTGGACGAGCTCAAGGCTCTCCGCAAAGACAGCCGCACCCACCTTCTGCGCATCGAAACCGAAGAGAAGAAAAAAACCGGCATAAGCACCCTTAAGGTGAAATACAACAAGGTTTTCGGCTACTATATAGAAATCTCCAAATCCAATCTTGAGCGTGTGCCGGAATATTACGACCGCAAGCAGACGCTGGTCAATGCCGAACGATTCACCATTCCTGAGCTTAAGGAGCTTGAAACCAAGCTGGTCTATGCCGAGGAGCGTCTGGGTGAACTGGAATACGCCCTCTTCACTCAGGTGCGTGACACTCTGGCAAATTACAGTGATATGATACGCACCGCTGCGGAAACCGTCTCAGAGATTGACTGCCTCTCCTCACTGGCGGAGGCCGCCGTAAAAAACAGGTACACCCGCCCGCAGATAGGCAGTTTTGAAGAGATGGACATAAGGGAAGGCCGCCACCCCGTTGTGGAGAAAAACATCACGGACAATTATGTGCCCAATGATCTGTACCTTAATTCTGATGACTCACGTATGGCAGTCATAACGGGGCCTAACATGGCGGGCAAAAGCACATACCTCCGCATGACCGCCCTTGTGGCGCTGATGGCGCATGTGGGTTCCTTTGTCCCCGCTGCGGAGGCGAAGATCCCCCTTCTGGACAGGGTGTTCACCCGTGTGGGCGCAAGCGACAACCTCGCCGGCGGCGAATCCACCTTCATGGTGGAGATGACGGAAACAGCCAACATTCTCCACAACGCCACTGACAAATCACTGATCATACTTGATGAAATAGGCAGAGGTACATCCACCTTTGACGGTATCTCCATAGCATGGTCAGTCGCTGAATACATATTGGAAAAAGTGAAGGCGAAGACTCTATTTGCCACGCATTATCATGAGCTTACGGACATCCCCTCCTCTCTTCGCGGGGCGGTGAACCTCACCACAGAGGTGCGGGAATGGAACGATGAAGTCATCTTCATGCGCAGGGTCATAAGAGGCACTGCGGACAGAAGCTACGGAATACACGTCGCCAAGCTTGCGGGACTCCCCGGTTATGTGATAGACAGAGGTTACGAGGTTCTCTCAAAGCTTGAGAAGAATGAATTCGGCACTGACGGAACACCGAAGCTCTCCCAGAGCAAAATAAGGCAGGAAAAAGTTGTTCAGCAGATGCTTATATTTGAGGACAGCCCTGCATTGGACGAATTAAGAAGTATGGATATAAACAATATGACCCCTGTCGAGGCGCTGAACACCCTTGCCAGACTGAAAAAAATATCGGAGAAATAATGCGGAGCCTGCTTTATTACTTTGCCCGCAAGCCGCTGTTCACATTGGCTTTCATATTCTCACGCCTGCCCTTCTGGGCGCTCCTTCTCTCTTTCTCCTTCGGCTACATTGACGGGACAAGCACTGTCTTTGCCGCTGTTTTTGTTCTGTTTTCAAGGGGTTATGTAGAGCAGGAGATCTCCTTCGGCCGCCCTGTCACCCGTTTTTTATCAACTGCGCTGATAAAGCCGCTCCTTATCATAACGGGCGTGTTCCTCTTCGTTGCCGCCTACCCTTTTCTGCTGTATTTCCTCGCCAGTGAGGATATTTATATACAGACAGGCTTCATCATCCTGCTTATACTGGCGGCGTATCTCCTGCTTTTCGCAGGGCGAGAGACCTTCGGGCTGAACACTTTCGGAGTGCGCGGACTTGCAAAACCATCCGGGAGCCTCCCCGTCCGTCTGCTTGTAACCTTCTTCTGGGTCTATGTTCTTGCCGGGCGTGATCATGTGTGGTTCATTGTTCCCGCCCTTATCACTATATTCATGCTTGAGGCGTACCAGTTCACCAGAAAATATGAGGGGATCATCTGATGCCTGTTCTGAATGTCGCTGCCTCCGGCAGTTCCGGCAACTGCTGCTGCATAGAGAACGGGGATAATCTGGTTTTCATTGATGCAGGCACGGCGTATAAAAATGTTGTTGATGCCCTCAGTGAGACAGAGCTCTCCGGCAAACGCATCAGCCTTTTCCTCACCCATGAGCATAACGATCATATAAAAGGGCTGAAACCCTTCATAAACAAGCTTAAGCCCACTGTCTACACCAGTGAGGGGACAGCGGGCGAACTTGAAAGAAAGGGGTTTGACGTAAGCCGCTTTATGATAATCGACCCTGACTTCCTCTATGAGCTTGAGGATTTTTCCGTGACCCCTTTCTCCATCACCCATGACGGGCACGAGCCGTTCGCCTTCCGCTTTGACTTCGGCAGCAAAAAGATCGCCATGGCAACCGACCTCGGCGTTGCGGGAACATATATTCTGGAACATCTTGGTGAGGCGGAATCGGTCATACTGGAATCAAACTATGAGGAAAGGCTCCTGGCGGAGGGGTCATACCCTGAATACCTTAAACGGCGCATAATCTCCCACAAGGGGCATCTCTCCAACAAGGATGCGCTGAATACCGTGGGACACCTCAGCCGGAACAGGCTGAAAAAGGTGATTTTCGCCCATGTGAGCCATGAAAACAACTCATATGAGCTTCTTGATAAATACTCCGCCTTCTGCCGGGAAAACTTCTGCGTTGAGGCTATGTATCTGCCGAGGGAGACCGTCATCAGGAAAATAGTGCTGTGAGCCCTGAGTATGAGCTTTTAGCCCTCGCTTCTGCCGGGGTGCAGACAGTCTTTGTACTTCTTAATCTCCTTGGGCTGCCGGGGAATATCGCAGCGCTCTTCATCCCCCTCTTCTGGGCATTATCCGGGCATATGGACTGGAATGTGTTTTACTCCGTTCTTCTGCTTGTGGCCGCAGGCGAGGCTGTTGAGCTTGCCGCATCATACTTCGTGGGGAAAAAATACGGCGTGTCCAACATGAGCTTCTTCGCCTCTGTCATAGGCTCACTCATCGGCGGGCTGTTCGGTGCGGGCATTCTGCTGGGCGTAGGCGCTGTTCCCGGAACCTTCCTCGGCGCATTTCTCGGAACTTATCTGTACGAATATTTCAAATTCTCCGACCACAAAACAGCGCTTAAACGGGGCATAGCCACTTTCACCGGCAGGTTTATAGGAACAGGGATGAAGGTAGTGCTGGGATTTATCGCAGTGTTTGAGACATGGAAAGGGCTGACCGCAGGTTTTTAGCCTACTGCATGTTCCTAACAAGCAGGTTTGCTATGTTTTCGTGCCCGTATTCCTTTGCCAGATCAAGGGCTGACCGCCCGTAAGCATCCGCCTTCATAGTATCTGACGAGGAGGCGATCAGCGCAGCAGCACCGTCAATATTTCCGTACTGCGCGGCATACATAAGCGGTGTAAAGCCGTTTCCGTCCGCTGCATTCACATCAGCGCCGCCCTTAATCAGGTCGATTATTACTCCGTGAAAACCGTATCTCACAGCGAGCATAAGCGGAGTTACGCCTTCGTTGTCCGCCGCGTTCACATCAGCTCCCCTTTCTATGAGCAGGCGTATTATCTGCTCCCTGTTTCTTCTGGCTGCCTTGTGAGTCGGCGTTCTGCCTTCATAGTCTTTTATGTCGGGGTCCGCACCGTGAATAAGCATCAGCTCCGCCGCCCGCACATTGCCCCCTGTTATGGCATAAACAAGAGGGGTATTGCCGAGGATGTCTGTGCTGTTGATATTTTCACCGCTCTGAACAAGCCTGCTCACCTCGCCGAGATCCCCCCTGCGGAGTGCTTCTGTCAGCGGTGATTCTCTCCCGCCGGGCTCAGACTGTATTACTGGTTCATCTTCGGGGAAGGATGTGAAATTTTCAGAGGAAGGATAAGCAAGGTTCTCTCCCTGCGGTGTTGAGTTGTCCTCCTCCGCGGAGCCGAACACTGTCAGCCTGTTTTTGAGCGGTACAATGTATTCGCTCAGAAACTGCCCCATCAGCGGCTGCTCCCTCATGGAATCCGCAAAAAGAAGAGCGGTAATTATAATGGCAAGACCGAGAAGAATCCGTAAAAAAAGCTTCATGGATTAACTATAGCTGTTTATGAGGAAATTGTCTACATGGTGCGCTTGTCACGCACTATAACGGCATAAGCGCTGTGGTTATGTATGCTCTCGTAGTTTTCGCTGGAGACCTCAAACCATGTCACTCTGCTTTCCGCCATGAGCTTTTCTGCGGCGTTGCGCACCACATCCTCAACAAACGCCGGGTTCATGTAGGAATGTTCCGTAACGTACTTCTCGTCCTCACGCTTAAGCAGCGGATAAACCGGGGATGATGCGGATGATTCCGCTATCTCCACAAGCTCCTCTATCCAGAGCATTTTCTTAAAACGCACCTTGATAGTTATTATGCTGCGCTGATTGTGCGCCCCGAACTCGCTTATCTCCTTGGAGCAAGGGCAGAGGGTCATCACCGGAACCTTAACGCAGAGAACAAAATCCCGCTCCGTATCTGTGAGTGTGGCGTTGTATTCGCAGGTGTAGTCCATCATGGAGGTAAGCCCCGATACCGGAGCCTCCTTCTCTATGAAATATTTGAAGAAAAGCTCGATGTGAGATTCGCTTGAGCCGAGGCGCTGCTTCATCTCCTCCAGTATTGTCCAGACAGTGGATATACCCATATTCTCTCTGTGGTCATTGAGAATTTCCACAAAGCGGGACATGTGGGTTCCCTTAAAGTCCTGCGGAAGCTGAACATACATGCTTATAGAGGCGTTGGTGTGCTGACGCCCCTTCTTTTTATCATCAAGAATAACGGGATAAACTATCCCTTTGATACCCACCTTATCAATGCTGATATTGCGGGCATCTTTTTCGTTCTGAATGTCTCTCAATTATTACCTTCTCTTAATGCGCTGGTTGGCGATGAACTGCTGGTAAGGCTTGGCTCCTTCGGGAACCTTGGTAAGCTGAAGCTGAAGCCATACGTTGCCGTATCTCTCCATTTTTATCTTCTTGCCGTTCTTCATAGCCTCCATGTTAGCCTCAAGCTTCTCATCCATAGGGCATTTCTTAACACCCTTGTTCAGCACTTCAATTGCTTTTGAGTCGTTGCCGTTTCCGCTGAGCATCCATGCGTAGAAGCTGTACACAAACCCCTCTTTCGGTGCTCCTTTTACAGCAGCTTCAAGAGTTTTAAGCGCCTTTTCGGTTTCCTTAGCCCTGTACTGCGAAGCGGCAAGCATGCTCATGGAGAGCCAGTTTTTATCAAAGCCCTTCTCAAGATAAGAGAGAGCCTCATCAAGCCTCTTGGTGGAGTAAAGGATTATTCCTATCTGGGCGTTGATCTGCTCTTTCACGAAGAACTGCCAGTTGGAATACTTGTACCCTTCTTTCAGGCGCTCGATAGCCTTCTCATATCTTCCGGCGCGGAGATCCTTTTCCACATTACCGAAAAGCTCCTTGAGCTTATTGAGAAAATATCTCCCCGTAAAGAAGTTGACCGCAATAATTCCGACCACAGCCACAGTAAGCGACCACCAGATATTGTAGGTGAGGAAATACATCCCTACGGCAAGAAGGGCTGATGCACTGACAGAAATAAGAATAGTAAACATAAAAACACCGACCTGTATGAGAAATCTTTTTTTACTTTTTCCAAAACAACCTGCTTTTACCGAAAGAGCAGGGAAAAGTCACAAATTATATATAGCGCATGTCCGTTTTTCAAGCAGGAAAAACAACGCTGTAAGGTTAGAACAGCTCTGCCCCTTTAATCTCCGCAAGCCGCGAGCGTGTATCCTGAATTTCCATGGAAGGAAAATTCAGGATTGTGCAATGAGACTGCCGCGTCGCTTTGCTCCTCGCAGTGACACTGTTGACTGTCATTGCGAACGAAGTGAAGCAATCTCATCAAACTCCACGGAGGGAGTTCCGCCGTGCGGAGCGAAGGCAGGTTTATCCTGCCGCGAGCGTGTATCCTGAATTTCCATGGAGGGAAATTCAGGATTATTAAATCAAGGCCAGCAAGCCTCGTACTCCGTTCTGTCGGATTCATTGCCGTCTGTTGCTGATGAAACAGCAAACTTAAGGCAATCTGCGGTGTTCTGCCCCACAGAATACATAAAGAAAGGCACATCAACCTTAGCAAGGAAAGAGTAAGTGCCGCCCTTCATTATATAAACATTATACAGCCAGGCTCCTTCAGGCTCACCCCACGAGAGGGTAAGCGTTCCGTTTCCGTAAACATTTCTGAAACCGAAGGGCGCTCTGGGCACAACCTGCTTCACAGCGAGGCGGACAATCTTCTCCTCACCTGCGTTGCCGTATTTGTCAAAGGGATACATGGTAACAGTGCGGTTCTCCTTCCCCTCCATGTTCACCTCGAAGCTTTCCCTTGAGGTGCGGAGTTCAAGCCCGCCGTCAATAAACACCTCAAAGCGCTCATAAGGTCTGTCCGCCTTAAGGAGGAAGGCGAACCTGTCGCCTGCGAGTTCCTTTATCTGCACATCGGTTATTTTAACCGGCTTGGCATATATAACAGCCTTTTTCACAGGCTGGGATCTGTTATTGTAAACCGGATGCAGAGCCACAATGCTGTAAACATAACGCACATCCGCAGTCACATTATCATCCACAAAAGCCGTGGACGGCGGAATCTCAGTTATATCCGCATAATCCGTCAGACAGCCGCAGGCAGGATCAAAAACAGCCCTCTGCACCTTAACGGCAAAACGCTTGTCCGCATTACGGATAACCACGCCCTCGTCATTGTTGAAAATACGCAGATTTTCACCCGGAGCCGGAACAGCCTCCGTGAGCACAACAGGGTCGGTCTTCTTGCCGCAGCCTGTAAACAGAGCCAGAACAGCAATAAGTGTCAGGATATACTTATAAAACCTCATCCAGAAACTTCCTCGCGCTTTCTATCTGCGCCTTTACGGATTCCCCGGCAGTGCCGCCCTTTGCCTTTCTGCTGCTTACGGACGCTTCAGGGGTGATGTACGAATATATATCATCATCTATCTTTTCGGAAAAGGATTTAAGCTCCGCCAGCGTCAGTTCGCTTATGTCAGCCCTCTTATCCAGTGCAAAAGCCACAGCGGAACCCACCACATGGTGCGCCTCCCTGAAAGGCATCCCCTTGCGCACAAGGTAATCAGCCAGATCAGTGGCGGTGGAGAAGCCCAGCTTCGCAGCCTTTGTCATCTTTTCCGCATTTATGCCCATCTTCTCTATCATGGGGATGAATATGCGCAGTGAAGCCTTAAGCGTGTCCACCGAGTCGAAAAGCGGCTCCTTATCCTCCTGCATATCTTTGTTATATGCAAGGGGCAGACCCTTCATCGTGGTGAGCAGGCTCAAAAGGTTGCCGTACATACGCCCGGTCTTACCCCTGATCAGCTCAGGCATATCCGGGTTTTTCTTCTGAGGCATTATGCTGCTGCCCGTGCAGAAGTCGTCACTTAAATCTATGAACGCAAACTCCGATGTGGAGAAAATTATCAGTTCTTCTGAGAATCTTGAAAGGTGCATCTGGCATATGGCCGCAGCAGAAAGAAACTCCAGAGCAAAATCACGGTCGCTCACCGAATCAAGGCTGTTCTCTGTCGGTGCGGTAAACCCAAGGCTCGCCGCTGTCATGTCACGGTTTATCGCAAATGTCGTTCCGGCAAGGGCTCCTGAACCCAGCGGGGAAAAATTCATCCTCTCCGCACAGTCCGCCAGCCTGCCGTGATCCCTGCGGAACATCTGCACATACGCCATAAGCCAGTGGGAAACAAGCACAGGCTGAGCCGTCTGCAAATGAGTGTAACCGGGCATAAGCACGCCCAGATGCTTCTCCGCCTTATCTGTCAGCGTCTTCACAAGCTCCGCCATGTAGCCCGCAATAACCTCAATCTCCTCTCGGAGATACATGCGCACATCCACAGCAACCTGATCGTTCCTGCTGCGCGCTGTATGAAGCTTTCCGCCCACACTGCCCACTATCTCCGTCATGCGCTTTTCAACCGCCATGTGGATGTCCTCATCCTCAGTACGGAAAACAAAACCGCCGGACTCTATCTCTCCAAGAACAGTAAGAAGACCGCCCTTAATCGCCCCAGCCTCTTCCGCAGTGAGTATACCGCATGAAGCAAGCATCTCAGCATGAGCTATGCTACCCTTTATGTCATGACGATACAAACGCTTGTCGAAATGAATAGATGCGTTGAACTCATCCACCAGACTGTCATTCTTTACCTTGAGCCTTGCCGCACTGAGTTTGGACATATAAATACCTCACTGCTGAATCTTTGCGAAGCAGTTTAAAATTTTTGAAGGGGTGTGGGGAAAGCTTTTTATAAAAAGTTTCCCCGTAAAGCTATAATACTCTTACTTTATGATAAAAAACTCATGAGAAACCCTTTTTTTATGGGAAAAAACGGTTTCTCAAACTCTTCCCAAAAAACCAAATTTTTACCCGAAAAAATCCTTTATTTTATCAAACAGGGATCTGTCGGTTTTGTAGGTGTCTTCGTTGGAATCCGCCTCGAATTTTGCCAGCAAGTCTTTCTGTTTTTTAGTGAGTTTGGTGGGGATGATAACCTTGAGTTCTATGTACTGGTTCCCCACGCCGTAGCCCTGAACATCGGCGATGCCTTTTCCTTTGAGGGTTATGACATCTCCGGGCTGGGAGCCGGGCTTGATTTTTATTTCGTCTTTGCCTTCCAGTGTGGGAATTTCGATGGTTTTACCCAGCATTGCATCCACGGCGGATAAGGGAAGTTCCAGATAGATGTCCCGTCCGTCACGGCGGAAGAATTTATGCTCCCTGACAGTTACCGCAATATAAAGGTCGCCCGCCGGGCCGCCGTTACGTCCGTGGTTGCCTTCGCCGCTGATTCTGATTGTCATGCCGTCTTCGATTCCTGCGGGAACTTTTACGCTGAGTTTTTTATGGATGCGCTTTGCGCCTTCGCCTTTGCATTCCTTGCAGACATTTTTAATGACCTTGCCTGTTCCGCCGCATGATGAGCATGTGGTGGTTATGGCGAAAAGCCCCTGCCTGTTCTGGATAACGCCTGTTCCGCGGCATGTGGCGCATGTCTCTATGCCGCCGTCCTCCGCGCCTGTTCCGCCGCATTTGGTGCATTCCACAATACGGGGTACGCTTACTTCTATATCACAGCCGAAAACGGCCTGTTCAAATTCTATTTCATGGCGGAGTTTGATGTCCCCCCCTCTGGTGGGGCGGCTTTTCTTCCGTGAGCGTCCTGCGGAGCCGAAAAAGTCGCCGAATACATCGCCGAAGAACTCCTCGAAAATGGTTTCCGCTCCTGCGCCGCTGAACCCGCCGGAACCTCCGGAGAATCCGTTGTTGTCGAAAACACGGCCGTACTGGTCAAACTGCGCTCTCTTCTGCGGATCGCTCAGTACTTCGTATGCTTCTGAGAGTTCTCTGAATTTTTCTTCGGCTTCCTTGTTGCCGGGATTGCGGTCGGGATGGTAATCCATCGCCAGTTTGCGGTAGGCTTTTTTGATTTCTGCTTCCGAGGCGTTCTTATTTACGCCAAGGATCTCATAATAATCTCTGCTCAATGACTTATCCCCGTAAAAAGGCTGTTATTTAGGAAGGAAGTTAAAGGGAGCCTTTTACGGCTCCCTTCTTATAAGTTATGTTATTTCTTATCGTCTTTTACTTCTTCGAAGTCCGCATCGACTACGTTTTCATCTTTTGCGGATGCTGAGGGCTCTTCTGCGTGCTGGTGTGCGCCTGCGTCACCCTGTGCATTCTGCTGCTGGGCAGCGTTGTAGATAACTTCCGCGAGCTTGTGAGAAGCTTCGGTGAGTTTTTCCACAGCGGCTTTTATGGCCTCAACATCTTCACCGCCCTGAACTGCTTTAAGCTCTTCCTTGGCGGATTCTATGTTGTTTTTGGTTGCTTCGTCAAGCTTATCCCCGTGGTCGGCGAGGGATTTTTCTGTGCTGTAGATAAGAGTGTCAGCCTGATTGCGGATTTCCACGAGCTCTTTTTTCTTCTTATCAGCATCAGCGTTGAGTTCAGCATCCTTAACCATGCGGTCAACTTCTTCATCGGAAAGACCGCTGCTGGGTGTTATCCTGATGGACTGTTCCTTGCCTGTTCCCTGATCCTTAGCGGCAACGTTCAGTATACCGTTTGCGTCAAGGTCGAATGTAACCTCGATCTGAGGGAGCCCTCTGGGAGCGGAAGGAAGACCCACAAGGTCGAAACGCCCGATGGATTTGTTGTCCGCAGCCATTTCACGCTCACCCTGGAAGACGCTGATGGTAACTGAGGTCTGGTTATCCGCCGCCGTTGTGAACACCTGACTTTTCCTTGTGGGGATTGTGGTGTTTCTGGGGATGATTTTTGTCATCACGCCGCCGAGGGTTTCAATGCCGAGTGAAAGGGGTGTTACGTCAAGAAGAAGAACATCCTTCACATCGCCTTTGAGAACCGCACCCTGAATAGCCGCACCGACAGCAACCACCTCATCGGGGTTGATGCCTTTGTGGGGCTCTTTGCCGAAGAAGGCTTTAACCTTCTGCTGAACAAGGGGCATTCTCGTCATACCGCCGACAAGGATAACCTCGTCAATGTCAGATGCTTTGAGACCGGCATCCGCAAGGGCTTTGCGGCAGGGCTCAAGGGAGTTATCAACCAGATCCATAACGAGGGATTCCAGCTTGCTTCTGTTCATTTTCACCACAAGGTGCTTGGGGCCTGTCTGGTCTGCGGTGATGAACGGAAGGTTGATCTCCGTTTCTGTTGAGCTTGAAAGCTCATGCTTGGCTTTTTCAGCGGCTTCTTTAAGCCTCTGGAGCGCCATTTTATCGTTTCTGAGGTCGATTCCGTTTTCTTTTTTGAACTGGTCGATGAGGAATTCCACTATGCGCATGTCAAAGTCGTCACCGCCGAGGAATGTATCACCGTTGGTTGATTTAACTTCGAAAACGCCGTCACCGAGTTCAAGGATAGACACATCGAAAGTACCGCCGCCGAGGTCATAGACCGCGATTTTTTCATCGTGTTTCTTATCCAGACCGTAAGCGAGAGCCGCCGCTGTGGGTTCGTTTATTATACGGAGAACGTTAAGCCCCGCAATTTTGCCCGCATCCTTTGTCGCCTGACGCTGAGCATCGTTAAAGTAGGCAGGAACAGTTACAACAGCATCCGTTACGGTTTCGCCGAGGTAGTCCTCTGCTGTTTTCTTAAGCTTCTGGAGTATCATAGCGGAGATTTCGGGCGGAGCGAATTTTTTATCCTTAACCTGAACCCACGCATCACCATTGTCAGAAGGGACAATGCTGTAAGGGAGAACTGTTTTCGCCTTTGCAACCTGAGGAGCGTCAACCTTGCGTCCGATAAGCCTTTTAATGCTGAAAACCGTGTTTTCGGGGTTTGTGATCGCCTGTCTTTTCGCAAGCAGACCCACAAGCCTGTCTGAATCTGTGAATGCAACAACAGAGGGAGTTGTGTTCATGCCCTCCGCATTTGCGATAACTTTCGGCTGACCGCCTTCCATTATGGCCACGACCGAGTTTGTCGTGCCGAGGTCTATACCGATTACTTTGCTCATATAAATGCCTCCTGATATATCTTTTACTTTTTTAATGCGTCCTTATCACCGGAATCCGGACATCCTGTCAGATTCCGGTTGGTGTGCAAAATGGTCTACTTCTTATTTACCTTTACCTTAACGGGGCGTATCACTCTGCCGTTGAGGGTGTAGCCATTCTGGAGAATCATGGTAACGCAGTTGTTTCCGTATTCATCCGTATTATCCAGCATGAGCGCCTCGTGGAATGCGGGATCAAACTCTGCTCCGGTTTCCAGCGCTATCTTTTCAAGCCCGTTTTTGCTCAGAGTCTCAAGCATCTGTTTCAAAGTGAGTTCCACACCCTGTTTCAGAGGGTTGTCCCCCTCAGCGTGCATAAGAGCCATTTCGAGGTTGTCCAGCACGGGGAGCAGGCTTTCCAGTATTTTCGTGCCCGCGAATTTTATTCTGTCCTCCGCCTCTTTCGCCATGCGCTTGCGGAAGTTATCGGCATCCGCAATTGCTCTGAGGGCATCCCCTTTCGCTTCCTCTGCCTGTTTTCTGAGAGTTTCGTTCTCTTCCTTCAGAAGCTCAAGCTCGCTCTTCTCCGCCGCAGGTTCCTCCGCAGCACAGTTTTCCGCCGCCTGTTCATCCAAAGTTTTTTTCTCGTCCGAATTCATCTATATCCTCATTGTCGTTTATTACTTATTCAGAGAGCCTGTTGAGCATTTTGGTTATTATCTCGGATGTGCAGTCCACAATGGAGACAACCTTCGGATAGCTCATTCTTTTCGGGCCGATTATGCCGAGGCTGCCCACCACTTTGCCGCCTCTGGAATAGGTTTTGGAGACAAGTCCGAGTTCGTTTATCTCCTCCTTGCCTATTTCTGAGCCCACGAAGATCTGCACTCCGCTCTCAGTCATGCACTTGTCCAGTATTTCGCTGATGAAGTGCTTTTCCTCAAACATTCTGTATATCTCTTTTATTTTCTGGACATCCCTGAACTCCGGCATGTCCAGAACGTTTGAAGTCCCTTCCAGATATATCTCATGCCCGAAGTTCTCAACGGAAAAAACCCTCTCGCCGAGGGTGTACGCCCTTTCAAAAAGCTTGTCGAGGTGCTCCTTTCTGTCCTGCATCTCGCTGAGAATGTGTGTCTTTATCTCGCCCAGCGATTTATCGCCGAAGTGCTGGTTCAGGTAGTTGCTCACCCTTGTGAGGTCGTTTTTCTCCACCGGCTTTTCCATTTCCAGCATGAGGTTATGCACAATGCCGGATTTGGTGACAATCACCGCCAGAACCGTGTATGCGTTAAACTGTAAAAATTCTATGTGTTTCAGATGCATTGTGTTCAGCTTGGGCGCAACAACGAAGCCCACCGCGTTGGTCAGTGTGCCCATTTTGCGGCTGAAATGCTGTAAGAAGCTGTTAACGCTGGTGGTTTGGCAGCCTTCCTGAAGTGAGGAGATTATGTCATTGTCCGGTGAGCCGAAAACCACCAGCTTGTCTATGTAATAGCGATAACCGTTGTCGGAGGGGATTCGCCCGGCGGAAGTATGCGGCTGGGTGAGATACCCCTTCTCTTCAAGGTCGCTCATTATGTTGCGTATGGATGCGGCACTCAGCTGCAGCGGCCCGCTTTTGGAAATATAGCGGGAACCGACGGGCTCGCTGGTCTTTATGTATTCCTCAACGATAATTCTGAGTACCGACTCTTCCCTTTCGTTCAGCATTTCAAGCTTTACCTGTTTTATCAATATCCTGTCAGTATTGTTAGCACTCAACCTTAAAGAGTGCTAAATAAAGAATAAGAGTTGAGCTCCGCACTGTCAAGTGGTTTTTTAAGCTATACGCATAAAGGATTTAAGCTGTGATGAAAATGGCGTTTTGTGATTATGCAGGAAAGGAATATCAGCCTGATGCGGTTATGACTCCGGCAGATGAAATGAATGGGACTGCCGCGTCGCTTACGCTCCTCGCAGTGACGCTGAAAGCACAAATGCCCCCAGGGACGGCAAATTTTGGATTGTCAAGACAGACGGGAGCACCGAACAGATGGCAAACATAGTAACACGCTTGTTCATATCTGTAACTTCCCCCTCTGGTCCCCCTTTGCCAAAGGGGGAAGTTATTGCAGTTAATAGCAAAACACCCTCCTTTTACAAAGGAGGGCTGGGAAGGATTTATGCAAATATATGCTTTTTTGTTTTTAAAAGAACTTTATCAACAAACAAAAACGCTCCCAAGGATGGGAGCGCACCGTGTGTAGCGAAGGCTTGCTTCGCAAGCCGCGAGCGTGTGCGCAAATCCGACAGGATGTACGGATTTGCGCGGTAAAGTGCGAGACTCTCCCCGAAAGCAGCCGGTTATAAGCTGCTTTCGGGTACGATCTCTTAAATCCCCTGAGGTTTCAGTTCAAGCAGTGAACCGAAGGCCGGAGTTTCCGGCTGTTCTATAATGGAATAGCAGTTCGTAGATTCAAGTAATGTTCTTGCGAAAATGTTGTTGAGCATGTGGCCTGATTTGTAAGCCCTTACGTGGCCGTAGAACCTGTAGCCTATCAGGGAGATGTCTCCCAGAAGGTCGAGGATTTTGTGGCGCACGAACTCATCTGTGTATCTGAGTCCTTCAGGGTTCAGAACACCGCTGCCGTCCACAACAACCGCGTTTTCGAGGCTGCCGCCTTTTGCAAGCCCCATGGCATGGAGAGCGTCAACATCTTTTTTGAAGCCGAAGGTTCTGGCTTTTGAAACATCTTCAATGAAGCCGCCGTCGGAGAAGTTGAAGTATGCCTTCTGCTCCTGCACGAAGTTATCATCAAATGAGATGCCGAAAGTCACCTTGAAGAAGCGCGAGGGGATAAGCTCTATCCATTTATCGCCTTTTTCGATGATGATTTTCTTCTTAAACTTAAGGTATTTCCTTTTTATGTTAAGTTCCTTGACACCCGCTTCCCTTATCATGCCGACAAAGGGGTATGCGCTTCCGTCAAGTATGGGCACTTCTGTTCCGTAAACATCAACAAGGGCATTGTCCACACCGAGACCGTAAAGAGCGCCCATAAGGTGCTCAATGGTGGAGATGCTCCCCTTGCCGCAGTTTATGCTTGTGGCAAGCTGTGTGGAGGTCACAGTATAAGGACTGGCTTTGGTATATGAGGAGCCCTGAATATCAGCACGGCGGAACATAACGCCCGTCTCGGAATATGAAGGGTTTACAACAACCTGAATGGTCTCCCCTGAGTGAAGCCCTATGCCTTCAAATGTAATTCTGTTATTGAGTGTAGTCTGAAACATTTGTGTGTCCTCCAGTGACACAGGAAATAGAGCAATAACTGTGCCAAAGGCTGGATCCCTTGATTTAGCGGGCTTTCTGATCAAATCATGTACACAATGTACAACAGATCAGAAAAAATGTATGATTTTTTATACATACCCCTGAACAACATCCCTGAACTTCATGTATTCTCCCACGAACTCAAGGCTCACTGTTCCGGTGGAACCGTTTCTGTGTTTCGCGATGATTATTTCAGTTATGCCGGTCTTCTTCTCTTTATTGTAGAAGTCGTCCCTGTAAAGGAAGATAATAATATCCGCATCCTGCTCTATCGCACCTGATTCACGAAGGTCGGAGATAAGCGGGCGTTTGTCTATCCTGCTTTCCACACCCCTGTTAAGCTGAGAAAGGGCGATTATGGGAATGTCCATCTCCTTTGCCAGCGCCTTGAGCGATCTGGAAATATCCGCGATCTGCTGTTCCCTGCTTTCCGTCTTGTGGGAGCCCATAAGCTGAAGGTAATCCACAATAACAAGATCAAGCCCATTTTCCCTTTTCAGCCTGCGGCACTTCGCGCGGAGCTCCATTGCGGTTATAGCCGGAGTGTCATCCAGAAAAAGCCCCAGATCGCTGAGCTCCCCCGCTGCGGCGGTGAGCCTTGTCCATTCATCATATGAAAACTTACCGGAACGGAGCTTGTTTGAGTTTACACCCGCCTCACCTGAGAGAAGACGCTGAACAAGCTGCTGAGACGACATCTCAAGGGAGAAGAAGGCTACGTTGAACTTCTCCTTCCCTTCCCTGACGGATTTTGAACTGTTGAGGGCAACGTTAAGCGTGAAGGCTGTTTTACCCATACCCGGACGGCCTGCGATAATTATAAGGTCAGAGCGCTGAAAGCCGTTGGTCATCTGATCCAGATCTATGAAGCCTGTGGGGATTCCGGTTGTATCTTCCTTGCGGTGATAGAGTTTCTCCAGCACCTCAAACGTGCGGTGCATATGCTCGCCGATGGGTAGAACATCCGCCTTGAGCTTCTGTTCGGCAAGGGAGAAAATCTTCTTTTCCGCGGCCTCCACAACCTCGGCAACATCATCCGTGCGGGTGTAGCAGTCCTCAGTCATCTCCACCGCAACACTAATGAGCTGGCGCAGGGTGGATTTGTCCTTAACTATATTTGCGTAATACTCGGCATTGGCGGAGTTGGGGATTATCTCCACAAGAGAGGAGATGTATTCCACCCCGCCCGCTCTCGGAAGTTCGTTCCGGTCGTTTGCGTAATTCGCCAGAGATATTATATCCACAGGCTTTCCGCCCTCGTGGAGCTTATAGACAACGGAATATATATACTGATGGATCGGGGAATAAAAATCCCCCGCTGTAAGCATGTGCAGAACCTTATCCGCCGCCTTGTCATCTATGAGGAGCGAGGCAATAACCGCCTGCTCCGCATCAAGACTGTGCGGCGGGACACGCTTTATATCATTCGCCATGAACCTCGACCCTGATCTCGGATTTGATGTCCATATATATGTTTACCTTAACGGTATGTACGCCTGTTTCTTTTATGGGGTCTTGGAGGTCTATATCACGCTTGTCAACCTCAAGCCCTTCCGCCTTGAGAGCCTCGGCTATATCACTTGAAGTGATCGCGCCGTAGAGCTTGCCTGTCTCACCGCATTTTTTGCTCATTTTTATGCCGACTTTTTTCAGTTTTTCAGCCAGAGCCTTGGCATCGTCTTTTCTTTTCTGTTCCTTAGCGGCATCGTTCGCCTTCTGCTGGGCAAGTTTGGTCAGGTTCGCCTCGGTTGCTTCAACAGCAAGATTCTGTTTAAAGAGGAAGTTTTTGGCGTAGCCGTCCTTTGCTTCCTTTATGTCGCCTTTCTTTGCGACGCCTTTGACGTCTTTAAGAAATATCACTTTCATCCATAAACCTCTCTAAATATTTTTCCGCTTCGTATATATCAAAGCCCCGTCTCATCATAAATCCGAGACACTTAGAACGGACAGATATTCTATCCTCATCCCCTGTTTTTGCAAGATACTTTTTCAGCGCGTTTTCCATCAGGCCTGCGGTGTCTATTTCCCGCTTGTCCGCAACGGAGAGAACATAGCCCCGGTTAACGTCCACACCCTTTTCACGGAGCTTTCTTATAACGGCATAGACCCCGAAGCCGGAGAGAAGTTTTGACACGACAAAATTTTCAGCGTAGCGCAGGTCATCGATATAGCCCAGCTCTTTCAGCCGTTCTATGGTTTGCTCAGCCTCTTCCCGGCTGAACTTTGCAATAAGCTTCTCCCGCATGCTGTACTCCGAGTAGTCACGCATGGAAAGAATTCTGAAAGCATAATCAAGGGGTGATCTATTCCTCTTCTTCTTTATTGAGCATTCCTCCGAGTTTCCACTCGTTTTCCTCGTTGTCGCTGGAGGACGATATACCGCGCATTTTGAGCGCGAAGTCATCCGGTTTTTTCGCCCATTTCATAGCCTCCTCAAAGGTGACGCGGCCTGAGCGGACATGGTCAATGAGAGACTGGTCAAAGCTCTGCGAGCCGTAGACCGAGCGCCCCTGCTCTATGAAATCTGTTATCTGGCGGGTTTTCATTTTATCCACAATGCATTCCCTGATTGTGGCATTGGAAACCATAACCTCAATTGCAGCCACCCTTCCGTGACCGTCTGATGTGGGGACAAGCCTCTGGGAGATAACGGCTTTTATTATGCCTGCAAGCTGAATCCTTATCTGTTCCTGCTGGTGGGGCGGGAAAACGGAGATTATCCTGTTTATGGTTTCGGGTGCGTCCAGAGTGTGAAGAGTGGACATCACAAGGTGTCCGGTCTCTGCAGCGTGCATTGCGGTCTCTATGGTTTCAAGGTCGCGCATCTCGCCCACAAGTATGACATCCGGGTCCTGCCTCAGAGCGCGCTTGAGAGCCTCGGAGAATGAGTTGGTATCAGCACCGACTTCCCTTTGGGCGATGATGGAGTTTTTGTCCACATGCATGAACTCTATGGGGTCTTCAACGGTGATTACATTCACGTATTTGTGAGTGTTTACATAGTCTATCATGGCCGCCAGAGTGGTTGATTTCCCGCTGCCGGTTATACCTGTAACGAGAACAAGGCCTCTGTTCTCCAGTGCGATTGTTTTTATGACTTCAGGGAGGTTAAGCTTTTCAATGTCGGGAATATCAATGGGGATCGCCCTGAAAACCATGCTGATTACGCCGCGCTGGAGGAATGCGTTCACCCTGAACCGCCCCACCTTGGGGACTGCATAGGCGAAATCCGCCTCCTTCCCTTCTTTGAAGCGCTGCTTCGCACTCTGAGGCATTACATCAGTGGCTATTTTGAGGGTGTCCTCAGCGTTCAGCTTAGGCAAACCCTGAATGGATTCCAGCAAACCGTGCAGCCTTACCGTCGGCGGTCTGCCTACCTTGAGATGGAGGTCTGATGCTCCCATTGCGACTGTTCTCTGGAGAATAGCATTAATGTCCACGATTCTGACCTCCGATTTGATAACGAAAAAAACAACCTCCTGTGTTTTTTTCGTACACGCTCGCGCCGCATACATGCGGCTTCGCTGCGCACGGCGCAGTTCCTTCCATGGAACTGTTGTATATCGTCACTGCGAACCCCTAAGAGTCATTCTGAGCGGAAACGAAGAATCTCTCAGCATCCAACCATGAGATCCTTCACTCTGTTCAGGATGACTGCGTCAGTGTCATCGACAACTCCCTCATTGGAACTGTTGTATTATCGTCACTGCAAACCCCGAACCGTCATTCTGAGCGGAAGCGAAGAATCTCTCAGTATCCAAACCAGAGATCCTTCACTCTGTTCAGGATGACTGCGTCAGCCAAACTCCCTCCTTTTTCAAAGGAGGGGCGAGGAGGATTTTCAAAAATCCCTATGCAGAAAACTTATCTAAATTCTACCCTTCTTCTTTTTCGGCGGCAACGGCGATTCCGTAGTGCGTCCTGACTTTGGAGTCAATCTCCTTAGCCACCTCAGGGTTAGCGGTCAGAAACGCCCTTGCGTTCTCCTTGCCCTGACCCAGCTTGGTATCTCCGTAGCTGAACCATGCGCCCGCCTTGTTGATTATATCAAGCTTGGCGCCGAGGTCTATAAGCACGCCGATTTTGGAAACGCCTTCTCCGTAGAGTATGTCAAACTCCGCCACTTTGAATGGGGGAGCGACTTTGTTTTTAACAATCTTCGCCGTACCCTGGTTGCCTACCTGCTCATCCTTCTCCTTAAGTGCGGAGCTTTTCTTAATTTCCATACGGACAGAGGCGTAAAATTTAAGTGCGTTACCGCCCGTTGTTGTTTCCGGGTTGCCGTAAACAACGCCTATTTTGGAGCGTGTCTGGTTTATGAAAATGAGTGATGTCTTTGATTTGTTAACGATACCGGCAAGTTTTCTCAGCGCCTGACTCATAAGCCTTGCCTGGAGACCCATGTGTGAATCGCCCATTTCGCCCTCTATCTCCGCTCTGGGAGTGAGCGCCGCGACGGAGTCCACAACTATTATGTCAATAGCGCCGGAGCGCACAAGGGTTTCACATATTTCAAGGGCTGCCTCGCCGCTGTCCGGCTGGCTGACAATGAGGTTGTCCGTATCAACGCCGATCGCCTTCGCATAAACAGGGTCAAGGGCATGCTCCGCATCTATGAATGCGGCTATTCCGCCCGCTCTCTGAGCTTCGGCTATTGTGTGGAGAGCGATTGTTGTTTTACCGGATGATTCGCTGCCGTATATCTCAACTATACGGCCTCTGGGTATTCCCCCGACTCCGAGGGCTATATCTATGGACAGAACGCCCGTGGAGATAACAGGAAGCTTTTCAACTGCACGGTCACCGAGACGCATAACCGCCCCTTTGCCGAAATCTTTCTCTATTTTACCCATGGCAAGGTCTAGGGCTTTCCTTTTCTCTGCATCCATATTTTACAGGCTCCTTAATTTATATTTTTACAAGTTCATAACTTAATTTACGGCGCACAATCCGAATCTGCACATCCTGTCAGATTCAGATTAACGCTCGCGCCCTGCAAAGCATGGCTCCGCTGCGCACGGCGCAACTCCATCCATGGAGTTGTTTGTATGCCTTTTTACAGGCTCCTTAATTTATATTTTTAACAAGTTCATAACCTTATTTCAGCAAATCTATCAGCCATGCAAAGGCGGTCTTAACGCTGCGCTCCCTGATCGCCGGTCTGTCGCCGGAGAAGCCGTAGCCCTTCACCTCTGTTTTTCCGTTCACACTCACAGCTATGAACACAGTGCCCACAGGCTTTTCATCCGTTCCGCCGTCAGGCCCTGCTATGCCTGTAACAGCGGCTGCGCAGTCCGTTCCGAGCAGCTTTTTTGCACCCTCAGCCATGGCAAGGGCGCATTCCGCGCTCACAGCGCCGTGCGCCTCTATGACATCCGCCGGAACACCGAGGAGATTTATCTTAACATCATTGGAATATGACACTACTGAGCCCTTGAAAACAGCAGAGCTTCCGGAAACAGAGGTAATCTCAGCACCCAGCATGCCCCCTGTGCAGCTTTCAGCGAAGCCCGCAGTGAGCCCCTTCTCCTTAAGCATGCGCACCAGACGCGCCGGGAAGGTTTCGTCCCCGTAGCCGATAAAGTTATTCTCAAACGGTTTTCTCACCGCTTCTGCAAAGTTCTGCACAGCTTCCTCATCAAAGCCGCGCACCTTTACCAGTATGTCCCCTTTGCCGACATTGATTATGCAGTCTATCCCGTCCGGTATACCCAGTTCGCGGATAACATCATCAACCTCGGACTCCGGCTTGCCCGCTATGCGCAGATCGCGGATATGGCGCTCCCTGAGAGGGAAAAGCTCATGCAGCCACGGCAGAACCTGCTCATCGAACATGGGCTTCATCTCATAGGGAATGCCCGGCATGGAGATTATTCTTGCGCCTCCGCATTGAACGGAGAACCCGAAGGCTGTCCCCATGCGGTTAAAGAAGGTTCTGCACCCTTCGGGGAGCTTCGCCTGATGAAAGTGGTTTTCCTTGAGGTTTATGCCGAACTTGGCGAGACGTTTTTTTATGTGCTCAAGCTGCTCTTCGTTCAGAATGTAGTTTTTTCCGGCAACACGGCTGACCACCTCAGCCGTAAGGTCATCAAATGTGGGACCAAGACCGCCGGTGGTGATGATCAGATCATACTTTTCCGCTGCTTCCAGAAAGAGTTCCGCCATTCTGTCCATATTGTCGGGCAGAAGGCGGACATCCTCCACATTTATTCCGTGCTTAACAAGACGGGAGCCTATCCACGCCGAATTGGTGTCGGTAATGCTCCCTTCAAGCAGTTCGCTTCCGATGGCGAACACGGCCGCTGTTACAGTATTATCCACAGCAGACCTTTGAGCACAAGGAGCGCGCCTATGGAGTAAACCGCCGCTCCTATGTCATCCAGCATAACGGCAATTCCGCCGCCGATCTCTTCAAGCTTTCCGATGGGGTGCGGTTTCACTATATCAAATATGCGGAACAGCACAAACGCCCAGAAAAGGTTGTTGAGCGAGTTCTGAAAAAACAGCATGAGAAAGTAATAGGCGGCTATTTCGTCTATTACCACTTCAGGAGCGTCTTTCTCCCCTGTGGTTCTCTCATGGTATTCGGCGGCCAGAACACCCGCCGCGAACAGAATGATAAATAACATTATCTGGTAGAACAGGGAAAACCACCCTGTAAGAACAACCAGACCTACGCCGGCCAGCGTGCCTGCTGTGCCCGGTGCGTATGGACTTCTGCCCGAATAGAAACCGGTAGCGATAAAGTAAAGAATGTTGTGGATCATGTTAGTCAGTACCCCAGAGCCTCATTAGTTAAAGTTTCAGTGACGCGCATCATGCCGCCCTGAACATTTTATTGAAATCACCCCGCTATGGAGGCGGCTTCTTTTAAGTCTATCGTACCCTCATAAAAGGCTTTTCCGGCTATGGTTCCCTTTATGTTCGGATGTTTAAGCCCGTACAGGGCCCTGACATCACTTATATCTTTCAGCCCGCCGGAGGCTATGACACCCCACGGGCTTTTGTCCGCAAGGGCGGCTGTGGCTTCTATGTTAAGCCCCTGAAGCATGCCGTCACGGCTGATGTCCGTATAGATTACGCTTTCTATGCTGTAGCCTGCGTAGGTTTTCAGCACATCCTCCGCCTTTGTCTCGCTGGTTTCGTACCAGCCTTCGGTGGCAACATAGCCGTCCTTGGCATCTACTCCCAGTATAATCCTGTCCGGATAAGTTTCAGCGGCTTTTTTCACAAACTCCGGATCTTTTATCACAACAGTGCCCAGAATTGCGTATTTCACGCCTATGTCAAAGTATGCTTTTATCCTGTCCATATTGCGGATTCCGCCGCCGACCTCTATCTCCATATCCGCTTTTTTTATTATGCGCTTTATGGTTTCAAAGTTGGTCATCTCACCCTTTTTGGCTCCGTCCAGATCCACAATGTGGAGCCGTTTTATCCCCAGTTCGCGGAACTGAACCGCGGCCTCAGCAGGGTCGTCAAAGTATATCTTATAGTCGTCCATATCCCCCTGACGGAGGCGGACAGCCTTTCCGCCGAGAAGGTCGATAGCCGGAATTATCAGCATTTCCACTCCCCGAAATTTTTAAGCAGCCTGAGCCCCGTCGCCTGTGATTTTTCGGGGTGAAACTGGGTTGCGAATATATTATCCCTCGCAGCGGCGGCGGTGAACGTGACGCCGTATTCGCACTCTGCTGCGATTACGGATGAATCCTCCGACTGCACATAGTAGGAATGCACGAAGTACACCATATCGCCGTCATTTATACCTTTCAGCACAGGGTGCTCCTTCTGTTTTATGCTGAGGCTGTTCCAGCCCATGTGCGGAATCTTCATCCCCTGTTTAACTATTTCACCCGGAAACTTCTGCACTGAACCCCGGAAAATACCTAGGCCGTCATGCTCGCCGAACTCATAGCTTTTATCAAACAGCATCTGCATTCCCACACATATGCCTAAAAACGGTCTGCCGGAATCTATAACTCCGAGAACAGTTTCCCTCAGCCCGGCTTTTTCAAGCCCGCCGACACAGTCACCGAATGCGCCGACACCGGGCAGAACTACTTTATGGGCGGATTTTATAATTTGCGCATCAGAGGTGACCACCGCATCGTAGCCGAGGCTTTCAAACGCCTTCTGCACACTGCGGAGGTTACCCGCCTCATAGTCTATGACAGCGATTTTACTCACTTAACGTTCCCTTGGTGGACATTATTCTGTCCGATTCAACAACAACAGCATCTTTTATAGATCTGGCAACAGCCTTGAAAATTCCTTCTATTATGTGGTGGGTATTACGGCCGAATCTCTTTATTATGTGCAGGTTTACCGAGGCACGGTCAGCAAAGGCCTTGAAAAATTCCTCCACAAGCTCGGTCTCAAAACTACCCACACGCACAGCCTGAATATCAGCGGCATAGTTGAGGTATGTCCTCCCGCTGAAATCTATTGCGCATTCTATAAGGGTTTCATCCATGGGGAGAAGGAAAAAACCGTAACGCCTTATTCCTTTTTTATCGCCGAGAGCTTTCTTAAACGCATCGCCGAGGCATATTCCTATGTCCTCCACCGTGTGATGGTCGTCCACGTTGGTATCGCCTTTTGCGATCACTTCGAGGTCAAAGCCCCCGTGACGCGCGAAAAGCTCCAGCATGTGGTTGAGAAAGCCCACGCCTGTGGTTATTTTGCTCTCGCCTGAACCGTCTATGTTCAGCTTAAGGTAAATATCCGTTTCGTTTGTTTTTCTGGTAATTTCCGCGATGCGGTTTTGGTTCATTTCGGGTTAACCTCCCTAAGGCATGCGGGCAAGCATGTTATAAGAGTGTCATAAGTGGTGCGGACAGTCTGTTTTCCCTTTATTTTTAACGGATTTTATCATACATTACCGAAAAATAAATAACTATTTTCCTTTATCGGAAAAGCTGCCTGAGTCCGTTTTTCCCCTGCGGAGCCGCAAATGAAATACTATAAAAATCTTCAGAAAAGCTACGACGTTGCAGAAGATGATCTGCGCAATATTGCCTCCCTCAAAGAGATTATGGAAAAACATAAGGAAGACTTTGTAAGAGATGTCTTTGAGAGCTTCACAAAAAAGTTCCGCCTGCCGGACAGCGTGTACCCTGTTGTGCTGGCAAAGCACAGAGAGTTTCTTTTAACATGGTACGACAGGTTTTTTGAAGCCAGACTGAACAATGCATACCTCGCATACCTCGAAAAATTCGGCAATCTCCAGAAGAAATATGAAATAGACTATGAATGGATAAACGCCATGATGAGCTATATCCGCCTGTGGATTCACGAACGTATTTTTCAGAGTCTGGACGATGACGTGTACAGAAAAAATATTCTCTTAAGCGTTCATAAATTTATGGATATAAATGTTGATGCCGTCAATTACGCTTTCTGCGAAAACAAAATCAGGGAATATACATCTATATTCAGTATAAAGAACTTTGTGGTTTCCGTTTCGGAGAAGTTTTCCTTCCTCATGCACACGCTGATGGTGGGCATACTGATCATAATGACGGCCGCCGCCGCTGTGCTCTTCGGGATTGAGATACTGCATCTGCTGGAGGAAAACGCGGACAAGGTTCTTATTACCGCTCTGGGCTCGCTGCTTATTATCTGGGTTCTGGTGGAGCTTCTCCACACGGAGATCCAGATGCTGAAAGGGGGCAAGTTCAAGATAAGCATTTTCATCGGTGTGGCGCTCATCGCGTTCATCCGTGACCTGCTCATCATAACGCTTAAGCACGAAACATCCAATCCGATGACATACGGATTTGTTCTGGTATCAATAGCGGTACTGGGAGTAATATACTGGATGATTACAAAAACGGAAAAATAAAGGAAGGTCAAAGGATGATTAAAGAACTGGCGAAAAAACTGTTCGGCGACTTTAACCAGAGATACCTGAAAAAGGTAGCAGGTGTTGTCGATAAAATAAACTCTCTTGAGGCGGTTTTCGAAAGAAAATCCATCGAGGAGCTTAAAACCTCCACTGCGGAGTTCCGCAGAAGGCTGGAAAACGGGGAAAGCATTGACGATCTCCTTCCTGAGGCATTCGCCGCCGTCAGAGAAGTGAGCAAACGCAGAATGAACATGAGGCATTTCGATGTTCAGCTCATAGGCGGTTACGCTCTGCACAAAGGCAGAATATCAGAGATGAAAACCGGTGAGGGTAAAACCCTTGTG
The DNA here is from genome assembly GCF_026226615.1 of Geovibrio ferrireducens. Lineage (NCBI taxonomy): Bacteria > Pseudomonadati > Deferribacterota > Deferribacteres > Deferribacterales > Geovibrionaceae > Geovibrio > Geovibrio ferrireducens. Next base: position 290,530 of record NZ_JAJAPB010000001.1, read on the forward strand.
GCTACTCTCGCCCTTTATCTCAATGCACTTGAGGGCAAGGGCGCGCACCTTGTCACCGTGAATGACTATCTGGCAAGGCGTGATGCGCAGTGGATGAGCCCGATTTACATCACCCTCGGCCTCAGTGTGGGTATCATACAGCATGAGGCATCATCGCTTGTGGAGTGGGAGAACGAAGACGCACTCACCACAAAAATCACCCCATGCACCAGAAAAGACGCATACGCCGCAGACATAACCTACGGAACCAACAACGAATTCGGGTTTGACTATCTGCGTGACAACATGAAGCTCTCCGTGAATGACATGTCCCAGAGAAAGCTTCACTACGCCATAGTGGATGAAGTGGACAGTATTCTTATAGACGAAGCAAGAACGCCCCTGATCATCAGCGGACCCACAGACATATCCACCAATGTTTACTACAAAATTGACGAGGTAATCCGCCAGCTTGCCCCGGAGACATCCTATAAAGTTGACGAGAAAAGACGCGATGTTCAGCTCCTGGATGCGGGCATAAACTCAATCGAGAAAACCCTCGGACTGGAAAACCTTTTTGATGTCGCCAATGTTGATACTCTCCACTATGTAAACAACTCACTTAAGGCTCACGCAGTTTTCAAGCGTGACAAAGATTATGTTGTGGAAAACGGCAAGGTTATCATTGTTGATGAGTTTACCGGCAGGCTCATGCCCGGAAGAAGATACTCCGACGGGCAGCACCAGGCAATAGAGGCCAAGGAGCAGGTGGTAATAGAGAACGAGAACCAGACTCTGGCCTCCATCACCTTCCAGAACTATTTCCGCATGTACGCCAAGCTTGCGGGTATGACGGGTACAGCCGCCACAGAAGCTGGCGAGTTCATGCAGATATACAACCTCGGCGTTGTAAGCATACCCACTCACCGCAAAATGGTGCGTAATGACAGGGCTGACGTTATCTACAAAACCGCCCGCGAGAAGTACGAAGCTATCATAGCCGAAATAGAAGAGATGAACAAACTCGGCCGCCCCGTTCTTGTGGGCACATCATCCATTGAAAAATCCGAGCTTGTCAGCAAAATGCTTGAGAAAAGAAAGATTAAGCATGAAGTCCTCAACGCCAAGCACCACGAACGCGAAGCGCAGATAGTTGCCCTCGCCGGACAGAAAAACGCAGTCACCATCGCCACCAACATGGCGGGACGAGGAACGGACATCAAGCTGGGTGAAGGCGTTCTTGATCTCGGCGGTCTTCATATTCTCGGCACTGAACGAAACGAATCCAGAAGGATAGACAATCAGCTCAGAGGCCGTGCCGGCCGTCAGGGGGATGCGGGTTCATCAAGATTCTTCCTCAGCCTTGAGGATGACCTTATGCGCATCTTCGGTTCCGAAAAAATCTCCTACATTATGAACAAACTCGGCATGAAGGACGGAGAGCCCATTGAGCATAATATAATTTCCAAAGCCATAGAGAATGCCCAGAAAAAAGTTGAGGCAATGAACTTTGAGGTGCGTAAGTATCTGCTGGATTACGATAACGTAATGAACCAGCAGAGGACGATTGTCTACGGCCTCCGTAACAGCATCCTCAATAAGGAGCAGGTGGAGGAAGTTGCCAGGGAAACCATAAACAATACCCTCAACTCTCTGTATGACGAATTTGTATCGGCGCACGAAAAGCCTGATCTTGAAGGCTTCAATAAGGCGCTGAAGGAAACCTTCGCCATTGATGACATATCCACTGATGTCAAAAAGTCTGAGGATTTTCTCAATACTGCCGCTCAGAAAATCAAAGAGAAATTTGAAGCCAAAAAGGCCGAATTCGGCGAACACTACAGAGGCCTTTTCAGCTACCTGATGATAAGCATGCTGGATGACAAATGGAAGGAGCACCTGCTCAGCATGGATCACCTCCGTGACAGCGTGCGCCTCAGAGGCTACGGACAGAAAGATCCGCTCAACGAATATAAACGTGAGGCCTTCAACCTCTTCGCAGGGCTCATGGACAGAGTATATTCCAACACCTGCCGCATTCTCTTCAACGTGAGAATGGGGCAGAAACAGGAAGACGTGGATCTTGAAAAGAAGGAACAGGAAAGGCAGAAAACCGCTAAAATATCCGAAGAACGCAGAGACGTACTCTCTGCCGCGCCCAAAGAGGAAAAAGCGAAACCTGTCAGGAGAGTGGTTCCCAAAGTCGGCAGAAACGATGACTGCCCATGCGGAAGCGGCAAAAAATATAAGAAATGCTGCGGTCAGAGCGAAGCAGACAGTGAAGATGTTTAAATTCCGGGCATTTTGTTGCTAAATTAAGTATATAATTCAGAGTATTTGCGGGGGGCTTTTTCGATGGGAAAAGTCCCCCGTTTTATTTAAAGCAGAATAAGCAGAATATAAACTGCCGCAACACCGGAGGCGAATACAGCAATCAGGCTTCTGCCCAGAAATGCCAGAGCAGCGGAAACAGCTATTCCGCCCGCTGCGGCGATGGGCGGATTGACTGAAAACAATGCTCCGGGGAATATAAGCGCGCCGAGCGATGCATAGGGGATGAACCTGAGAAACCTGTTCAGCCACGGCGCGAGACGCATATTTTTCAGAAAGACCATGGGCAGCATTCTGGGTATGTATGTCACCAGTGCCATGAGTATGATTATATTAAGCTTGCTCATTCTCTTCCCCGTGCAGGCAGGCCGCTGCAAGTGCCCCTGCCATAGTTGCGCTGACAATCATCCACCCTGAACCCATCTCAAAAAACGGCTGAAAATACAATGCTCCGCTGACTGCCATTGAGCAGAGCGCGGCTGTGACCGCCGGTCTTGTTCTTTTGAGTTCGGGCACAAGCAGCCCTATGAATAAGGCATAAAGCCCGAAGGTGAGGCTCTGCTTGAGGGTATCGCTCAGGACTGACCCTGCCATTACTCCCACGACAGTTCCCGCTGCCCATGCGCTGTAAGCTGTGAAGTTAAGTCCGTAAAGGTATGAAGGCGCAATCCTCTCCCCGCCGCTCATACTTGCCACTGCGAATGTTTCATCAGTAACACCGAACGAAGCCAGCGCGGACTGAGCGCCGGTAGTCTCCTCCGGCAGCCTTCTGGAGAGGGATGAACTCATCAGAAAATGGCGGAAGTTAAGGACAAAAGTTGTGAGAACTATCTCCCAGCCCCCTACCCCCATACCGAACATACCTGCGCCGACAAACTGGGACGCACCCGCAAAGACTATGAGAGACATGAGGACAGCAAGCCAGCCGTCCAGCCCTGCTGAAACCGCAGTGAGCCCAAACGAAACTGCCACAGGAAAATAACCCGCAGCTATGGGAAGAGCCTGTCTGAAACCTTTTGAAATCTGATTTGACAAAGGAAATACCTGCCATTGGTTAAGAGATTTTAAGTACCTATTATATAAAATGTTTCATGTGAAACAACAGAAATTTCAGTCGAAGAATTCAACACCTGCGGCGCTTTCGTGCTCATTCTCTTTCTCAGCCAGCCATTCTCCGGTGGAAAAACGCTCCACATGAAATGCTGTGATAAAGTATGCCTCACCGCCGCATATCATTCCGCCGCTGCCAATCACTGCAGTATTTACCGCAGCATAGCCCGGATAGTCCGCCCTGTTTTCCTGTAATTTATGTTCTATGAGAGATGCAAAATGCGCAGCGAGCTTGTCCAGTCCGCAGGCATCCCCGGAGATGAACAGAACCCTTCCGTCCGGCTGTTTCTCGCCTTTAAAATTGGAATCATGCAGAACAGCCAGAGTTTTCATGTCCAGATATTCTTCCGGCAGTGCGGGGGAAATGACTGCATGGCGGAAAACTTTCATCAATCACCGGAATAAGCGTTATGTCTAAAGGAAAGCGACTTTCTCCACCCTGTTGCGTCCTCTGCTTTTTGCCATGTAGAGGGCATCATCGGCGGTTTTAATAAGCAGATCCCTTGACTGGAGGAGAACATACTCTGTAACGCCGAAGCTGCATGTGACTCTCCCCACGTGGGAAAACTGCTGGCGCTCTATCTTGCCGCGTATTTTATCCGCAAGGGCGAATCCGCCGTTTAAATCAGTTTCGGGAGCGAGAACAACAAACTCCTCTCCGCCGTAACGGGCAAAGGTGTCCACCACGCGGACATTCTGCTTAACCAGATGGGCTATTTCCTTAATGATACTGTCGCCGACCTGCCTTCCGTAGCGTTCGTTTATTTCACTGAAACCGTCTATATCAAATAAAATAAGGCACAGAGGGCGTGTGTAGCGCTGAACCCTGTAAAGCTCACGGTCAAGTTCCTCAACAAACTTCTGCCTGTTCACAACACCCGTAAGAGGATCAACCATCGCAGGTGTTTCTCTCATTACTGTTGATGCTTCCAGATTGGAAATATCAACCATGGAAACAAGCACAGAGCTTTCCTCCTCCACTTTGTTTATACGCACAAGGAAGTTTTTGGCCTCACTCTTAAGTTTGCCTGCGCCCTGCATCTTGAGCACTGCCTCGTCAAGGCCTTCTGCCGCTGCCTTTTTCAGCCAGTTTCGCAAATCTGCCCCGCAGTAGCCGCTGCCATCCTTAAGAATATTAACGTTTTCCAGAGCGGAAGTTTTTGTGCCGATCTCCGCCATATCCTCATAGCCGATGTAGTGGAGGAATGCGGTATTGATATAATAGATTTTTTCAAGGTCAGTAATGAGATAAAACTCCGCAGAGTTTTCCATAACAAGGCGGAGCAGCCTGTCTTTCTTGGCTTTTTCCTTCTGCTGAATAATATTGAGCGCAACTTCGCTGAGCAGGCTTCTGAGCTTTTTGATGTCCACAGGCTTTTTTATGTATTTCATTGCGCCTATGTCTATGGAACCGACGAGATATTTCTCATCATCGTACCCGGTGGTTATTATAATAGGTACGTCCGCGTTCTCTTTCCTTATCTCTTCCGCCATTTCAAGCCCGTTCATGAGCGGCATCTGAATATCGGTTATAATAATGTCCGGCTTCTCGGTTTTGAAAACCTCAAGCCCTTCTATTCCGTCGGACGCACTGTAGACCACGCCGAAGTTCTTGCTGAGGAAGCCGGAAAGCTTATCCCTCGCATCTGATTCATCTTCAACACAAAGTATCGTGATTTCCTTCATTGCTTCAGGGAAATCTTCCGCCCATTTGTTCATCTCAACCTTCATAACTTACATAATAATATTTATCAAACATAATGACAGGGTAAAATTACCTGTCGCTAACACTTTTTTCCTGCATAGCCTCTGCCATTGCCTTCAGAAGCGAATGCGCAAAAACCGGTTTTTTAATGATTGCTTTCCCTTCCGTTATGATACCCTTTCCTCTCAGGGATTCGTCATCATACCCTGTCATGTAGATTATCGGCAGGTTTCCGTATTTCTCAAGGAGAGCCTCAGCAGCCATCACACTGCCTGAATCCGCCAGCACCATATCTATCACCGCAATGGAGACCTCTCCGAGATATTCCAGCTTATTATACATGGACGGATAACCGTCAAAACACACTGCTCTGTACCCGAACTCGCTGAGCATGGTCTCTATGCCTTCCCTGACTCCCGGATCATCATCAATCACAACAACAGAGCCGCTGAGCTTCACCAGACTGTCCGCTGTTGCAGCGGCGAATGATATTTCATCTATGTCAATAAGGGGAAACTCCAGCGTAAAAACAGTCCCCTGACCCAGCACGCTTTCACAAAAGATCTTTGCCCCGTGAGAGTCCATGAGGTCTTTGACTATGGCAAGCCCAAGCCCCGTCCCCTTTCCTTCGCTCTTAGTGGTAAAGAAGGGCTTGAAAATATTCGCCAGAACATCAGCGGGCATCCCTGTCCCGGTATCCCCTATGCGGATCAGCACGCTCTTTCCTGAAAGGCTTTTAGAGGCCGATACTGTGAGCAGCCCACCGTCCGGCATAGCATCCCTTGCATTGTTTGCAAGGTTAAGGAGAATCTGCTCAATCTGTGATTCTATAGCTCTTATTCTGGCGCCTCCGCATTCCGTCTCCACATCTATTACAATGTCCTCCGGAAAAACCAGAGAGATAATATCGGTCACTTTTCTCACTGTGCGGTCTGCATCTATAATCCTGAATTCCTGCTCCTGCTTCCGGCTGTATCCCAGTAGCCCCTGAGTGAGGGATCTGCCTGATTCTGCAAGCTCCACCAGCTTATCCGCGAGGTAGCTGACATCCTTTCTGTCTTTCAGCTTGCGGCTTATTACCCCGGCAAAGCCCCCCACTGCTGTCAGCACATTATTAAAATCATGGGCTATGCCCCCCGCAAGCTCTCCCAGTGTTTCCATCTTCTGGGCGTGGATAAGCTGCATCTTCATCTCATTTGCAAGGGTGGCGTCCTCATCAAAGAACGCAAGATTGGTTATCTCCCCTTTTGAATTCCTGATAGGCGAAACAAACGACAGAACCTCTATTTCGCCTCCGTCCCTCGTTTTGCTCTTTGTGCGGCCTGCCCATCTTCTCCCGGAGAGAACCGTGGACCAGATGCGCTCATACTCGCCGCTGTCATCCAGAACACTTTTTATAACATTTATATTGCTGCCTATTATGTCTTTCTCGCTGAAACCTGTCTGCCTGTGGAGCTTTGGATTAGCGTATGTTATTGTTCCGTCCTTCTCAGTTACAAATATGCCGGAGGTGCTGTACTCCACCACCTGCATCATACGCATGGCATTTTCGTGGGTGCGTATCTTTTCGCTCAGATCTTCAAGCCGTGCGTAAAAAAGGCTCTCGTTCTTTCTGTAAACAAGCTGAACTGTGGCCTCGCTCTGGTGGATTTCCCCGGTTTTGGAAATGATCTCAGTGAACAGCACAATTCTGTCCTGCTCGCCGTCTGCAACACCTGAGAGCCTTTCCCTCAGAACCTCAGCGCTGAGATTGCGCACAAGATCCACAGGGGTCATATTCCGGAGCTCGCCGAAGCTGTAGCCTGTTTTCTCTATAACTGCGCGGTTTACATATCTGAATTTAAGGGTTTTTTCATCTATCAGGAAAATGAAATCGCGGCTCTCCTCTATAATGTCTATAAGGAGCTCCTTTTCGTATTCCTCCGCATTTTCTTTCAGCACTTTTTTTCTGCTGAGCAAAGTTTTAACCGAGTCCATAAGGCCTATTATGTCGTCCTTAGTGCGGAAGTCGGCCGCACCACGCCTGACACACTCCACAGCGCCGCGCACATCGGAATAGGCAGAAAAGACAAATACCGGAATCTCCCGTCCGGAGGCGTTTATAATATCGAGTATTTCAAAAGCATCGGTTTTGCTGAGGTATTCCTCCGTCACAACCATATCCCAGTGGCGGCCTGTGAGGAGTTCGTGAAATTCGTCGGTCGTTGCGGCGAGTGCGTGGATCTCTATTGTGAAATGTTTTTTGAGCGCTTCAAGAATTCTGTTTTTTTCAACCCCGGAGTCTTCTACAAAAAGAACACTGACAGATGGCAACATAATCACACCGCCTGAGAATCGGGGAAACGCTGCGGGACAATGAAGCCCGCAGTCAGAACAGCGGCAATGGAACTGCCGGAGCGCTTTTTACGGCCGGGGTTAACCCCTGTAGCCGAATTTGACAGAAAGCGCTTTCGCCGCTTCCTGAACAATATGCGCAACCTCGGCCTCAACACGCTCCATAGGTATGCGTTCAACAGGAGCGCTAACACTGATCCCCGCTATAACATTGCCCATGAAGTCTCTCACCGGAGCGCCCACACATCTTACGCCGAGTTCGTATTCCTCGTCGTCCAAGGAGTAGCCTCTCTCTTTAATAAGTTTGAGATCTGCCTTGAGAGCGTCCATTGAGCCTATTGTGTTTTTGGTGAAGGTTATCATTTCACCCGGATAAAGCTTATCAATATCGCGCTGGTCGTAATATGCAAGCTGAGCCTTGCCTGTGGCTGTGGCATATGCAGGACCCACATTTCCTATTCTGGGAAGAACCCTGACCGCGTGATCTGTCTCTATTACATTAAGGTAAACGACATTGCCGTCCCTCATTACGCTGATATAGGCTGATTCCCCGGTCTGCTGTTTAAGCTGCTGGAGAACCTGAATGGAGATTTCGATTATGTTCAGCTTATTTATATAAGCCTGAGAGATCTGGAAGGTTTTCACACCGAGTCTGAAATTGCCTGTGTAGCGGTTATATTCCACATATCCGAACATCTCAAGCGTGGCCAGAAGTTTGTTTACATTGCTTCTGGTGAGGTTGAGCTTGGTAACCACATCGCTTATGCTGAGTTCGTGCTCACCGTCGCCGAGGAGCTCCAGAATATCTATGGCGTTGTTGACCGCCTGTACGGCATATTCCGACTTATCTCTTTTCATCTTAATCTCCGATAATAAATTAAAACCAAACGTTGTTACGAAAAGCGGCAACTAACGCATAGGTATTTAAATCTATTACATTATCTTATTTTTTGTCAATATAAATTCATGTTTGAGCGGGGGCATGCCAAACCCCCGTCATCTTTCCGGAACCGGCTCTTTCGGTGCTTTAAGCACCTGTTTATCAATAATAGCCTTAAAATATAAAATTAGCATTCAAATAAAACAGCAGATGCCCTGTAAGCTTTTCCTCTTTTTAGCTGCCGGAGTTTTATCTGCGGCATAGCCCGGCGTGGTCATGAAAGCCCGGTCAACTACAGCCTTCACCTTTCTGCCGCAGAAAATCATTTTAACGCCCAAGCGGCTCTATCTTGTCCGCTGAAATAAACCTGAATCCCTTGACCGTCCTTACCGCTTTGCCGCCGTCCATGTATCTTACATCAGTGGCGAACGAGCTCACAGGCTCTCCTTTCAGGAATGCTATCATATCATTAGCCATGTAAGCGGAAAGCGTAGGCTCCTCGCCGTACTGATCTATATACAGTCTGCGGAACTCCGCAGCATTCGCATTTCCGGCCAGATAAGCAGGGGTGAATATCATCGCCCTGCGGAAATAGCCTGAATAGTCATCAGTCATATATCTTTTTCCGAATGAGTCTGTTCCGATGAAAAGTTTGACTCTTTCGGGGTTTTTCACGCTGTATCTTACAAGGGGGACAACCTTTATAAGTTTTATTTCAGGAGAGAAAACAACCACAGTATAGCGGGTATCCTGCTTGTATCTGGCGGTTATTGTCTTCATCTCGTTCTGGAAATTTCCTTTCTCAAAGTTCATGACGTGAACAGGGATGTTCTGCGCCTTAAGTTCTGCCGCTGCCAGTTCGGACTGAACCGCATACTCATTAGAGACGGCTATCACCGTCACTGCCTTTTCAAGCACTGCGTACCCGGTTGTTTCCGCCACTATGTCATCCTTGCTTATGTCAAACCTGTAGGTATTTCCGTCAACCTGCACTGTTCTGTGGAAGGGATCAACCTTGGCGGCGTTGAACCCTATGCCGTCTCCCATCTCAAGCTTGAACGGAGCGCGCTTGTATGCAACGGCGGCGATCGCAGCCTGCATAAATTCCATATGGCTTCCGCCGACGAGGAAA